>CABXJL010000008.1:0-34525 GCA_902512485.1 uncultured Gammaproteobacteria bacterium
GGTATGCATGTAGCTACTTTGTGTGAAAAAATCGAGAGTGAGAGTTTATACTTTGATCCAAATTGCGTCAAAGTTGTATATAGTTCTCGCGGCAAAGCTTTGTACTTCTCAAGATCACCGATTCCAGCTTTTCGCAAAAATGAAGAGATAGATTTGTCAATTTGTTGTCGCCATATTGGTATCTATGCATACCGTGTAAGTTTTTTAAAAAAATACTCACAGATGGATAATTCGATTCTTGAGGAGGCTGAAAAATTGGAACAACTGACGATATTAAACGAAGGTGTTGATATTCATGTTGAGCTTGCCTGTGGCTCTACAGGTTATGGGATTGATACAAAAGATGATTTAATAAAAGTTAAAAAGGAACTAAAAAAATGAACATTATTGATGGTAAAGAGATAGCGAAAAAACTAAGAGCAAAAATTGCTGAAGAGGTTAAAACTCTTGAGCGTCCTCCAGGATTAGCAGTAATACTTGTTGGTGAAGATCCTGCATCAGCAGTTTATGTACGCAATAAGGAACTTGCATGTATCGAAGCAGGCTTCTTTTCAGATAAAATTATTAAATCAGAAAATACAACCGAAGAGCAGTTATTAGAAGAAGTTGAGCGCCTTAACAATAACCCTCATATTGATGGTATTTTGGTTCAATTGCCACTTCCAAGTCATATCAATGCTAACAAAGTTATAGAGCACATTTCACCTTATAAAGACATTGATGGTTTCCATAGTGAAAATATTGGTAAGTTGATGCAAAACAAAGCTCATTTACGTCCTTGTACCCCCAAAGGGGTTATGACAATGCTTGATTACATTGGTTGTAAAGTATGGGGAAAGAATTGTGTTGTAGTAGGTGCCTCAAATATTGTTGGAAGGCCAATGGCTATGGAATTATTAAATGCAGGTGGTACTGTTACTATTTGTAACAGTAAAACAAAGGACATTCCTTCTAAAGTAAAACAAGCAGATATTGTTGTTGTGGGCGTTGGTATTCCTAAGATGGTTAAGGGTGATTGGGTTAAAGAGGGTGCGGTTGTTATTGATGTTGGTATTAATCGACTTGAAGATGGTTCACTGGTCGGAGATGTAGATTATGATTCGATTAGGGACAAGGCTGCTGGAATAACCCCTGTTCCTGGTGGGGTTGGTCCGATGACTATTGCGACACTTTTAGAGAACACGTTAATAGCCTACAAAGAGAATTTATGAGTTGTTTTTGCTGAAAATGCTATACATTCATGGCGGAAGTAAAGAACAAGTAAAACTTTCACAGCAGCTATTTCACTTCTGTAATGCGAGTTTGTTTTCAAAAAAAGAAAAACCCACTATTGATTTAAGTATAAAAAAAGTGGAAGATGCCCTTGCCTGGACAGACTATGAGGGTGATGGCAAGTTTTTCATTGAAATTGAAGAGTCACTAGATAGAAGAAGGTTTATTATTACTTTGTGCCATGAAATGATTCATGTCAGGCAATTCCTAGCTGGTGTCGAAGTGAGTGAATTTTCTGCCTATTATTACGAAGAAAAGCTAGCTAATCAGTTTTTTTGATGAAGAGCTAGCCAACAATTTTGAAGAAAATATTCTTGATATTAATGAGGATTGAGCCCCACTTAAGGCATAAAGTCGCTTAAGTCTTCGAGAGAAGTGTTTAAATCATCAAGTGTATTGGCAGTGATAGTGATGTGTCCAAGTTTGCGTCCCTCGCGCTCTGTTTTATTGTAAAGATGTAGGTGAGCGTTTTTTAGAGTAAGCACTTTATCGATAGGACCTTGTTCTCCAATAATATTAATCATAGCGCTATATTTATAAGTGCACGATGTGTCCCCTAGTGACGTTTCAGTAATAGCTCTTATATGATTTTCAAATTGTGAGGTGCGTGCACCTTCAATAGTCCAATGTCCAGAATTATGAACTCTTGGTGCCATTTCGTTAACAACCAGGTTGTTGTCAGTTTCAAATAGTTCAATTGTCAAAACACCAACATGATCCATCTCGTCTAGCAAAGAACGCATATAAGATTCAGCTTGTTGTTGCAGTTTTGGGCTGATATTTTGTGCAGGAGCAATTGTAAGACGAAGGATGCCATTATGGTGCGAGTTTTCGACTAGTGGATAATACTCGTGAGTGTTATCTACGCCACGAACAGCAACAAGTGAGAGCTCTCGCTTAAAGTTTACAAAACCCTCTAATATTGATTCAACACCAGACATGCTTTTCCAAGCCTGGTCAAGCTGTGAATCTGATTGAATTAGAAATTGGCCTTTACCATCATAACCATCAGTCGCAGTTTTTAGTATCGCTGGCAGTCCAATGTTTTCAACAGCAATTTTTAGCTCTGATAGGTTGTTTACCATCTGGTAGGGAGTGCATGGTATGTTGAGTGTATCAAAAAGTGATTTTTCTCTTCCTCGATGTTGGCTGGTGAATAAGGACTTAGCGCTAGGATAAACCATCGTTTTCTGACTGATTTCCCTAACAATACTAACAGCCGTATTTTCACTTTCATAGGTAACCACATCGGAGTTTTTAGAAAATTCTTCTATGATTTCTTGACTACTATTTTGAATGAATGTATTGCCTAAAAGTGAAGAGGGGTCTTCTTTAGATGATGCTAAGAAGCGCATTTGATGGCCCAAAGGGTAGGCAGACAGAGCAAGCATTCTTCCTAATTGACCGGAACCAAGAACACCAATTTTCATAAATTATTTGTCGGGATTTGGATTATCTAGAACATCTTGCGTTTGTTCAGAGCGAAATTTAGCTACTTTTTCTCGAATCTCATCATTATGATTGCCAACAATTTGAGCAGCCAAAATGCCAGCGTTTTTTGCACCGGCTTCGCCAATAGCTAATGTGCCAACTGGAATGCCACCAGGCATTTGTACAATCGACAAAAGTGAATCTTTGCCGCTTAAGGCGCGAGATTGGACTGGAACGCCGAGAACTGGCACGATTGTTTTCGCGGCGACCATTCCAGGTAGGTGTGCAGAGCCACCAGCACCGGCAATGATTACCTGAAGCCCCCGATCTTGAGCAGTTTCAGCATACTCAAACATTAAATCGGGTGTACGGTGAGCTGAGACTACTTTAACTTCATAAGGTACGCCAAATTCTTCCAACATATCTATGGCGTTCTTCATTGTAGGCCAGTCGGACTTTGAGCCCATAATAACACCAACTAAAGCACTCATTAATTGCTCAAAAGAAGAGAATAATTAAATTATACCAAAACAACTTCCTTATTAACCTTGAAACTGAATTACCTAATACTCATTGTTGATGGTAATTTAAATGTTTTATCTAAAAAAGGTAGGTGACCTGAACGTAACAAAAATGTTTGCGTTTTATTGTTTTTATACCAGTCCTCAATTTCAACAGGAACTATAGTATCGAGAGAGCCTAAAATAACGCTCCTTGGAATATCAATCTTTTTATACAATTCCTGTAGATCTGAATTTATCAAAATATTTAGACCTATATTGAGGGCCTTATCAGTTGTAGGGTATTTTTGTATGGCTTCGTAGATTTCTAATATTTGTGATCTTTCTTTACTCTGTAAGCCAACAAAGCGTTTAAGTGTTTTGGCATTATCATTTTTTAAATTAATCGCGAATTGTTGAAATATTTCACTATTTATTCCAAACTTCCAATTCTCATGATTAACCAAGCTCGGTGTGGCAGCTACAAGAATTAAGTGCTCAAGTTGAATTTTAGTTGCAATGTAAATTGACAGTAAGCCTCCTAGGGACCAGCCCAATAGGATGGATTTCTTAGGAATGAATTGAATCAATTCTTCGCACCAACTTTCTAAACCACCGTCAATGTCATCACTTCTACCGTGCCCTGGTAGATCTATAACAGTAATGCAATAACTTTTTTGATATTTTTCTATAAGGTTTTGAAAGATATCGCTACTAAAGCCCCATCCATGTAAGAGCACTAAATTTGGACCTTTTCCAATCGTCTTATGCCATAACATCTTTGACCTTTTGGAGAAGAGATTCAATCTGAGAAAAGCTATGATTGGCAGACAATGTGAAACGCAGACGGGCAGTATTTGGAGGGACTGTTGGTGGACGAATTGCACTCACAAAATAACCTGACTCAAAAAGTTTATTGCTCAAACTTAAGGCCTTATTACTGGAGCCAATAATGAGTGGCTGGATGGCGCTTTCAGAGGGCTCGAAATGAAGGCTTAAAGTTTCAGCACAATTTTTAAAATAATATATATTGCTAAATAGTTTTTCTTTTTGTTCACCTTTTTTAATTAATTCTAAACTTTTAAGTGTCGCTACGCACATGCTTGGAGAAATGGCAGTGGTATAAATATAGGGACGAGATTTTTGGATTAAAAATTCAATCAAGTCACTACTTCCAGAAACAAAAGCACCCATTACACCTGCCGCCTTTCCTAAGGTCGCCATATAGATTGAGTGATCAGGAATGGTTGATTCAAAAATACCAAAGCCATGAGCATCATCTTGCATCAAAAGAGCGCCAGATTTTTCTGAAATTGTATTAATTCCATCTATATTCGCTCTATCGCCGTCCATACTGAAAACGTTATCCGTGACTATTAAGCCAGTACCGGTTTGTTTTTTTAGTTTTTTCTTAAGTGATTCAGGGTTGTTATGCAGATATCGTTGCACAGGCAAACCGATTAATCTATTCCCATCGATCAAAGATGCGTGATTTAATTTATCCTGTAGCACCCAGTCAATGTCATTTCTCAGTGCGGAAAAGACACCCAGATTTGCGCTATATCCAGACGAAAATAGAAGTGCTCTTTGTTGACTAGTATGTTCTGCTAGAGCATCTTCAAGATTGTGATGAGATTCTGAGTGTCCGCTCACTAGGTGGGAAGCACCTGATCCAACACCGTAACGACTCACACCTTCAATCAACGCTTCTTTAATTTGCGGATGGTTGGCAAGCGATAGGTAGTCATTAGAACAAAAATTTATTATCTTCTGGTTATCAATTACCATTTCAGTGCTTTGTGCACTGTGACTAATTTTTCTCAAGCGCAATAAATCATTCTGCTCAATGACACTGATTTTTTTTTGAGAAATTCATGGTATTAGTTTTACAGAACTATATCAGGTTTTCCATCGGTGATGATGCACTAGCATAAGCCTTCTTCATCATTCTACCTGCAAGATAGGATTCGCGTCCAGCTATAACAGCATGTTTCATGGCGCTAGCCATTAACAGTGGATTATTTGCATTTGCAATTGCTGAGTTCATCAAGACACCATCACAACCTAGTTCCATAGCCTTGGCGGCATCACTGGCACAGCCAATGCCAGCATCAACCAGGACAGGAACATTGGATTGCTCCTTGATGAGTTTGATATTGTAGGGGTTAGAGATGCCTTGACCTGAACCTATAAGTGAGGCAAGAGGCATCACCGCACAACAACCAATAGCTTCAAGCTCTTTTGCAACGATCGGGTCATCTGAAGTATAAACCATTACATCAAAACCTTCTTTGACAAGGGTCTTGGCAGCATCAATTGTTTCAACAATATTGGGGTAAAGTGTTTTTTTATCTCCTAGAACTTCCAACTTAACAAGATTGTGCCCATCCAATAACTCTCTGGCTAAGTGACATGTTCTGATTGCATCTTTGGCATTGTAACAGCCAGCAGTGTTAGGAAGTATTGTGTATTTTTCAGGCGAAATGACATCGAGAAGGCTTTCTTCATTAGCATTTTGTCCGATGTTGGTACGCCTGATTGCAACGGTAATGATTTCAGCACCAGAGTTCTCTGTAGCCAATCTTGTTTCTTCAAGGTCTTTGTATTTTCCTGAACCAACCAATAATCTGGATTGAAAGCTGCGACCTGCGACAGTGAATGGTGTGTCTTTTTTCATAGCTGTAATAAGATACCATGTGCCTTGATAAACTGTAGGTAAATCGAATAGTAATCTTTTCAAGTTTGAATGAATTACTTTGATTGTAATGGTAATTCGTTGCAACCAACTAAAAAAGAATTATTTGCCTAAAAGACCCGATTTACGCTGTATTTCATTAATGGTTTGAGTTACGACCTTAGAAATTGAGAAATCTGAGGGAGTTCCTGAATTAACTTGTGCTACAAAATCATCAATCATAAGTTTGTACTGGTCACAACTAGGAAAACTAATTCTTTCACCTCTCTCTAGTCCACCCCTTGACCAGTATGCATAGGTTAGATCAGGTGGGTTGACTGGCACATCAAGTTTTGCCCAACCATTATCACCTAGGACGTGTAGGCTTTGGCAAAGTGCAGCATCGCCAGAAACGGTAAAGTTAAGAACCTCTCCATTAGGCCACCTAAGAACAGTATCAACTTGTTTCTCGACATCAAAATTATCATTCATCTTTGCGAAAGCTGAAAAGACTTCAGGTGTACCATCAAAAAGTAGGCAACCAGTAAGAATCGCATAGCAACCAATATCATAAAGAGGGCCTCCACCAAAACTACTGCTATTGCGATAATTTCCTTCTGGCTGTTGTGGATAGCTAAAAATGAAATGTGCAGTCTGAATATTTCCGATATCTAGCTCTTTTAACCATTTCCACTGTGGATGATATCTAACCATAAAGGCTTCCTGAAAATACAATTTACTCTTACTGGCTACTTTTTCTAGTTGAGACAACTCTTCTATATTTAATGCAACAGGTTTTTCACAAAGCACATGTTTTCCTGACTGGAGTGAGGCGATGGAGTAGGGTACATGTAGATGGTTTGGTAAAGGATTGTAAATTGCATCGATAGATGGTTCTGCCAACAAGCCTTCATAGTCTGTCTCAATAACGTCTTGATAAATCTCTGGCAAAGATTTTTGGCCAGGATTTCTGCGTCCAAGATGGGTAACCTCATGTCCAGCTTCGATGATTGCTGGCACAAGCCATTCCCGAGCTATTTTAGCCTCACCCAAAATACCAAATCTCATTTAATATCTCCAGAAATTTTTTAAATAACACTATCGACATAGTTTTTATTATTATGATTATTAAAAAAACACGAATTATAACACGCAGCAAATTTCAAAATATTTCATAAATTTTCAAAGAATAACTAAGTTGAATTGACTGTTTTGTCTGCTCGTAGCAAAATCTCATCTATTAGATGTTAAACTTAAACTTATTTCATTATCAAAGAAAATAATTTAAAGGATATATCATGCCGCTAAACGCAATTGAACACCCATTGTTAGCTCATAAACTTGCCTTGCTTAGAAAAGAAGGCATAAGTACTAAGCAGTTTCGAGAACTTGCCAATGAAGTAGCAAGTTTATTAACTTATGAGGCAACTCGAGATTTACCTTTAAAGGATTGTGAAATCAATGGTTGGCAAGGCGAACCAATAAAAGCAAAAATGTTAACAGGTAAAAAACTCACTATAGTGCCCATACTTAGAGCAGGCCTTGGAATGTTGGATGGTGTTTTAACACTTGTGCCTAATGCCAAGGTAAGTGTTGTGGGACTCTATAGAGATGAAGAGACACTGAATCCTGTAGCTTACTTTGACAAAATTATCACTGATATAGATAAACGAACAGCTTTGATTATTGACCCAATGCTTGCTACTGGAGGAACTTTACTGGCAACTATTGATTTGCTTCAAGAAAAAGGTTGTAAAAAAATTATAGGGTTATTTTTAGTTGCTTCACCTGAAGGTTTAAAAAGAGTTACAGAATTACATCCAGAGGTTGACCTATTTATTGCTGACATAGATGAATCATTAAATGACAAGGGATATATACTTCCCGGCTTGGGTGATGCTGGTGACAAAATTTTTGGTACTAAGTAGTTAGTTACTTAAAAAAGAAAGTACCTGTTTAATAGAATCTTCGTGAGCCTTCTTATTGTAGGCTTTAGTTAGAGTAATGTTGTTTACTGTTACAGAATGTTTTTCTCTTTTTTCATCAAACTTACGGTAACTGTCTGGATATAGTATAACTGTCAACGGATACATATTTTTTTCTGCTAATTGTTGTAATTCTTTGTAAACATCAATCGATTCAGCTTCATCTTTTTCACCTGCAAGCATTAATGTAGGAATTGTAATATTGACATCTGTAATCCTTCTCCACATTCTCATTTCTTTCCAATATCTACTGTTGGGATACACTGCTACCAATGAGTGAAAACCATCTTTTGAAGGAGAAAAGAACCTAGGGTCAATAGATATCATTCCAGCGGTGGCTCCCCAAGAAAAACCCATTAGACTAATTTTATCTTTATTAACAAAGTTCTGCTGAGCCAGATATTCAAACGCACCAAAAGCATCCGCACCTCGTTGCGGCGGAGTAATTTCTTTCCATCTGTTCACTGCTTTTCTTCTTTTTGGGTCATTATCTGCACTGTCGTGTTCGCACAAAAGTTTTCTTTTGCAATAACTGTCAACAAAAAGCACGACATATCCTTCATCACGCAGCTGTCTTGCCCAGTCAAGTTGATAAGGAAATATACCGCCTGCTCCATGCAACATTACAACAGACTCAAAAGGACCACTTCCATCTGGTTTATACATTAAGCCACTAATTTCCTTTCCGTCGTACATTTCAGCACGCATTTTCGGAAGAATACTGTTAAAGCTAACCTCAACAGCACTTGCTTTATAGTTTTCATATTTGTAGTCATTTAAATCATCAGCCAATAAAAGCTGTGAGAAAAAAAGAGTCAGAAGAATTATGAAATTTCTTATATACATATGAAGGAATATACCACCAATCACTATAAACGTAGATTAAAAGTTAATCTTAGAGTAGTTTAAAGCGATTGAAAAAAAGAGTGGCGGAGAGAGAGGGATTCGAACCCTCGATAGGAGTTAAAGCCTATACTCCCTTAGCAGGGGAGCGCCTTCAGCCAACTCGGCCATCTCTCCGAAAAAGGCATATTATACTGGATATATTTTAGATGAGTATTTGAGTAAGTTCATAGACTTATAAAATTCAAACCATACATTACTCTATGATTTCAAAGTCATGGGTTATGACTGCAGTTTTACCAAGCATGATTGAGGCTGAACAGTATTTTTCAGCTGAAAGTTTGATTGCTTTTTCAACCTTTGATGGGTTAAGTTTCATTCCTCTCAAAATAAAATGGACGTGAATATTCGTAAAAACTTTTGGGTATTCCGTACCGCGGTCTGCACTTACCTTGGTTTGGCAATCAGAAAGATTTTCTCGCATTTTTTCAAGTGTACTTACGACATCAATCATTGTACAACCAGCCATTCCAAGCAGTAGCATCTCCATAGGTCTGACGCCTAAATTCTCCCCACCAATCTCAGGAGGTCCATCCATTACGATGGCATGGCCACTATCAGATTTACCAACCATCAACATCCCATCTATCCATTTAACAGAAATGTTCATTGAAAAAACTCCCTAAGTTGTTTGCCAGGATCAGGTTGCCTCATAAAAGCTTCACCAACCAAAAAGCCATAGACATTGTGTTCATGCATCAATGCCACGTGATCCCTGGATTTAATGCCTGATTCTGTAATCACAAGTTTATCATCACCAATTTCTCCAAGCAAGTCTATGGTAGTTTGTAGATCGACATCAAAATTACGAAGATTTCTATTGTTAATGCCGATCATTGGTAAGTCAAGTCTAAGAGCACGCTTAAGCTCACCTAGGTCATGTACTTCAACCAAGACATCCATTGTTAAGGATATTGCAAGATCACTGAGCGATTTAATGTCTTCATCTTTTAAACAGGAAACGATGAGTAAAATACAATCAGCTCCTATCGCTCTTGATTCATAGACTTGATAGGGATGAATGATGAAATCTTTCCGTATCACTGGAATTGATACAGCAGCACGCGCTTTTATTAAATTCTGGGGATCTCCCTGAAAGAAATCTCGATCAGTTAATATAGAAAGGCAACTGGCACCTCCATTCTCATAACTTCTTGCTATCTTAACAGGATCAAAGTTTTCACACAATAAACCCTTACTAGGTGAGGCTTTCTTGATTTCAGCAATAACAGCGCTCTGGCGATTGTTGGCTTTTGTAGCCAGTACATTATAAAAACCACGTGTATTTTCGGCAAACTTAGTCAGTTCGACCATCCTTTCTATCGAGACTCGATTGATTGATTCATCAATTTCTTCACGCTTTCTGGCAACGATTTGCTTTAATATGTCTGGTGTATTTTGAGTCATGGTTTGATTGAATTTGTAACAATGGTTATTTTAAACGAATATAATTTACTTTTATATTTAAGTCTTGGATGAAGTTCGTGAGGTTATTAGATTTTCATGCTGGTATAGATCAACCATTTTTTTTGATTGCTGGCCCCTGTGTTGTTGAGTCAGAGTCATTGGCAATAGAGAGTGCGAGTTACTTAAAAAAAGTATGCGCTGAATTGGATATTAATTTTATTTATAAGTCTTCATTTGACAAAGCAAACCGCACCAGTGCAGATAGTTTTCGAGGTCTAGGTATCGAAGAAGGCCTTAGAATTTTGGAAAAAGTTAAATCTGAGGTGGATGTTTTTGTACTCACAGATGTGCATGAAGATACACCGCTTGATGAGGTCGCTTCGGTGGTAGATGTATTGCAAACACCAGCCTTTCTGGTTCGGCAAACAAATTTTATTCAAAATGTGTGCAAACAAGGTCTACCCGTGAATATTAAAAAAGGTCAATTTCAGGCACCATGGGATATGGAAAATGTTGTTCAGAAAGCTAAAACAACTGGCAATCAACAGATATTGGTCTGTGAGCGAGGTACTTCTTTTGGCTACAACACATTGATTTCAGATATGAGAGGTTTGTCTAGCATGAGGTCAACAAATTGCCCCGTTGTATTTGATGCAACGCATTCTGTTCAAGAACCAGGTAGCCAAGGTGACAGCTCGGGAGGACAGAGAGAAATGGTTCCTGTTCTCGCAAGGGCAGCTGTTGCCGCTGGTGTTTCTGGGATTTTTATGGAAACTCATCCTAATCCATCTATTGCTAAAAGTGATGGATTAAACTCTATGCCAATGAATCAAATATCGACTTTACTTAAAACGCTCAAAGAGATTGACAAAATTACAAAAAATAATGGCTTTATAGAGGATTCTTTAAATGACTAAAATTGCAATAAACGGTTCGAATGGGCGAATGGGGCGAGCTTTAATAAGGGCTGTTAAACTTAACCCCAATGTTTCACAGGGATCGATACTCAATAGAGGAGATGATATAAAAAAAGCGCTAAAAGATTTCGACGTTTTTATAGATTTCACTCGACCCGAGGCAACACTAGATGCTTTACCAATCTGTCAGAATGCAGGTAAAGCAATGGTTATCGGGACAACGGGCTTTAGTGATGATGCTCTTAAGGTCATCGACCAAGCATCAAGCGATATACCGATTGTGTTTGCGCCGAATATGAGTATTGGGGTGAATTTGACTCTTAAACTCCTAGAGACAACAGCAAATGTGATTGGCACTGATTCAAATATTGAAATTGTAGAGGCTCATCACCGTCACAAGGTCGACGCTCCTTCTGGTACAGCAATTAAAATGGGTGAAGTCATTGCAAATGCACTTGGTAGAGATTTATCTGAATGTGCAGTGTTTGGGCGTGAAGGCACAGAAGAGCCTAGACATAAACAAACTATTGGTTTTTCTTCCATCAGGGGTGGTGATGTTGTTGGTGAGCATACAGTTACCTTTTTTATGGAAGGGGAGCGTGTTGAAATCACCCACAAGGCCTCATCTCGGATGACCTACGCTAATGGAGCTGTAAAAGCTTGTCAATGGCTAGCTAATCAAGAAAATGGACTATATTCCATGCAAGACGTATTAGATCTTTAAAGGATTCAAATGTTATATGCAATTATTTCACAGGACGTAGAAAATAGCCTAGAAAGAAGAATTAGGGCACGTCCTGAGCATATCAATCGATTAAATAAATTAAAAGACGAAGGTCGACTTATTTTGGCTGGTCCTCATCCGGCTATTGATAACAATGAACCCGGTGAGGCAGGGTTTACGGGCTCATTGGTTGTTGCAGAATTTGAAGATCTTAAGGATGCTAGAGATTGGGCCGATGCTGACCCTTATGTTGCTGCAGGAGTTTATTCAAGTGTAGTGGTTAAAACTTTTAAGAAAGTTTTACCTTAAATGTATAGAAGTATAGCTATAAGAAATAAAGGATAATTTGCCATATTTTTGTTACAACGACTGAGGAATATTAATTAATAAATGATTACAGTTAAGAATTTGTCAAAACATTTTGGTGGTATCAAGGCTGTTGATGGTGTTGATTTGCACATCGACCGAGGCTCTATTACCGGTTTGGTTGGTCCTAACGGTGCTGGAAAAACGACGATGTTTAACTTAATTGCGGGCCTATACCAGCCAACAGAAGGAGAAATCATCCTTGATGGGGAAGATATTACCGAGTTAACCTCACATCAACTGTTTCATAAGGGATTGCTGAGGACATTTCAAATTGCGCATGAATTCCCAACCTTGAGTGTATTAGAGAACTTAATGATGGTACCAGCCAATCAATCGGGTGAACATTTGATCAATACCTGGCTCAAGCGCAAGCAAATCCAAGAAGAAGAAAAAGTGCTACAAGAAAAAGCAGAAGGTGTCATTGACTTTTTAAATATCAGTCATTTAAAGAATGAAAGGGCAGAAAACCTTTCTGGAGGCCAGAAGAAATTACTCGAATTGGCTCGAACAATGATGGTAGATGCGAAGGTGGTGCTTTTAGACGAAGTAGGTGCTGGAGTGAATCGTACATTATTGAGACAGATTGGAGATGCCATACTGCGACTCAACTCAGAAAGAGGTTACACCTTTTGCATGATTGAGCATGATATGGACTTTATTTCTAGGTTATGCAATCCGGTTGTTGTTCTAGCCGAAGGTCAAATTCTGACCATAGGTACTCCAGATGAAATTAAGAGCAGTGATGCAGTAATCGATGCCTATTTAGGCAAAGGTTTGAGAACCGAGGTTTCGGCGTAATGGCTTATCTAGAAGGAGTTAATTTGGTAGCTGCCTATGGCGTAGTACCGATACTGCATGAATGCTCCGTTGAAGTTGAAAAAGGTGAGCTGGCAGTGATTGTAGGTCCAAACGGCGCCGGAAAATCTACTGTAATGAGAGTTCTATTGGGGATGTTAGAGGCTACCTCTGGATCAGTTACTCTAGAGGGCAAAGATATTTCAAGGCTTTCTACTCAAGAGAGAATTAGTCTGGGCTTGGCTTTTGTTCCTCAGAACAAAAACGTGTTTCCATCAATGACTGTTGAAGAAAATTTAGAAATGGGCGCTTTCCTTAGAACCGATGACATCAAAAAAACGATGGAAGAAGTCTATAACCTTTTTCCGATTCTTTATGAAAAACGTAGACAATTAGCTGAAGAACTTTCAGGTGGACAGAGACAGCAGGTTGCCTTTGGTCGGGCAATGATGACTCAACCCTCTGTGATGCTTCTAGATGAACCGACAGCTGGTGTTTCTCCAATCGTGATGGATGAGATTTTTTCAAATATATTAGATGTTAGAGATGCTGGAATGGCAGTGCTTATGGTCGAACAAAATGCACAGCAGGCGCTCAACATTGCTGACAAGGGTTATGTTTTGGTATCGGGTCGTAATGAACATACTGGCACCGGGCGTGAATTGATTAATGACCCTGAAGTTAGAAAGAAATTTTTAGGAGGTTAAATGTCGGATTCTATTGATATTATTAATGCCTTCGCTTTAATGACAAACTTTGTCATTATTCCGGCAATTTCTTACGGTTCACAGCTAGCACTTGGTGCTTTGGCAGTGACTTTGGTGTATTCAGTGCTGCGATTTTCAAATTTTGCCCAGGGCGACTCTATGGCATTTGGAACAATGATTGTAATTTTACTTACAGGATTTATGATAAACCAAGGTTGGATAATTAGTGGTATTCCAACAGCTCTATTAGTAATCCCTATAGCCATAATTGGAACTGCAATCTATTTATTATCAATGGATAGATTGGTTTATAAATTTTATCGTACTAGAGTAAAACCAAAAACGATCACTTTTTGTATTGCTTCGATTGGAGTGATGTTTGTTACTGGTGGTTTAGTGAGATTTATTATTGGTCCTAGGCCACAAACTTTTGCAGACGGTGAGAGATTTATATTCAGTGTAAGAGAGTTTAAGGCTTTCACTGGACTTGAGCAAGGAATAGCACTAAAAACTTCCCAATTTCTTACTATCACGATTGCTATTCTGTTGGTTGCATTTGTTTTTTATTTTCTTCAAAAAACTAAGACAGGCAAAGCGATGCGTGCCTATTCAGATAATGAGGAGTTGGCTCTTCTTTCAGGTATTAATCCGGATAAGGTAGTCCAAGTGACCTGGCTATTGGTGGCCGCTCTGACTACGATTGCCGGAGCTCTTTATGGTCTAGATAAGGGTTTCTCACCGCAACAATACCATTTGTTGTTGTTACCGATATTCGCCTCCGTTATTGTAGGAGGTATTGGCTCCCCGTTAGGAGCTATAGCAGGCGCTTTTTTGATTTCATTTTCTGAAGTATTATTGACTTACGCTTATAAGAAGTTTTTAATTTATTTGTTGCCACTCTCAATGCATCCTAATTCTTTAGTGCAACTTATAGGTACTGAATATAAATACGCCATCTCTTTTGTAATTCTGGTTATTGTTTTATTAATTAGACCTACAGGAATCTTTAAAGGTAAGGTGCTGCACGACTATGGATAATCAAAATAACATTTGGCAAACTAATAGAACTATTATTAGCTTTTCTATTATGGCTTTAGTATTACTACTTGTTGGTTTTAACCAGTCATGGGCATTGGTTCTTGGTATTGTTAACTTGTGTCTGATTTCAGCAATTATGGCGCTTGGTGTAAATATCCAGTGGGGCTATGCAGGTCTTTTTAACGTTGGAATTATGGGTTTCGCTGCGTTAGGTGGTGTCAGCGTAGTTCTCGTCTCACAACAACCTGTTGTTGAGGCTGTTGAGGCAGGTGGACTTAAGATATTGTTGGCACTCACACTTGGCGTAATAACAGTTGCAACTGGCGTTTTTTTACATAAAAGACGTTTCAATAAATGGTTAATTATTCTAGTTGTATTGATAGGTTATTTGGTTACAAGATATTACTTTTCAGATGCCACAAAAGTGATAGAAAAAGTAAATCCTGCACTAGAAGGCTATTTGGGTGGTTTAGGCATTCATGTCATGTTTTCATGGATTGTGGGTGGTTTGGTTGCTGCAGGAGCTGCATGGTCGATTGGTAAAATAACACTAGGCTTGAGGGCTGATTATTTAGCAATTGCGACCTTAGGTATTTCAGAAATTATCCTCTACATAGTAAAAAATGAAGACTGGCTAGTGCGTGGGGTAAAAAATGTTGCCGGCCTTTCGAGACCTGTACCTTATGAGGTTAATTTACAAAATTCTGATTGGTTCCAGAATATGGTTTCTTGGATTTACAGCTCGAGCTTGGAGTTACTCCCGTTAGCAGATCAAGCTAATCAGTTAAGTCAATATGTTAGAGAATCTTCAGTTGTTTTTGTCAAACTTTGCTATTCAGGACTCTTTATTACGATTCTGGTTGCAATGATTTTGCTGGCTAATCTTGCACTTGATTCCCCATGGGGTAGAAAAGTGAGAGCAATCAGAGATAACGAGGTTGCAGCCTCTGCAATGGGTAAAAATATCAAACGTCAGCATCTTCAAATTTTTGTCATAGGTTCAGCAATTGTTGGTGTTGCTGGGGCGCTATTGGTAACCTACAATGGAACATTTGTTCCTACATCGTACCAACCCTTGCGCTTTACCTTTTTGATTTGGGTGATGGTTATTGTCGGAGGATCCGGTAATAACCTTGGTTCAGTAATAGGGGCATTTATTATTTGGTTTTTGTGGATTCAGTCAGGTCCTATGGGTATTTGGGCTGTTGAAGTTATCAGTAATTTCATGCAGGAAGGTAGTAGTACTGTTGAGTTTATGAAAAGTCGTGTACATTTCTTAAAGTTGGTTTTTATGGGATCTATACTGCTACTGGTAATGAGATTTAGCCCGGCTGGGATTCTTCCAGAAAAAAATAAACAAATGTAAATTAAAATTATAAATATCTCTTTAAAGCAATAATATCTAAACTTTGGAGATATTTTTTACTTATATTTATTACACAGAACACAAAAAAATGTTTATCATTGTGTTGTGTTTCTTCTATAGCCTGACGTTCAGGCAGAAGAGAGATATTTTTTTTTAAAAAAGGAGAGAAAATGAAACATCTTATTAAAACTACGGCTGGTGTTGCTCTTGCGTTGAGCATTTCATCAACCTCTATTGCTGCAACAGTCAATATTGGTGAACTACAAGGTTTTACAGGGCCAATCGAATCAATGGCTCCTGCAATGTCTGGGGGCGCTAATTTGGCAGTTACAGAAGTAAATGACTCAGGTAAGTACCTTTATGGCACGATTGCTGTTGTCCAAGGAGACTCAAAATGTATCGATGCAGATGCTGCTGTTGCTGAAGCTGAGCGCATGATTAATGACGAAAATGTTATCGCTATAATGGGTCCTAGTTGTTCTGGAAATACTAGTATAGTTGCAATGAACGTTAGTTTGCCTAATGGTGTTATAAACATTTCACCTTCTGCCACTTCTCCGGCATTATCGGCTTTAGAAGATAATGGTTGGATGTTTAGAACTTCAGGTTCAGACTCTGGACAAGCTGCAGCTCTTGTTGCTGCTGCAATGACTAGAGGAATTACTGATATGGCAGTTACTTACACAAACAGTGACTACGGTAAAGGCTTAGCTGACTCTTTTGCTACTCAATATGAGGCTGCAGGAGGAACTGTTAGTATTATGGCAGCTCATGAAGACGATAAAGCCGACTACTCTGCTGACGTAGCAGCACTTGCTGCTGCTGGTTCCGCCACACTGGCTGTTTTTGGTTATGCTGATACAGGTGGTAAGGGAATCCTTACCGCATCAGAAGATACCGGTGCATTTACTGATTACGTCTTTGCAGACGGTATGATGAGTGATACAACTGCAGCTTTGGTTGCAGATGGTTCATGGGGAACAAAGCCTGCACCTGATGCAACTCTTGCTGCCGGCTGGGCAACTGTTGCCGCGGCTGGTGGTGTTGATGGTTCCGGAGTATTTTCTGATACAGCATATGATGCAATGGCTTTGATTATCCTAGCATCACAGGCAGCAGGTGGTACAGATAGAGCAGCTATTCAGGCACAGGTCATGAATGTTGCTAATGCTCCTGGTGTTCAATGTAATGTTGGTGAATTAGGCGAATGCTTGAAATATATTTCAGGTGGCCTAGAAGTTGACTACGTCGGTGCTTCAGGCGTTGAATTCACTGCAGTAGGTGAAGCGAAAGGCTCCTACTCAGAGGAAGAAATTGTTGGTGGTGCATTCACATCAGTAGCAATGCATTAATAAATATTTATACTTCAAGTTAAACAAGGCCCATCTCAGATGGGCCTTTTTTTGTTTTATAAAATATGAAAACTCACTATGTTTGCTTCAACCTTTATGCTCTTGCGTATTATAATAGTTCTATTTACATGGTTTTTAGGGATAAAAAATGAACATCGAAGAAGTATGGGATAGTATAAAAAAAGCTACCAAGCCTTCGCTTGAGAAACTAGATAAACTAGATAAACACTACATTTTTTATCTAGAGGAAATGGTGACCCCCAAGTTACTTACGATTTTCTATTGGATATTATTGTTTGCATTTATAACAAAAGGGATTGGGGATATATTTGAGGGTGATTTCTTTCGTGGCTTGGTTTGGGTTGTCGGCGGTTCTCTCGCTTCACGAGTAGCCTGTGAGCTTGTTGTTGTCCTATTTCGTATTAATGAAACATTGCATGAAATCAGTGACAACACTAAAGACATTGATAGCTCCAGCAATAATGATTCTGAAAAAAATTATTACAAACGATAGATCTCTAAGTAACTCTCCGTTTAATCTTCAATAGCCAACCGTTTCTTTACAAGAGGGAAGAACTTCATGAATAGGGGTATTGTACTTATCATATCGGGTTATCTTCTTTGGGGTTTATTTCCTATTTATTGGGCGTTATTAAATCATGTGAACCCTTCGGAAGTTCTACTCCACAGAGTGGTTTGGGCTGTGCCTATTCTTTTTGTAATCGTCTACTTGAAATCAAGTTGGCATACTAATTTCAAGGAATCTATCAACTCTCGTAAAGAGTTACTTTTCTTGTTGTTGACAGCTACTCTGATAACCATTAATTGGGGGGCTTACATTGTTGCTGTAAACCTTGGAAGAGTAGTTGAAGGTTCTATGGGTTATTTTCTGGCACCGGTCATAAGCATGATAGGGGGTTATATTTTTTTCCATGAAAGAATTTCCAGGTTGAAGCAGTGTTCAGCTCTGTTTGCATCAGTAGGAGCTTTGTATTATGTGTTTAGTAGTGACTCCTTTCCATGGTTGGGTTTTGTCCTTGGAGTCAGTTTCGCTTTCTACGGGCTTGCGAGAAAAGCAATGGTTACTTCGGCAGTGCCTGGCCTTTATATAGAAACTTTATTACTTTTACCAGTAGCCTTTGTATTCACAATTTGGATGTATTTTTCTCAAGAAGTCTCTTTTCTTAATGTCAATTTAACTACAGACGTTTTATTAATCTTGGCGGGCCTTGTTACTGTTGTTCCTTTAGCACTTTTTACTATTGGAGCAAAACTGCTGCCTATGACAACAGTGGGTATACTGTTTTTTCTTACTCCTACAATTCAGTTTTTAGTTGGGTATTTATTGCACGACGAGCCAGTTAACGTTGACCAACTAATTGGATTTGTTGGAGTATGGATTGGTCTTGCACTGTATTGCTATGCTTTGAATAGAAAAGCGTGATAGTATAGTATTTTGTGTTTTATTACATATATTGACTCATCTTGACCCTATGTTAGGATATGAGCGTTTCTGGTTGGTGTAATTTGAATCACCAGAGTGGTTTATTTTTGATATTTCCTGGGGAAACTTTTGCAAAATACTGACAGCATGCATCCAACAGTTTTTAATGCACTGCATACCACTAACCAAGAAGAGTTAGAAGAACTCTATAGGGTTTGGGCTGATAATTACGACCATGATGTTGTTGAAGTAATTGGCTATGTTGGTCACTCGATCACTACCGAACTATTACTTAAGTATGTAGACGATTCCAAAGCGAAAATACTTGATGCTGGATGTGGTACTGGGCTTGTAGGTGAAGTACTTAATGAGAAAAAATTTAAAAATATTGTAGGAGTTGACTTTTCTCAGCCAATGCTTGACCAGGCTTTGGAGAAAAATGTCTATCAATCTCTTGGTTTGGCTGACTTGACTGAAAAACTTGCATTTAAAGATAATGCTTTTGATGCAATTGTTTGTGCTGGAACATTTACCTGTGGTCATGTTGGACCTGAAGCACTTTCAGAGATGCTTCGTGTCACAAAAACTGGTGGATATATTAGTTTTACTGTTCGAGACCAGGAATGGGATCGTTTGCCTTATGAAAAAACTATCAAAGAACTGGAAGAAAGGAATTTGTGGCGCTGTTTAGAGCGATTTAATACAGACTATAACGTTGTTGAAGGCGTTAATTGTCAGTTGTGCTTATATGAGGTAACCGCTTAATTTAAATAATTAAATCAAGATATCAATGTCGATTTCAAACCAAAATAAAGCCTATTTTTTTGCAGCTATTGCTATTTTTTTCTGGTCCACAGTAGCTACTGCCTTTAAGCTTTCACTAGAACATTTGGAACCTGTTCAGTTGGTTTTTTATGCAACCATTTTTTCAGTCTTAGCTCTTTTCTTGATTCTTCTTTTTCAAGGAAAATTAAAACTGATTAGACGTTTCACAATGGAGAATTTGTTGCACTGTGCTCTTCTAGCAATCTTAAATCCCTGCCTTTACTACATTATTCTATTGAAAGCTTACGATATATTGCCTGCACAAGAAGCTATGGCAATAAATTATAGTTGGGTAGTGATGATGGTTATTTTATCGATCCCGATTCTAAAGCAAAAAATTGGTATGAATGCATTTCTCTCAATCATCATTAGTTATTTTGGTGTGATTGTTATTGCTACTAATGGCGATCTTTTGTCACTACAATTTGATAACCCAAAAGGTGTTATTTATGCTTTGATAACAACCGTAATTTGGGCATTATTTTGGTTGTTCAATACAAAACACAAAAATGACACCGTGGTGAGTTTGTTTTTAATTTTTCTATTTAGTCTGCCTTTTATCACCCTTGCTGTCCTCTTTAGTTCTACATTTGTGATTCCTTCAGTGAATGGTTTTATTGGCGCCGCTTACGTTGGACTCTTTGAGATGGGAATTACATTTGTTGTTTGGCAATTGGCTTTGAGGATGACCTCGAATGTTGCAAAAGTTACTAGCTTGGTATTTATTACGCCATTTTTGTCATTATTAATTATCCAGATGTTCCTTAGAGAAGTTATATTGACTTCAACAGTTGTTGGTATTGTATTAATTATTGTTGGATTATTATTGCAAAAGTTTTTCACTAAACGAAACACTAAACTTGGTTAATTAGATGGTTCTTGATTTGAATTCACTTATGGGTATATACTGAGTTCAAATTTATACGGAAAATAACCATGGGCATAGAAGAAATAGAAAAAAATAATAATTCAAATGACCTCGAGGCCGGGTTTCAGATTTTGGATGATTTTCAGAGATTTGATCAGAAAAATGATGTTTTTCGTCGAGCTTGGTGGGATGATTCTATTAAAAGCGAAAAAACCAAGCTATTCTACGAAACCTATCGTGAGCCATTAAAAACTTGGCGCAAAGCAGACGGCTATACGCAAAAAGACTATGCTCTAAGAAATGCAGCCTGGCATGTGAGCGATCTCTTAACCGAAATTAATAAAGATGACGATCGAAGGGAAGGGTTTTCAGATGCATTTACCCTGCTAACTGCAGTTGCAGATAAAAAAATCGATATGGGCACAGAGCAACAGGCAAGCGATGAAATTAAGAAAATAGCACTAGAATTCGGAGCTGGTCTTGTGGGCATCACAAACTACGACAATCGTTGGGAATACAGTAGGAAATTTAGCGATATGAGTGCAACTTCTAGGCCTGCTGAAATTCCTGATACTTTAAATAATGTTATCGTTGTTGCGCAACCTATGGACTATGAATTGGTTAGAACAGTGCCCTCCGCTCTGAGCGGTTCCGCAACAGGCCTTGGGTATTCTTATGATGCTCTTGTCGTACTTTCGCTAGCGCAATACATACGCAATCTTGGATATGAAGCAATAGGTAGCATGAATGATACATCCTTGGCGATTCCTTATGCTATTAAGGCTGGCCTAGGTGAATACGGCAGACACGGTTTGTTAATCACTCCGAAGTACGGCCCTCGAATCCGTTTGGGAAAAGTCTATACAAATTTGCCCTTAGCTCACGATCGGCCCATTAGGTTCGGTGTCAAGGAGTTCTGTGAAATCTGTAGACGCTGTACAAAGGGCTGCCCTGTAAAGGCTATTCCAGATGGTTCGCCATCAAACGTTACTTACAACCAGTCAAATATTCGCGGCGTTAGTAAATGGTCTGTAGATGGTGAAAAATGTTTTGGATTTTGGACGGCACAAAACACCGATTGTTCCATCTGTATACGTGTATGTCCTTACAACAAAGACTATTCTCGCTGGCTTCATAGATTAGGTCTCCGACTTGCCGGCACAAGATTACGCCATTTTATGCTCTGGCTAGACGTTAAGTTAGGCTATGGAGAACGGCAAAAGTCCTCACTATGGTGGCAAGGAGTTCGAGAAAAACTCCTAGCTGGATATGCAAAAATCTTTTTTAGAAAGTAAATTGGTTAATATTTTTTCTGAATATAAATTAAGTTAGGAAATGCTACAATATTTCACAAGCCTCTTCAAAATCTAAACGAGGAGACCTTGGGTTGACCTTAGTGTCATCACCATAACCAATACCGCAGATGAAGAGCGATTTAACTTTTTCATTAAGGAAGAATTCTTGGTTTAGTTTTTCTTTATTAAAGCCGATCATTGGTCCACAATCAAGGCCAATCGAACGAGCTGCAATGATAAAGTAGGCGCCCTGTAGTGTAGCATTTAGTTCAGCTGTAGACTTGATTTTTTGCTCTTTCCCTTCATACCAAGATTTAGCGTTAGTATGAGGAAAAAGGAATGGTAGTTTTTCGTAGAAATCAATGTCATAACTAATAATTGCCACGGCAGGTGCACTCATCGATTTATTGATATTTCCAGTATCCAAATAAGGCTTGAGTCTTTCTTTGGCCTCTTGAGTGCGAATAAATGTAAAGCGAGCTGGGCAAGAATTAGCCGAAGTGGGGCCAAACTTCAGTAAATCATAAAGTTGGTGGATTTGCTCATCAGTGATATCTTTGTCCAACCAACCGTTTTGACTTCTTGCCTTTGTAAACAGTGTTTCTATACTTGAATTTGAAAGCATATACTGTATCCTTTAATATTAGTTAAACTTAACCTTGATTATAAGTTCTTTTGAATAACAATAATTGTTCAAGAATAAGTTTTTAAAATAATGATATGGAAAATTGTATTTTTTGTTCTATAGTAAATGGTGATATTCCTGCTGATAAGCTTTATGAGGATGATGCTGTCCTTGCATTTAAGGATGTTAACGCGCAAGCGCCAGAACATTTTTTGGTAATACCTAAGGAGCATATATCTACCCCTAACGATGCTACAGATGAAGCGTTATTAGGAAAGCTTAGTATAACGGCATCAGAAGTTGCCAAAGAGCGTGGCTTTGCTGAGCAAGGTTATCGACTCGTTATGAATTGCAATAGCGATGGTTGTCAGAGTGTTTTTCATATTCACCTGCATTGTTTGGGTGGTCGTCAGATGTCTTGGCCACCGGGTTAGTAAATCATACTACTTGTAACTAATTAATCATAACTGACCACTGAGTTGAATTAAAATAACGACAATTCACATAGATATATTATGTGTGATTTTCATTTAGAAAATAATTAAGGAAAGAATGAGCCAAAACGGCATTGAAAGACAAAGCGTTGGAGTCTATAGTGAGCGCGCTTATCTTGATTATTCAATGTATGTCATCCTTGATCGCGCGCTTCCCTTTATTGGAGATGGCTTAAAACCGGTTCAAAGACGCATTATCTACGCGATGAGCGAGCTTGGTTTGAAATCCACAGCAAAGTTTAAGAAGTCAGCAAGAACTGTTGGTGACGTCTTGGGTAAATTCCATCCTCATGGCGATAGTGCCTGTTATGAAGCTATGGTTTTGATGGCTCAACCGTTTTCTTACCGATATCCTTTTATTGATGGACAGGGAAACTGGGGTGCTCCAGATGATCCTAAGTCATTTGCCGCAATGAGATATACCGAATCCAAGTTGTCTCCATACGCTGACCTACTTCTCAGTGAAATTAATCTAGGTACCGTCGATTGGACCGATAATTTTGATGGCACAATTCAGGAGCCACAACAATTACCCGCACAGATTCCAAACCTGTTACTTAATGGAACATCAGGAATTGCTGTTGGTATGGCAACAGATATGCCGCCCCATAATCTTATCGAGATTGTGACAGCTTGTATTCAATTGCTGGAAAAACCTTCCACTGATTTGGATACTCTACTAAACATATTACCCGCTCCTGATTATCCAACAAATGCCTATATTGTCAACACTAAAAATGAACTCTACCAGATATATGAGACCGGTAATGGTTCGGTCAAAATGAGAGCAAGTTATACCAAAGAGGACGGTGAAATAATTATCGAAGCACTCCCATATCAAACATCAGGCGCCAAAGTTGTTGCTCAAATCGCAACTCAAATGCGCAATAAAAAGCTACCTTTGGTAGAAGATCTTCGAGATGAGTCTGATCATGAGAATCCGACTCGAATTGTCATTGTACCTCGATCAAATAGGGTTGATTGCGAGCAATTAATGCTACATTTGTTTGCAACGACAGATCTTGAAAAAAATTACCGTGTCAATATGAACGTTATTGGACTAGATGGCAAGCCACAGGTTAAGCCTCTCATTCCATTACTTAAGGAATGGTTGCAGTTCAGAATGCAGGTAGTTGTTAACCGACTTCAGTTTAGACTCAATAAAATTTTGGAGAGATTACATATTCTTGAGGGCTTATTGATTGCCTACCTTAACATTGATGAAGTAATAGCCATCATTCGTAGAGAAGAAAAACCGAAGCCGGTTTTAATTAAACGATTCAAGCTCAGTGAAATTCAAACAGAAGCTATTTTGGAATTAAAGTTACGTCATTTAGCAAAACTTGAAGAAATTAAAATCAAAAGCGAAGAAGAATCGCTTGGAAAAGAGCGAAAAAAAATTGAATTACTTCTTTCAAGTGAAACTCGTTTAAAAACATTTATCAAGAAAGAATTAAGAGTTATCGTTGAAGAGTTTGGCGATAAGAGGCGCTGTCAAATCACTTCAGATGTACCGACTGCTCAGGCATTCAATGATCAGGACATGGTTCCTGCTGAGAACGTTACAGTAGTATTAAGTGAAAAAGGCTGGATTAAGGCCGCCAAAGGTCATGAAATTGACCCTGTTTCACTTAACTATAAGGCTGGAGATGCCTATCTACAAGACGCCAAAGGAAAAAGCAATAAAATGGCATTTTTTATAGATTCTACAGGTCGTTCATACACTTTGCTGGCTAGTAGCCTGCCGAGTGCAAGAGGCCAAGGTGAGCCATTAACTGGGCGATTGACACCTCCTATAGGGGCTGAATTTATAGATGTGGTGATGGGTGATGATGAGCAACTTGTCCTGCTTGCCTCAGATGTAGGATATGGATTTATATCTAACCTAGGTAACCTTCAATCTAAAACCAAGTCTGGCAGAAACGCCATCACATTGCCTAATAAATCCAAAGTTATGAAAATCGTACTGGTTGATGATCCTGAGAGTCAATTCGTTGCTGTTGCTACCAATAGAGGAAGGTTGCTTATATTTCCAATGGCTGAACTACCCCTGCTCTCGAAGGGCAAGGGTAATAAGCTAATCCAGATTCCAGCTGACGATTTGATTGCTAGAAAAGAAATTGTTACCGGTCTTTGCGCCCTTAATGAAACTCAAAAGTTGCGAGTATATTATGGAAAGAGAAAGCCAATTTATAAGCCTGAGGATTGGATTCACTTTCTTGGTCATCGTTCTAGACGTGGAAAAGAACTAAGGCCCGGTTATGTAACAAACATTAAGTATATCGAGGCAGAAGACTAATCTAGCACTGATTCTAGGTGTAATTCTGAGTTTCAAACAGGTATAATCCTCTTTTTTATCAATTTTTCCGAAAATGTTCGTCCTAAAAATTGTAACAGACTTCGCATCAGCCCATTCTCTGCGTGATTATCCTGGCGATTGTTCGAGACTTCACGGACATAATTGGCAAGTAGAAGTGATGGTCTCTTCACAAGTACTTGATGAATCAGGGATTGCAATAGATTTTCGGGAAATTAAGAAGCAAACCAAGGCGGTGGCTAAAAGGTTGGACCACCAATATTTGAATGAAATTAAGCCTTTTGATGTCCTCAACCCAACAGCAGAAAATATAGCAAAATATTTTTTTGACGAGATTGGTGTATTGATAAATGATGAAAATGTTAAAGTGAAAGAAGTCTTAATTTGGGAAACGCCAAGATCTGCGGTCACTTATTCGGAATAATGAAAATGCAAAGAAAACACCTGCCTGACACTCAAAACACTACAGATATTCGCAATATTGTCATTAATGAAGTGGGTATTAAGGATATATTGCACCCCATTAATTTTATTAATCGTGATCAAGAGTCGTTTCCGTCTGTCGCTAATTTTACAATGACTGTTAGGTTGCCGGAAAATGTTAAGGGTACTC
The DNA here is from genome assembly GCA_902512485.1 of uncultured Gammaproteobacteria bacterium. Classification (GTDB taxonomy): domain Bacteria; phylum Pseudomonadota; class Gammaproteobacteria; order PS1; family Pseudothioglobaceae; genus Pseudothioglobus. The sequence goes on from CABXJL010000008.1 coordinate 25,922, forward strand.
ATATGTCAAGATTTGTTGAAATATTAAACGAAAAAGAGTGCGCATTTAGCGTGCAAACTTTCATGGATTTAGTTCAGGCGGTGGCTGATAAGCTTAACTCAAAAAGTTCTCATATTATTGTTGATTTTCCATTTTTTCGTAAAAAATCCGCTCCATCCTCAGGTGTTGAAAGCTTGTTGGATTACCATGCTACCTTGAGCGGTAAAATTATTGATGGCAAAACTGATTTATCGATTAAGGTTGTTGTACCCGTTACAAGCCTATGTCCATGCTCAAAAAGCATTGCAAAATACGGTGCACATAATCAAAGATCACACATAACAATAGAAGCTACAGCCGTAGAAGGGGTTGACCTATATTTAGAGGATTTAATTGACTTGGCAGAACAAAAAGCCTCGAGTGAGCTCTACGCCATTTTGAAACGTGAGGACGAAAAAGTTGTTACTGAGAGAGCCTATGACAATCCTGCCTTTGTTGAAGATATAGTAAGAGATATCGCTGTTGAGTTAAATAACAATGAAAAAATTGATTACTATTGCCTTGAGTCAGAAAATTTTGAATCGATTCATAATCATTCTGCATATGCAATGATTACAAATAAAAAATAATGCCCATGAAATACAGTACTGACAACGTTCGGATAATATCGAGCGCGCCTATGGTGTCACCAAACACCCTAATAAAAGAATTTCCTCAGTCTTCGAAGGCTTCAAAGGGTGTTTTTAGCGCTAGACAAGTTATTAAAGAGATACTTTATGGTGAGGACAAGCGCCTTATGGTTCTTGTTGGGCCTTGCTCGATTCATGATACCAAGGCTGCGATAGAATATGCCAACAAGCTTTTGCAATTAAAAGAAGAGTTGGATGAAGATCTTTTTATTGTGATGCGCGTTTATTTTGAGAAGCCACGAACAACTGTTGGCTGGAAAGGTTTAATTAATGACCCTTATTTGGATGAGAGTTTTGATATTGACAAGGGTCTTGCTACAGCTAGAAAATTACTTTCAGATTTAGGTGAGATAGGTATGCCAGTTGGAGTTGAGTATCTAGATGTCCTTACTCCTCAATATCTTTCTGATTTAATTTCGTGGGGAGCTATAGGTGCCAGAACCACAGAAAGTCAATCTCACAGAGAGTTGGCTTCAGCTTTATCTTGTCCTGTGGGTTTTAAAAATGGCACCAGTGGTTCGTTAGACATTGCAATTGATGCTATTTTTTCAGCCAATAGCCCCCATCATCTTTTGTCAGTAAATAAGGACGGTGGCATTAGTCACTTTAACTCTTTAGGTAATGAAACAGCTCATATTATTCTAAGGGGAGGTAGAGATGGTACCAACTACTCTAAAGAGCAAGTTGAAAGGACTTGTGATAGATTAAAAAACAAGGGATTGATCTCAAAAGTAATGATAGATTTTTCTCATGCAAACTCTGAAAAAAAATATAAAAATCAATTAAAAGTTGGTGCTGATGTCGCCTCTCAAATCGAGAATGGTTCGGAGTCAATTTTTGGTGTCATGATTGAATCTCATCTTAATGAAGGCAATCAAAAGGTAGGACCATTAAGTTCACTAAAATACGGGGTCAGTATTACTGACAGCTGTATTGGTTGGAATGACACCGAAGAGCTTTTACGTGCTCTTGCAAAGTCGGTCAAAATTCGCAACAATTAAAACATTTTTTTCCCCTTTTGTTTGCTTAAAATGGCTAATTTTTTGGTATGTTTTTGGTCCATCTAGGGTACAATTAAATCTAGTTCTTTTAATAGGTTTATTGTATGTCTGACGATACCGATTCTCAAAAACTTTTTGAACCAAAATTCCCTATAGTAACGATAGAAGATGAAATGCGTGATTCCTATTTGGAATACGCTATGAGCGTCATTGTTGGCAGGGCTTTGCCAGATGTTAGAGATGGTCTGAAACCTGTCCACCGGCGTGTCCTTTATGCTATGGATGTGCTCGGAAATGACTATAACAAGTCTTACAAAAAATCTGCTCGAATTGTTGGTGATGTGATTGGTAAGTATCACCCTCACGGAGATACAGCAGTTTATGACACAATAGTACGCATGGCGCAACCCTTCTCGATGCGCAACACTCTTGTTGATGGTCAAGGTAATTTCGGCTCAATAGATGGAGACCGAGCGGCAGCGATGCGCTACACTGAAATTCGCATGACTAAATTATCTCATGAGCTTCTCAGGGATTTAGAAAAGGAAACAGTTGAATTTATTGATAACTATGATGGATCAGAAAATGAGCCGTCTGTTTTGCCAACTCGTGTACCTAATTTATTAATTAACGGTTCCTCAGGAATTGCCGTTGGTATGGCTACCAATATACCAACCCACAATCTCACCGAAGTTGTTGATGCCTGTCTTCAAGTTATTGACAACGACCAAGTTACAGTCGATGAGCTTTTAGAAATACTACCTGGACCAGACTTTCCAACTGCAGGAATAATCAATGGTGCTGATGGCATCCGTGAGGCTTACGAAACAGGCAAAGGAAAGATTTATTTACGTTCGAGGTCACATGTCGAGGGAGAAGACAAACAAAGCATTGTCGTTACAGAGTTGCCCTATCAAGTCAACAAAGCCAGACTGATTGGTAAGATTGCAGAGTTGGTCAAGGACAAGAAAATTGATGGCATTACTGGTCTGAGAGACGAGTCAGATAAAGATGGTATGCGTATGGTTATCGAGCTTCGTCGAGGTGAAGTACCAGAAGTGATGCTTAATAATCTCTACAAACTAACAGAAATGCAAACTGTTTTTGGTATCAACATGGTCGCCATTGATCATGGAATGCCAAAATTAATGAACCTTAAGTCAATTTTGAATTCCTTTATTGCCCATAGAAGAGAAGTGGTCACTCGACGTTCTATCTTTGAACTCAACAAGGCAAAGGATCGGGCTCATTTGTTGGAGGGTTTGTCCGTCGCTCTTTTCAATATTGATGCCATTATTGAACTCATCAAGGCGGCTGCCAATCCAACTGAAGCTAAGGAAGGTTTGATTTCTCGTACATGGAAGGGCTCTGTAATAAAAGAGCTTATCGGTAAAAGAGATATGGCTCAATTCAAGCCTCAGGATTTAGAGCCTGGACTGGGCTTACAAAAGAACGGTGACTATCAATTGTCAGAGAAGCAGGCACAAGCCATTCTTGATCTTAAACTCCATAGACTGACTGGACTAGAAAAAGACAAAATATTTAATGAGTTCAATGAACTATTAGAGCAAATAAAAAACTTGCTTGATATTCTTCAAACTCCCGACTTACTAATGCAAGTTATCCGCAAGGAGTTAACTGAGATTCGAGACAATTTTGGTTCAACTAGGATGACTGAAATTATTGAAAGCAAGATTGATCTCACATTAGAGGACTTAATAGCACAAGAGGACCGTGTTGTTACCTTGTCTCACGGAGGCTATGTCAAGGCGCAGTCACTGAGCGACTACCATTCCCAGCGTCGTGGTGGCAAAGGTAAAGCTGCTACAAAAATGAAAGATGAAGATTTTGTAGACCAACTATTCATAGCAAACTCACATGATACGGTCTTGTGTTTCTCGTCTACAGGTAAGGTTCATTGGTTAAAAGTCTATGAACTTCCTATGGCGTCGCGTGTATCAAGAGGTAAGCCCATTATTAACTTACTGCCGCTAGAGAAAGATGAATCAATCAATGCAATCTTGCCAGTCAAAGAGTTTAGTGAAGAGGAATTTGTGTTTATGGTAACCAGTAGTGGTACATGTAAAAAAACTTCACTAAGTAACTTCTCCCGTCCGAGAAAGGGCGGCATTATTGCTATTGAGCTAAGGGATGACGATAAATTGGTTGGTGTAGAAATTACTGCTGGTAAGCACGACATCTTGTTGTTCTCATCGGCAGGTAAATCAATCCGATTTAAGGAGTCTGACGTTCGTTCAGTTGGCAGGACAGCAATCGGTGTTCGAGGTATTAGGTTAGCAACTAATGACAAAGTAGTTTCTTTAATTGTGGCGGAGTCAACTGACCCCATTCTAACCGCAACTGAAAAGGGTTACGGGAAGAGAACGCAACTTGATGAGTATCGAACCCAGGCAAGAGGCGGTTCCGGCGTTATTTCGATAAAGACTTCTGATAGAAATGGGCAAGTTGTTGGTGCTATACAGGTCACAGATGATGATGAAATGATGCTTATTTCAAATAAGGGAACTTTAGTAAGAGCAAGAGCAGCTGACGTTTCAATTATTGGAAGAAACACTCAGGGTGTCACACTAATCAATATCGCTGAAGATGAAGAACTAGTTTCGGTGGCAAAAATTGCTGAATCTGATGAGGAAGAGGAAGATTCTAAGTCCTAAAGTTCACTCTTTAAAAGACTTTTTTAATTATTAGTGAAAGATATTGCTGAAGTAGTTAAGCCGTTGGTTGAAGACTAGTTAATGCTCTCTGGTAACATCAAAGGTTAAGTTGGGGTGGCGCTCCATTGTTAGTTGAAGGTTAACCATGCTGGGTGCTAGATAAGACAGCACTCCTGCATTATCTATAGCAATATTATTGCCTGCTTTTATCTTAAGTTGTTCAAGATCTTTATCTGATCCGTTGACCCATCTTGCGGTAGCCACATTGATTGCTTCAAATTGACAGTCAACACCGTATTCATATTTGAGTCGATGAGCGACCACATCGAACTGCAAAATACCTACAGCTCCTAATATTTGTGAACTATTTGAAATCGGTCTAAATACTTGCGTTGCACCTTCCTCAGAGAGCTGGTCAAGGCCTTTTTGAAGGGCTTTTGCTTTGAGTGGGTCTTTGAGTTGTGCGCGTCTAAAAAGTTCAGGTGCAAAATTTGGTATGCCTTGAAAGTTGAGTTTCTCACCTTGCGTAAAAGTATCACCGATTCCGATCCCGCCATGATTATGAATTCCAATCACATCTCCGGCATAAGCGGTTTCTGTTGAACTCCTTTCGCGAGACATAAAGGTGACAGCATTAGCTATTTTTATTTGTTTACCGGTTGAGACTTGAAGAACTTTCATCCCTTTCTTGTATTCACCACTAACAATGCGCATAAAGGCTAATCTGTCGTGGTGTTTGGGGTCCATATTTGCTTGAATTTTAAACACAAATCCAGTTAGTTTATTTTCATCTGGAGACACCTTACGATTGTCACTTTCACGGTCTTTTGGGGTTGGTGCGTAATCAATAAAACCGTTAAGTAGGTTTTGTATACCAAAGTTATTTATGGCTGAACCAAAGAAAACAGGTGTCTGCCTACCTTCAAGGAAACTCTCTAGATGAAAGGGATTCGTCGTCCCTTGGATAAGTTCAATTTCTTCTCTAATAGACGCAGAGAGCTCAACTCCAAGAGTTTTATCAAGTTTAGGGTTGTCGATGCCTTCAATAATTGTATTATCACCAATTTTTGCATTTTTACCGCTTTCGAATAGATAGACTTTGTTTTCTAGTAAATGAACCACTCCTTTGAATTCCTTGCCCATGCCAATTGGCCAGGTAATTGGTGAGCACTCAATATCTAATATCGATTCGACCTCATCTAACAAGTCGATTGGATCGCGACCCTCACGATCGAGTTTGTTTATGAAAGTAAGAATTGGTGTGTCACGAAGTCTACAAACCTCCATTAACTTAATGGTTCTCTGTTCAACACCTTTGGCGACGTCGATAACCATAAGTGCAGAGTCGACAGCTGTGAGGGTTCGGTAGGTATCCTCAGAGAAGTCTTCGTGACCAGGGGTGTCTAAAAGATTAATGACGTGGTTATTATAAGGAAACTGCATAACAGAGGAAGTGACAGAGATACCTCTTTCTTTTTCCATTTCCATCCAGTCACTTGTGGCATGGCTAGCAGCTTTTCTAGCTTTCACGCTTCCAGCAGTTTTAATTGCGCCACCATAAAGCAAAAGTTTTTCGGTAACAGTTGTCTTTCCAGCATCAGGGTGAGAAATGATCGCAAAGGTGCGACGTTTTGAAATTTCTGACATATAAGTTAAGCCTTAGGTAGAGTGACGCCAGTCTGTCCTTGGTATTTTCCGCCCCTATCTTTGTAGGAGGTTTCGCACTCTTCATCTGACTCAAAAAAGAGCATCTGGGCGACACCCTCATTGGCATATATTTTTGCAGGCAAAGGTGTAGTGTTAGAGAACTCTAGTGTGACATGACCTTCCCATTCTGGCTCTAAGGGGGTTACATTGACAATAATGCCACACCTCGCATAGGTTGATTTACCAAGACAGATAACGAGCGTGGAGCGAGGTATTTTGAAATACTCAACGGTTCTTGCTAAAGCAAATGAGTTGGGCGGGATAATGCATTCGTCAGCATCTATTTCGACAAAACTTTGAGCGTCAAAGTCTTTTGGGTCGACAATGTTGTGATTGATGTTGGTAAATATCTTGAATTCAGTAGAACAGCGAACATCATAACCATAACTTGAGGTTCCGTAAGAAATAATTTTTTTATCGTTAATCTGGCGAAGTTGGTTCGATTCAAAGGGTTGAATCATCTCCTTTTCAAGGGACATTCGGCGAATCCATTTATCTGATTTTATGCTCATGGGCGAATATTTTACAGTGCCAAACTATCTGAGTTATCGAATCTTGATGCTGGCTAGGCTAATTAGAATTAGAATCAAAGTAATTATCCAGGCCCGTACAATGATTTTTGATTCATGTAGACCTTTTTCTTCAAAGTGATGATGTATCGGAGCCATCAAGAAAAGTCTTTTTTTGGTGCGTCTATAGTATCCAACTTGAAGGATTACTGAGAAAGTTTCTGCAACAAAAACGCCACCCATTAAGAAAAACAAAATTTCTTGTCTAACGATGATTGCAATAACGGCCAAAATAGCGCCCAGTGAGAGTGAACCGACATCACCCATAAATATTTCCGCCGGATAGCTGTTAAACCATAGAAATGCAAGACCAGATCCTATCAATGCAGCACAAATAACAAACAACTCTCCTGTACCTGGCATAAAGGGCATGTTAAGGTATTCAGAAAAATTGTAATTGCCTCCTATATAGGCAAAAATTGCCAAACCACCACTAATGAGAATCACAGGCATAATGGCTAAACCATCCAAACCATCAGTGAGATTTACGGCATTTGAACTACCAACAATAACGAAATAGCACAATATTAAAAAGCCGACAACTCCTAATTCAATAACACTATCTTTAAAAAACGGTATTAGGAGTTGAGTTGTTATGCTAGAAGACTCCAGACCAATCAACCAACTTCCGATTAAGATTGCCCCAATCGATTGAGCGACAAGCTTTTGCCTACCACTCAATCCATTTGAGCTATCTCTTTTAAGTTTTAGATAGTCATCAAAAAACCCGATTGCACTAAAAATAAAAGCTGTAGTTAGTACTATCCATAAATATGGGTTTCTCCAATCGCCCCAGATAATCATACTGGTGATAAACGCAAATAGGATCAGTAAACCTCCCATTGTTGGTGTTCCAGCTTTTTCTTGATGTGATTCTGGTCCATCTCTACGTATCACTTGACCAATTTGATAGTGCTGTAGTTTAGAGATGATCCATTTGCCAAGGAAAAGGGTAATAAGAAGTGCTGTTATCATTGCGAACACAGCTCTTACTGTTAAATAGCTAAGTACATTAAAGCCAGTATCTAGAGAAGTGAGAAAGCTAATTAGTTCAAGAAACATTGTTAATTATCCTCGACGGCAAGAAGTTCTAGTTCAAAAATGAGAATTGAATCTTGAGGTATATCACCACTAGGATCTTCACCAAATATGGACTCATAAGTAACAATTATTGTTCGACCTTCACCAATTGACATATCTCTGATATTATTGTCAATAAAGCTGATGATTTGCCCACTTCCGAGAATGAACTCGATTGGACTTCCAGCTTCACGCAAGATTTGACCATTATCAACTTTAAATGATACATCTACAGAAACAACTTGCCCATCATTAGGTTGCTTATCGTTACCCAATTTATAGACCGTTGTGAAGTAACCTAAATTGCTCTTCCTAATCCCAGGATAAGAAGTAGCGACATAATTTTCAAATTCTTTTTGATGTAACTCTTGTTTTGCCTGTAAATTCGCATTAACTTTTTTAATTTGTTCTTGAAATGATGCTTCATCAGCAACAAATTGGTTCGCTTGATCACCAATACGCTCAATAGATATGCTTTCAATAACATCACCTTGCTCAATTGAGTTAACAACACTCATGCCTTCAGAAACAAGACCAAAAACACTATGTTTTCCATCCAGCCAAGGCGTAGGTACATGGGTAATAAAAAATTGTGAACCATTTGTATTAGGTCCTGAGTTGGCCATAGATAGGACACCGGGCTGGTCATGTTTCAAGTCACTAAACTCGTCAACAAACTGATAACCTGGACCACCTCTGCCATCTCCCTGTGGGTCTCCACCTTGTATCATAAAGTTATCGATAACTCGGTGAAATATTATGCCATCATAAAAAGGCATTCCAGACTCTTTGTTGCTCTCCTTACTGCCTTCCGAGAGCGCTATAAAGTTAATGACGGTAAGTGGTGCCTTTTCATATGATAATTCAACAATAATCTCACCTTTATTGGTTTTTATGAGGGCAT
>CABXJL010000009.1:0-31488 GCA_902512485.1 uncultured Gammaproteobacteria bacterium
AACTATAGCAAGGGTTATTAATTTAAATCTAATATTCATCTTATCTCCTCTTTTTTGTTATCTAAATTATCAAATAAACATGTATTTGATTAGTGTTCCATTGGCGATAGATAATCCACCAAGGGAATTTCTTCTATGAGCTTTAAATTGTTCCAAGCTGCAAATTCTATTAATTCTTTACTGTAATCACCTTGACCAACTGCATAATGATGTTCATGACCGACAATATTTAACGTATTTACTAAATTTTCTGAGGAAATCTTTTTTCGATTTAAATGGATATTTCTAAACCATCCTCTAGTTCCATCAAAGCCTTTATTTGTGTGTTCAAATATACTTGAATTCAATACTAATATTCTTTCACCATTGTTACTTATATATGTTGTTGTGGTTTCTTGTGGAGCAAAAACTTGATCACCAGCAACGCCATATTTTTTTTCAGTTTTTCTTCCAAGGGTAGTATGATCAACCCATTTAATGCCATCCTCATTTGCAAAATGTCTCGGCGATACTCCGCAATGCCACATTTGCACAGCATCTGCTTTTTTATCAAACGTCGCTAAGTCTAATAATGTGGATGATTTTTCAGCGTTTGAGATGTAGTTCAAAAGAAGCATACTCATTGATCCTTGAACATCTCCTTCGCAAGATACTGCGACACCATCCTCACTTCCCATCCAACTATAAGCCATGCAAGGCGCTATTCCATATAAATTTTGAAATTGAGACCAGCATTGAACTGCTAAAGAATCCCAATTATTGTCTTCCTTGATTTTCTTTAAAGCAAAATAAACGCGCGTTACCTTATTGAATGAATCTTCATTAGAAACTGAAATACTAGAAGCCGCACTTTTGATTTTTAGAATTTCACTATCAATAGTCTTTTGATCAAAACCTTTTGCAATCTGAACTAAGTCTTTGATTGTTGATTCTTCAATTGTTATACCTAGATTCTTTTTAATTTTTGATTGGTCAACTTCCATATTGTCAAAGCCTGGAGATATTCCTCCTACCAGTCCTATTTTGGTATGTTGCATTTTCTTGAGGGCAACTAATGATCTGATTGTTATGGAAAATTTATTTTTAAACTCTTCAGTATCTGCGTAGTTATAAAACCATTTAGTTGTAATTTTTTTATCGGATAAAACTTTTTTTATCATTGCTAAGTAATGACTTGTAGAGACTAAAGAGTGCAACTTAACATCCCCCTCCGTCTCAATATCAGGAACTGCCCATATACCCATCTTGTCTGTTATATTACATAGCGGATATAACTGCTCACCTGCACTGCAAGAGCTTGTTTGAAGAAGTAAAAAATCTATCTTGTTTTTAAAAAACTTTTCGGCTTCTATTGAATCTTCTTTAGAAAATATAGTTTTGTGAAATGGAATAAAATTTACATCAAAATTGTCTAATAATTTTTTTAAATCAGTTGCGGACTTTTCTCTAACTTGATATTCATCAGAATAGTAAGGAGCAATAGCTGTAGCAACGTACCCAATATTTAATTTAACGGCCATTTAATTTACATATCCTAGATTAGTCACCGAATGTTATCATAGCATATTTATTGATTATTTTTTGATTTCAATAGTTACAACAACTTATTGTTTATGAATATTGACAAAAATAAATTAAATTGGATTTATAAAAAACTCTTTACCATACGTTTTTTTGAAGAAAGAATTAAAAAAATTGCTAAAGAAAAATCAGTCCCAGGATATTTGCATACTTGTATTGGTTCAGAAGCTATTTGTGTTGGCGTAATGTCCGCCTTGAACGATGATGACTGGATTTCAAGCACTTACCGTAATCATGGTCATGCAATTGCTAAAAATTGCGAATTAAAACAAATAACATCAGAAATTTACGGAAGAAGTACAGGTATATGTAAGGGAAGAGGTGGAAGTATGCATATTAGTGATTTTGATAAAGGTATGCTTGGATCCTTTGGTATTGTTGCCGCTGGCCCTCCTGTAGTTTTAGGAGCTGCACTGCAAGAAAAAATTAATGGCGGGACAAAAATGTCAGCTACTTTTTTTGGAGATGGAGCAATACACAACGGCGCATTCCATGAAGCTGCAGGTTTGGCTAAACTCTGGGATATACCAATGCTCTTTGTGTGTGAAAACAATGGATATGCTGAAGCTACAGCCACTGATTGGCATCTCAATACTAAAGAGCTAAAAGATATAGCTAAAGCATACGATATGATTTCATATCAAGGTGATGGAAATAATGTTTTTGAAGTTCATCAAATTACAAGAGACGCTATTATTGAATCAAAAACTAAAAATACTCCTATTTTCTTAGAATTTAATAATTATCGATTTTCAGGACAATATGAAGGCGATACTCAACTATACCAGCCATTAGAAGAGATTGAAGAGGCTAAAAAAAATGATCCAATTAAAAAATCAATTGAGATGGCCTCTGGTTATAATTTTTCTTCTGATGAAATTAAAAAAATACAGACTGATGCTTTGAACGAAGTAAATGAAGCATTTGATTTTGCTGAAACTCAACCCTGGCCTAATCCGGAAGACGCTCTAGAAGAAGTATATGTAAATTACCCTAAAGAGTTACTAAGATGAGAGAATTAACAGTAAAGGAAGCAATTAACGAAGCTCTAGTTGAGTCATTCGAAAATGATAAAAATGTAATTTTGATGGGTGAGGATATAGCGGGCGGAAAAGGTAGGGAAAATTATCCAGGAACTCAAGATAGTTGGGGAGGGCCATTTGGAGTGACTCAAGGATTGCTCACAAAATTTGGTCCCGAAAGAGTCAGAGACACAACAATTACAGAGGCTGGCTTTTTTGGTGCAGCGGTAGGAGCTGCTATGACTGGATTGAGGCCTATAGTAGAATTAATGTATGTTGATTTTGCAGGAGTTTGTTTTGACCAACTGATGAATCAAGCTGCCAAAATGAGATATATGTTTGGTGGAAAACAAAGCGTTCCCATGGTTGTAAGAACCGTTGTGGGGGCTGGTTTCAGGGCTGGCAGCGAACATTCCCAAACACTCTACAGTTTGTATGCACATATACCTGGACTTAAAGTCGTCGCTCCATATGATGCATTTGATGCAAAAGGTTTATTGTTATCGGCAATTAAGGATGATGACCCTGTAATATTCATGGAGCATAAAAGATTGTATATGACCAAATGTGATGTTCCGGAGGATATGAAACCAATACCTTTAGGCAAAGGAAGAATAAGACGCCCCGGTAAAGACGTTACTATAATAGCAATACAAAGAATGAATCTTTTTGCTGAAGAGGCCGCACAAAAAATATCAGAGGAAAATATAGATTGCGAAATTATCGACCCTAGAACTTATTCGCCACTAGATGAGGAATTAATTTTTGAATCAGTTAGAAAAACTGGAAGAGTGATTGTAATCGATGAATCAAATCCTAAATGTTCTTTGGCATCAGAAATTACCTCTTTAATTTCTGAAAAATGTTTTAGTGATTTAAAAACTGCAGTTATTAAAATCACCGCACCCCACACTCCTATTCCATTTAGTCCTCCCATGGAAGATTTTTATATACCCTCCACAAAAAAAATAATTGAAGCTATAAAAAAAGTTCACAATGCTTAATAAGGCAGCAACTAAATATCAAAATGTCTATTCGCAGATTCGAGATTTTATATAATCATACGAATGAATTGATACTGGTAGATAAAAATATTAATTTTTTAAATTAAATTAGATAAAGAAATAGCTAATGACCGTACCTATAGAAATTTTGAATAAATTCCCTAAATTATCTAATGAAAAAATATTACTTAATTTATCTAATCCTTTTGGCAAAAATAAACTTATACTCGATACCGATACTGCAAACGAAATTGATGATCAATTTGCTTTGGCGTGGACTTTGTTGTCTGGGGATAAAATTGATTTATTGGGAGTAACTGCTGAACCATACTCTTTCCAACATCACAAAGAAGAACTTTTAGAGGCTTTTAATATAATAAAAGAAAAAAAAGAAATTTCTAAAGATAATATTAATTTAGTTAATAATTATAGCGATTGGGTGAATGGATTAATTGAATCGAACATACATCCTAACGACATATATTTTGATACACCTAAAGAAGGTGTGGAAAAAAGCTATCTAGAAATAATAAAAATATTTGATAAATTAAAAATTCCTCATGAAGGAAAAGTTTTTAGAGGATCGGATCAATATTTATCTAGTTTTGATAAGCCTTTAATTACTGAATCTAGTGAATTTATTGTTAAATCATGTCTTCAGTATCCGGATGAAAAAATTTATGTCTGTGCGATTGGATGCCTAACAAACATAGCCTCAGCTTTATTGATGGAACCAAAAATAATTAATAATTTAATCGTAGTATGGACATCTGGTTTTCCCACACATAGCATAAATAATAATAGTCATTCTTTCAACTTGGTTCAGGATGTATTATCTTCTCAATTGCTTTTTGAATGTGGGGTTGCAAACGTATATCACCCTGGTTATAACGTAGGTGCGCAATTAACTTTATCTCTTCCTGACATGAAAGAATTTGTTAAAGGAAGAGGAGAGATTGGGAATTATCTGTATGAATTATATACAAATAATCCTCTTCATAAGCAAAGGGGAGTAATTGATCAGACTTGGAGAACATGGGTCATCTGGGATGTAATAACTATTGCTTGGATGATTGATGCTTCGTGGGTTCCTTCACATATTGTTTCATCACCTGTTTTAAATGATGAACTGTACTGGAAACGAAATAATGAATCGTACCCTATGAGAGAAGCATACGGGGTTAATAGAGATGCAATATTTCATGATTTTTTCACAAAAATTGATAAATTAAAATGATTTTAGGTGTACATTCCGCCACTTTTGTTAAAAATTGGCATGAAGATATAACCCCCTATATACAAAAGTGTAAAGAGGCAGGATATAAATCGGTAGAGATTTCGCTTTTAGGGCAAACTCCTGAAAGTGTAAAAGAAATTTCAAATTTAGCTAGTGATTTAAATATTTCTCTAACTTGTACAACAGGTCTATCTAAAGAAGAAGATATAAGCAGTAATGATCCGAACATACAAAAAAATGGGGAGGAGGCACTAAAAAGAGCAATCAATATGACTTCAATTATGAACTCTCATTTGCTGACCGGAGTTGTTCATTCGGCTTGGGGTATTAGCAATACTTTGGGTAAAGACAAGGAAGATAAATTTATAAATTCATCTACCTCTATTAAGAAAATTTCAAGTTTGTTAACAGAGAAAAATATCAAATTAGGGATAGAGCCACTGAACAGATATGAAACAGATTTTATTAATACAGTGGATGAAGGATTAAAATTATGTGAGTTAATTGATCATCCAAATGTAGGTTTGCTTTTAGATGTTTATCACATGAATATTGAAGAAAAAAATATTTGCCAATCAATTGAAAAGGCTAAAGATAAATTATTTCACTTACAAGTTGCAGAAAATGACCGGGGCATACCAGGCACCGGCTCTATTAATTGGTTAGAAATTTTTAATACTTTAAAAAAAATAAACTATAACAAGAATGTTTCTCTCGAAATGTTTATTCAAGCAAATGTAGAAACAAGTAAAGATTTGTTTACGTGGAGAAATATAGAAAATGACCCATACGATGCCATTGTAAGATCTTTTGTTTTTTTAAATGAGCATTTGAATGCATAGCGCTTATAAAAAATGGATTTTAAATTCATACGATAGAATCAATTCTGATTATGTTGAATTAGATAAATTAGATCAACTTGTTGGAGATGGCGATCATGGATCCACTATCTATAAAGGTATTACAGTCGCAAAACAATTATTTTTAAACAATTTAACTTCACCACTTGATGAGACGATGGCAATTATTTCAAAGCAAATGCGGATTGAAATGGGTGGTGCGTCAGGAATTTTAATGTCTATATTTTTTGATGAATCTGGAAAAATAGATAAATCAAATTTGAATTCATCAATAATTGATATTTTTGAAAAATCGATAGATAAAATAATGAAGAGAGGAAAGGTAAAGGCCGGTGATAAAAGTATTCTTGATATTTATATCCCTGTTTTAAATTATTTAAAAAAAAATTCTGATTTTCAATTTAAAAAAAATGAAATCAACGAAATTCTATCTCTTTCTTTAGCCCAAACAAAAGAAATGGAAGCTCAGGTTGGAAGAGCTAAATTTTTAGAAAATAGAGGTCTTGGGTTTATCGACCCAGGAGCTAAGTCGACTGAAATTATACTCAGAGAGTACTTCGAATCACTGCTATGAAAAAAATTATAAATAATAAAGATCAGATAGTTGATGATATGTTGAGTGGATATATTAAGGCTAACAGTGATAGAGTAAAATTTTCCAATAGCAGTAAAAGAATTATTTTAAGAAGTTACCCAAAAAATATTAAGAAAACTGCCATGTTAATTGGCAATGGCTCAGGTCACGAACCTATTGCTATGGGTTGGGTCGGAGAAGGACTGTTAGATGCAAATGTTGTTGGAGATATATTTGCTGCACCATCTGGAGATCTAATCTTTGAAGGTATACAAATATTTAAAGAGAATTCTGGATGTATTCTTTTAATATCCAATCATGAAGGCGATGTTATGAACGGAGAGATGGCAATTGAATTAGCCAAAGAACATAATATTAATGCCGATTTATTATTAATGTACGACGATATTGCTTCTGCCCCTAGGGGAAGCGAAGATCAAAGAAGGGGAGGCGCGGGCACTACTTTTATTTATAAAATTTTAGGAGCGCTCTCTGAAATGGGAGAAAAAAAAGAAACCTTATTAAGCTTAGGTAAATTTGTGAGAGATCAAACAAGAACATTGTCTATTGCAGTAGCTTCAGGAGTCTCACCAATATCGGGGGAAAAAATATTTCACTTAGATGATGATGAAGTTTTTATTGGAATGGGCGTTCATGGAGAATCAGGTTATGGAAGACAAAAAATTTCTTCGTCAAGAAAAATAATAAAATTGATGATGGATAAAATATTTGATGACTATAAGTACAAAGAGGGCGATATAGTCATACCTTTTATTAATGGTTCTGGCGCTACTACTTTAATGGAATTATTGATTATATATAATGATGTAGAAGAGTATCTTGCTCAATATAAAATTAAAATTTATAAACCGTTAATAAATGAATATATCACAACGCAAGAAAGTGCGGGATTTTCAATATCTTTATTAAACTCAAATGAGCAAATGAGAGATTTATGGATTTCTCCAAGTTCAGCACCATATTTTCACCTGTAATGAATATGTATACAAAACTTGGATTATTTATTGGTGGAAAATGGATTTATGAAGCCGAAAAGGGTGAAAATGTTTTAAATCCTGCGGATGAGAGTATTTTAGGGTGGCTGCCTCATGCAACTAAAGATAATTTAAATGATGCCCTTAAATCCTCTGAGATAGGCTTTGATGAGTGGAAAAATACTAATCCCAATAAAAGAAGCAGGATAATTTTAAAAGCTGCAGATATTTTATCTGAAAGAATTTCTGCAATATCTAAAGTGATGACGCTAGAGCAAGGCAAACCCCTTGCTGAATCTGTTGGGGAAATAAACCAATCGATTGCTATTTTAAAATTTAATGGAACTCATGCAAAATTAATTAAGGATGAGCTGGTAGCTGATAGAGATAATGGATTAAAAACTTTGATCAAACCTCATCCACTTGGAATTTGTTTGTGTCTCACAGCTTGGAATTTTCCTATTGCTTTAGTTGTTCGAAAAATTGCCCCAGCCCTAGCTGCTGGATGCTCAGTAATTATTAAGCCCTCTGAAGAAACACCAGGCACAGCTATAGAGGTTGTTAAAATATTTCAGGAAGCAGGTTTACCTAAAGATGTTATTAATTTGGTATTCGGTGTTCCTCATGAAATTTCTGATTATCTGCTGAGCAGAGATGAAGTTAAGAAATTAAGCTTTACAGGATCAGTTCCTGTAGGAAAACTTTTAGCAAAGAAATCGGCAGAAACATTAAAAAGATGCACTCTTGAGTTAGGAGGGCACTCCCCAGCAATTATTGCAGAAGATGCTGACATTGAAAAAACCTTAGATGTTTTAACTGGTTTTAAGTTTAGAAATGCTGGTCAGGTTTGCATTGCACCTAGTAGATTTTATGTTCATGAAAAAATATACGATAAAGTACGGGATGGATTTTTAAGTAGATTAAAAAACATTTTATTAGGTAATGGGATGAATGAAGGCGTAACAATGGGCCCTCTATCCAACTCACGTAGAATTGAAGCAATGCAAGACTTTGTAGATGATGCAGTTAAAAATGGCTCAAATATCATTCATGGAGGAAATAGACATAAGAATATTGGTTATTTTTGGGAGCCAACTATTATTGAAAATATTAACAAAGGTTCAAAAATTATGAATCAAGAAATTTTCGGTCCTATACTCCCATTATTTAAATTCAATGATTATGACGATGTTATAGATAAGGCTAATTCTTTAAATTATGGACTTGCCTCGTATGTTTATACAACTAGCGAGACTTTACAAAAAAAAATGGCTCAAGAAATTATCGCAGGTGGGGTTTCTATAAATACTGCCGCTCCACTGCATCCTGAGATTCCTTATGGAGGAATTAAAGAAAGTGGAATTGGTTATGAGGGTGGAATGGAAGCAATATATTCATTCATTCATAAAAAAAACATCAACATTATTTAATTAATAGAGAGGAAATATGAAAAATATAGGTTTTATCGGTGTTGGAACAATGGGTTTCCCTATGGCTTTAAATTTAATTAAAAAAGGCCACTCTCTTTCTTTTTATGATCCTTTTGCTAATAACAAAACTATAGAAGCTTTAATTGAAGCGGGAGCTAAACAAGAAAAAACTATTGCAGACTTATGTAAGAGTAAAGATTTTCTTATATCTATGCTGCCTATTGGAGAAAATGTAAAAGAAGTAGCGCTTGGAGAGGGCGGTATTATTAATCAAGATAACACGAATCTAATTTATATTGATATGAGCACAATATTACCGGGAGATAGCATTGATGTTAGCAAGCAATTACAAACAAAAAGTATTCAAATGTTTGATGCTCCTGTTGCACGCCTAGTTAATAATGCAATTGATGGCACTTTACTCATTATGGTTGGAGGATCATTGCAAGATTTTCCTAAAATTGAAGAGATTTTAAAATGCATGGGAAGCGATGTTGTTTATTGCGGCGCTATAGGTTCAGGAAGTAAAATGAAGCTCATTAATAATTATATGGCAATTGTTTCAAACATTGTTACTGCCGAAACACTTTCCTTAGTTCATAAATCAGGAATAGATCAAAAACTAGCCATAGAATTAATGTCAACGACGGCCGCTGGAAAAGGTCATATGAATTTTAGTTATCCTAAAAAGGTTTTAATAAATGATGTAGGCCCTGGTTTTAAAAATGTCTTAGCTTTGAAGGATTTGCGCTTAGCTATTGAACATGCAGAATCGGAGGGAATTGAATTAACTTCAGGAAAAAGTGTATTAAATATCTATGAAAAGGCAATGGATACTAAATATAAAGATTTGGATTGGACTGCTATGTTTAATTTTGTAAAGGAAAGTAATAATCTTGATTAAAATAAAATCTTTAAGATCTTATTATTTAGAATTTCCATTAATTGATCCTGTCATAACTTCTTTTGGTGTTATGAAGACTAGACCCTGCATAATAATTGAACTCGAGGATTTTAATAAGAATATAGGTTATGGAGAAATTTGGTGTAATTTTCCGAGTGATGCAGCTTCTTATAGATTTAATCTACTCAACAGTCTTTATCTTAACAATATCATAGGTTGTGAATTTTCAAATCCAGAAAAATTAATTGATAAAATTGCCAATAAATTTAAAACTCTTTTTGTTCAATCAGGAGATATAGGTTCGTTTGACAACATTAATGCCGGTCTTGATTGCGCTTTCTGGGACTTGTTTGCTAAGACTAAAAAAATACCCCTTAACAAATTATTAAATACTGAATCGCAAAAACATATTTTCGTTTATGCCAGTGGAATTAACCCAAGTGAATCCAATGAGAAAATTACAATTGCAAGATCTATGGGCATAAAGGCTTTTAAGGTAAAAATAGGTTTCAATCACTCATTGGACATAGATCTATTAAATTTTCTAACCGATTATTTTTCTAATGAAGAAATGTTGATGCTGGATGTAAATCAAGGATGGAATATTGATGAGGCGTCTAAATATTTAAAAATTTTAGAAAATTATAATTTCTCTTGGATAGAAGAACCTATTTCTGCACTATCAAATAAAGATGAATTTAATAATATAATTAATTCAACAAACTGCAATTTAGCATTTGGAGAAAATATTAATAATTTAGATGATTTTATTTTTCTAGGTCAGAATAATAAATTAAAGTATATTCAACCTGATCTCACTAAATTTGGAGGAATTTCTTTAATAAATAATTTATCAAAAAAAATTCAAAGCAATAAAATATGGATGCATTTTTTAGGTAGTGGGGTAGGTTTGCTAACTTCAGCTCACATTATGTCAGCCATCAATCCCCCTGCTTTTTTAGAAACTGATATCAATGTTAATCCTCTTAGAACAAATCTATTTAAGAATGAATTAAAGATTGAAGACGGAAAAATAAATTTTAGTGATGATCATGGAATAGGAGGTCCTTTAAATTTTGATACAATTAATAAATATCTGATTTCTTCAAATGTTTAAACTCACACTATGCCTTCAAAGTCTGAAAATATCCGCGAAAGAGGGTAGACAATTTAGTTTGAACTCAGGGTTCGCTTAACCGCATCTTTCCAACCCGCTAGCTTTTTTTGTCTAACATCATCAGACATTTCGGAAACAAAACGTTTATCCGATTTCCAAGTTTTTGCAAAATCTTGAGGTGATGGGTAGAAGCCAACCTGCATTCCTGCCAAATATGCAGCTCCTAAAGCTGTTGTTTCTAGATTTTTTGGACGATCAACCGGTATATTTAATAGATCTGAAAGCATTTGCATAGTCCAGTCCGATGCAGCCATCCCGCCATCAACTCTAATAATATTTTTCTTATTACTTTGCCAATCTTTTTCTATTGCGACCAACAAGTCAGAGGTTTGATAACAGACTGATTCTAGGGCCGCTTTAGTAATTTCAGCGGCGCCAGTATTTCTTGTTAAGCCATATAATGCACCACGACAATCGGGATCCCAATAAGGCGCACCAAGGCCAACGAAAGCTGGCACCAAATAGACATCCTGATGTGGATCCGCTTGCTGTGCAAGCTTTTCAGATTGATCTGCAGTTTTAATAAATTTCAAATTATCTCGAAGCCACTGCACAGCGGCGCCTGCAACAAAAATCGAACCTTCAAGGGCATAGCAAGGCTTGTTGTCGAGTTGAAAGGCTATAGTAGTTAATAATTTGTTGCTTGATGTTACAGCCATTTCACCCGTATTAATCAAGGCAAAGCAGCCAGTTCCATAGGTTGATTTAACCATTCCCGGCTCAAAGCAGGCTTGACCCACAAGAGCAGAATGTTGATCCCCTATCAAACTCGATATTGGTAACTGAGCGCCAAATATTTTTTTATCTGTATAACCAAATTCTGCGGCACTATCACAGACCGTTGGCAGCATTGATTTCGGTATGTTAAATAGACTCAATAGATCCTCATCCCAGCATCCCTCATGGATATTGTACAAAAGCGTTCTGGAGGCGTTAGTGGCGTCAGTTGAATGAACATTTTTACCACTAAGGCGCCACAATAAAAAGCTATCAATTGTGCCAAATGCAAGCATTCCATCGTTTGCTTTATCGCGTGCATCGGGCACATTGTCGAGAATCCAGGCAATTTTGGTGGCACAAAAATACGGGTCAAGCAAAAGTCCTGTTTTTTTTGTAACAACTGATTCGTGACCAAGTTCGCGAAGGTTTTGACATTCTTCGGAAGTTCTCCGATCCTGCCAGACGATTGCATTGTAGATTGGCTTCCCGGTTTCTTTATCCCAAACAACGGTAGTTTCACGCTGATTGGTGACGCCTATTGATGCAATTTGAGTGGGCTCTATATTCGCTTTCGAAATAGCTTGATTACAACTTTTAAGAGTTGATTGCCAAATCTCCTCTGGGTCATGTTCAACCCATCCAGAGTTGGGGAACAATTGAGTAAACTCCTTTTGACCTATTGATACAATTTGATAGTTTGAGTCAAATAAAACCCCACGAGAGGAGGTGGTGCCTTGGTCTATCGATAAGATATATTTTTTTAATTTAGTCATTTTTCTTAAGTAGCCCATTCATCATACCCAGAAATTACTCTGAACTGATTAATTTAATTCAACACTTAATTATCAAAAAAAATGTATACAAAAAGATTACATAAAATAATAGAAAAAGTATACAATTAGCGTATACTGTTTAACTAGCAAACAATACAATGAATTTCCAATGGGTAAATACGTTACAAAAAACCGTAAGGAAGACGAAAAAAGGGTGGTCAGTGTGAGGATACGAAGACCTGTCTTTGAAGCTTTCAAGGGTGCCTCGTTGGTCGCCCAAAAGTACGGCTATAGTATGTCCCTGTCTGGTGTTTTTGAAACCGCACTAGAAGACGCGATAACAGAATTCAAGGAGATTAGCGGGATCGATTTTCATGACATCGAGAAAACGAGTCTGCATGAGGAGTGGGAAAAGAAATATGAGGCGGCATTAAAGAGCGCTTCAGCAAAGTCCCACAAGATTGATAACACAAAAAAAGGAAGGGGTAAGGGTAAATGACAAACATCAATGTAGTTAAACAGATTCAGGATTTGAGGAGAGATTTAGATATGGAAGTGAACTTGTTCCATGAACAGATCGAACTGCCACTAGATGAAGCTTTGATAGAAGACAAAAAGTTTCCAGATCAAAAACAATTCGTCAGCAATTCAGCTCAGCTTGGTAGAGGTATTGCCCTATCTAAATGGTTCAGAAAGATTACCTCGCAATTCGAGTCAATAGACCCGTTCTATAAATAAGGTTGTAGGTTTTTTTTAGGTTACTAGGATTGCATTGTCGGCTTGCGCCATTTAATCAAGGTGCTGGCAACACCAGTCATTACCAATAACCCGCCGATACCCATTGCCAGAGTAAATTGCTCTTCAAGAAGTACCATGCCGGCTATGATTGAGGTGACAGGTAGAAGCATCAGAAAAGGTGATATCTTGCTAACATCACAAATTCGCAACAAGTGATACCAAACACTGTAGCCAATAACTGTCATGATAAAGGACAAGTAAAAGACTATCGACCAGTCTATAAGGTTGGCGCTCTTGATGGAGTCCCATTGACCATCTTCAATAACTAGAGAGATGAGCAGCATTTGTGGGGTAGCTATGATAGCAACCCAGGCCAGTATAGTGATACCCGAGAGTGACTTGAGACGACTGATCATGATTTGTGCAATCGCCCAGAAAATTGCGCCTGTTATTACTAAGACGACACTATCCAAACTATCACTCAGTCTCGGTTCACCAGTGATAACGACAACACCGGTAAAAGCTAACCCCATTCCTAGGGCTCGAGGCCAGCCAAGTCTTTCTTTGAGTATGAGAGTGCTAAGGAGCGCCAAAATGGGGCCCTCTAGTTGAACCAAAATGGAAGCTGTTGATACGTCTATACCTTTCAACCCATAGTAGGTGAATCCATACTGTATCGTCGAACCTATAAAGGCGATTATAAAGAGCTCTCGCATGAATCCCCATGGCGGTTTTGTAAACCATACCAGTATCAGACCTGCAATACCAAAACGCAGTGACATGAGCAGTAAAGGTGTGAACTGGTCCATGCCAATCTTTGTTAAGGCATAACCAAAACCCCAAGTGATTGGGACAATGAGCGCTAAGAGGATTTGATTACTGTTCATGAAGAGAATTTTTGATAGTGGATGAAAAAGAGGGTCTGTATCGACCCTCTTATTTAGTAGTAATACTTATTATTCTTATTAAATTAACGACACTTCCAGAAGAATAAAACTACAAAAACCGCAGTTGCAATCATTCCAAAAGGATCAAGATTAGCAGCATCGGTTGATATGTGAAACAGCTGAACTGCGACAAACAAAATGTTCAAATAGACACCCATCAGCATGCCTAATTTTTTTAAATGCTCACCACCAACCCAGGTTGGAGCCATCCAAGAAATAGCACCTATACCTAGTATTGGGATCGATACTGCTTGACCAAAGGTCTTAAGATTAGGATCTAAAGTACCGTCAGCCAATAAAAATCCAAAGCTTTCTGCGGGAACATTTGGAAATACCCAGAACATCAGAACCCATATCCATGCAAATATAGCTTGCGCTTTAAATAAATGTGTTAATGTCATTTTTTTTCCCCTTATAATAAATAATTTTTTTTCTAACTCACGGTCAAGACTAGTGATTCAATCTTCCGTTGATTTAGGTTATACCAGAAAATATAAATATTGAACTAATAAAAAAAGGCATCATTGACCCTTTTTAACAATGCTGACTTGTTCTCTTAACGAGATTTCACATAGAAAAGTCCAATCAGAATCAGAGATACAGCAATAAGACCATAAAACATCCCATCAATATCTATTGTTCTAGATCCGTATGCGTGATAGAGTGGAACCAAAACTAACAAAACTTGAGCTCCGATTAGTGGCATGGTTGCCTTTTTCAATTGACCTTCTGAGGTCCAGCTTGGAAGCATCCAAAACATAAATCCGACAACCAGTAATGCAGAGCCGAAATGTTCAGCCATGGTTGTAATTCCGTCTGACGGCACCCATGCCTCTGGAAGTACTCCTAACCCAAGGCCCATCAACACTCCCATGAGCATATGGAGTCCGCCAAATATCTTATAAATTAATACTAAAGTCATAATATTTCCCCTATATATTATTGTTGAGTTAGAGGTCAATATATATGATAAAAGATAAGAGGTCAAATCAGTGGAACGGACTGTCACTTATAGGTGTTATTTGAGATGGAATCAACTGAGCAAATTTGATCCGTCACTGACCTTAGGTACAAATTCATTGAATTCCTGAAACGGAAAGGTGGGTCTGTTTCTATGATGGTTGTCTATATTTTTTAAATCCTGGTTCACAGCGCCACTTGAAAGAGCCAAAAATGAAGGGCATGACAAACCTTGAAGGTCAGGTGACAGATAGCCAGACTTGACTACTAGAAGTCTATAATCCTGAAGCTTTAAGCGTAAATTATCAAAGTCGGAAAGGTAATGAAAAGGCCTTCTTCTTTTGGAGACTACGATTGTTATGTTTTGCACTCTGGCAATTGCACATTGATCTTCAAAGTAGACCTCATCAGCATTCAATTCCAAATTCGGCCCGCCACCACCAAAACTGCCACCAATATTGAATTTATTTCCTTTTTTGAGTTCTTTGTAGGCTGATTCTGAGGCAATGCCTGCAAATAGTACATACTCAATTTTCTTGCTCAATACTGCTTCAAGGACGTCAGCTCTGTCACCCACACCTCCGGCTGTAGGATTGTCGCCACTATCAGCGATGATAGAGAAGTTTTTTGGTATTGAGTTAATTGCAGAACTGATGTCTCCTGATCGCATGTCAAACTTTAACTGTTGGCGAGAATTCCAGTAAAGATTGGCGATGATTTGACAAACTTCTGTGCCTGCCGAATTGTTGGTACAGGTCACCACAGCAGAGGCCGCCGCTCTTTGGGTATCTGCCCAGACATAACCAACCATCAGATTGCTGTCTATGATGCCCTGTCTTTGATCCAGCAATTCAAGGTTTCTATAGATTGATTGGCAGGGTTCGACAAAGGTTGAAGACATTTCTCCAGAAACCAGCACAGGGACCGGTGACCATAGCACGGTAGGGCGTTGGTTTCTGGTGAGTGCGTCTGCGAGCATTTTTGACGCTCTCTTGTAAGTTTCTTCTACATCAATGTGGGGAGCAGTTCTGTAGGCTGCTAGGGCGTTGATGTTGTTAACGATTTTGTTTGTCATTTGACCGTGAAGGTCGAAACTAACGGAGATGATACAATCTTCTCCGACAATGTCACGAACAGCCTCAATCCATTCTCCTTCTGGGTCATCTATATCATCAACAAAGATTGCGCCATGCATAATAAGTAGTACCCCGTCTAATGTTCCCAGAGACTCAAGTTCGGAGATAAATTTATCCTTTGTCTGTCTAAAGTAGTGACTCTCTATAGGACCGCCAGGAACCGATCTATTAAAAAAAACGGGGTAAGTTTCGATACCGTAATCATCGAACGGAAAATCAATGAGATCAAGCAGTGCTTGACCTTGTAAGCTTGCAAAGTCACTTTCATTTTGATATAGCGGTGAATAGGTACTACACTCAGTGCTAATACCGCCAACGGCAATTTTTTTTATGGCCATCCGGTACGTATAGAGTAGAAATCAACTCCAGTCAGAAACCACCTTCACTTCAATGAACTCTTTTAGCCCTAATGCGCCATTCTCGCGACCGATTCCGGAGTGTTTATATCCTCCAAACGGTGCACCGCTTCCTGTACTTTTGCCATTAACCTCGACGATTCCTGAAAGCAGCTTTTTAGAGACACGCTTCGCTTTTTCAGGGTCCTGGGTTTGAATGTAATTTGTCAAACCATATGGCGTGTCATTGGCAATCTCAATGGCTTCTTCTTCGGTATCAAATGGAATGATTGATAGCACAGGACCAAAGATTTCAGTCCGGGCGATTGTCATTTGATTGTTGACATCAGCAAAAATGGTAGGTTTCACAAAATATCCCGTGTCGAAGCCTTCCGGTTTTCCAGTACCTCCAACAACCAGTCTTGCGTCCTCGTCGATACCAGCCTGTATCAGGTTTTGAATTTTGTCGAACTGAATTTTTGAGACGACCGGGCCAAGATGTCTACCCTGTTTTGAGGCGACGTCAACATTTGTCGAGTTTGCAGTCTCTTTAGCTATCTCAACTGCCTGGTCATAAACGGAGCGCTCTACGAGCATTCTGGTCGGCGCATTGCAGGACTGTCCGGTATTGTTAAAGCAATGCCTAACACCCCTTTTGACGGCTTTATCGTCTGCATCTGCAAAGATAATGTTGGCGCCTTTGCCGCCCAACTCTAATGCAACCCTCTTAAAGTCGTCCGCTGCGTTATGAGAGATGAGAGATCCAGCTCTGGTTGAGCCAGTGAAAGAGATCATGTCGATGTCTGGGTGGGAGGTAAGCTGGCTCCCAACGCCTGCTCCGTCTCCATTGACTAGGTTAAATACGCCAGCAGGGCATCCAGCCTCATCGAGCATTTCAGCAAAAATAATTGAATCCAGGGGAGCTAACTCAGAAGGTTTTAGGACCGTTGTACAGCCGGCGGCAATTGCAGGAATAACCTTAAGTGCGACCTGACTGATTGGCCAGTTCCAAGGTGTAATCAGTGCACAGACTCCTTTTGGTTCATATAGTAGTCGATCATCTGAATCGTCGAGCTGCTCTTCAAACTCGAACTTTGTAAGTTGCCTAGTGAATTCTTTGATGGCTTCTGTTCCAGAGGTTGCTTGTGACGCTTTCGAGAAATCAATCGGCGCCCCCATTTCCATGGAGATGGCCTCAGCCATATCGTCCATTCTTCTTTCATAGATATCGTAGAGTCTGTCTAAGAGTGCAATTCTCTCGGTTTTCGTTGAAATAGACCAAGAAGGCAGAGCAGCCCTTGCTGCTGCAACTGCAGCATCAGTGTCAGCCTGAGAGCCCAGAGAAACGACTGCACAGACTGTCTCATCTGATGGGTTAATGACATCAAGGTCGTTTTTAGTTGCAGGGTCGACCCATTGACCGTTGATATAAAACTTTCTTTTGTCTAGCATTATTTTTTTCTCCTGTTTAATGAGAGAGAGGTTATCTTATGAAAATTATCATGTCAAGAAAAAAAGCACAATCTAAATATTGGATAAGCGCTCTATTGCTAGTTTTAAGTTGTCCATGCTGGTTGCAAAAGAGAGTCGCACATATCCAGGCGCGCCGAAAGCAGACCCAGGAACCAAAGCTAAGCTAATTTTCTCAAGGCAATAAGTCGAAAATTCAACATCGTCCTTGAGTCCGAGCCGTTCAATCAATCCTTGCACTCTTGGGAATGAATAGAAGGCGCCGCGGGATTGAGGGCATTCGATACCATCGATAGCGTTAAGACTGTCGACAAGAAAATTGTGTCGTCTCTCAAATGCATCAACCATTGTATTGATAAATGACTGCTCGCCACTAATCGCTTCAAGGGCAGCAGCCTGCGAGATTGAGCTCGGATTTGACGTAGACTGTCCTTGAATCTTTTTCATTGCCCTGATGATTTCTTCCGGACCAGCGGCATAACCAATCCTCCAGCCTGTCATCGCATAGGCCTTTGAGACACCGTTAAGGATAACTGTTCTTTCTTTCAGTTTCGGGCAAGCCATCGCAATGTTGACAAATGCATCATCTTCCCAGCGAATATGTTCATAGATATCGTCACTGATCACGTAGACGTGTGGGTGTGTTTCTAGGACCGCACCGATGGCTTCTATTTCAGATTTGGTATATACGGCACCTGTCGGGTTCGAGGGACTATTGAGAACGAATAGTTTGGTATTGGTATTGATGCTCGATTCGAGTTGCTCTGGCGTTATCTTGAATTCCTGGTCCAGCCCAGCTTCGATGAAAACCGGCGTTGCATCAGCAAGGATGGCAATATCCGGGTAGGATACCCAATAAGGGGAAGGTATGATCACCTCATCACCCCTGCTGAGGATGGCCTGGCAGAGATTGTAAAAAACCTGCTTACCGCCAGACGAGGCCATCACCTCGTTGATAGAGTAATCGAGATCGTTTTCCCTTTTAAATTTCTCACAGATGGCTTTTTTGAGTTGTGGTGTTCCATCGACCGCGGTGTAACGGGTCTCGCCAGCGCCAATTGCCTGGGTGGCGGCCTTTTGAATATTGACCGGTGTATCAAAGTCCGGCTCACCGGAACCCATTGAAACGATTTTCACTCCTTGGGCCTTTAACTGCTTGGCTTTGTCGCTCACGGCCATGGTCGCAGATGGCTTGATTTTTTGTACTCGATTTGAAAGACTAGTTGACATTTACGGGGTTATTTAAATAGTTTAAAATTAAATGTTTATTTTAATAAGAAAATGCCAATAATGGCTAGAAAATTTCAGCTAAAGTCAGCATTTTCACCCAAGGGTGATCAACCCAAAGCGATCAAAAAATTACTGGACGGAATCAATTCAGGTGCCAAATACCAAACATTGATAGGTGTAACCGGTTCAGGCAAGACTTTTACCCTCGCCAATGTCATAGAGAAGAGTCAAAAGCCGAGCCTAATCATGGCTCCCAATAAAACTTTAGCAGCTCAGCTCTATAGCGAGATGAAGGAGTTTTTTCCTGAAAACGCAGTCGAATATTTTGTCTCTTATTACGATTATTACCAGCCAGAGGCCTATGTTCCTGCTTCAGACACCTATATCGAAAAGGACGCATCAATCAATGAACAGATTGAGCAGATGAGACTCTCTGCAACCAAGGCGCTTCTAGAGCGCAAGGACGTCATCATTATTGCCAGTGTTTCTGCTATCTACGGTTTAGGTGACCCTGATAGCTACATGAAGATGTTGTTGCATTTGACTGTTGGAGAGATTACTAAGCAAAGGGAAATTCTATCGACGCTCTCTAAAATGCAATACACTCGTAACGACGTTACTCTGATACGTGGCCACTTTAGGGTCAAGGGAGAGGTTATAGATATCTTCCCAGCTGACTCCGAGGAGAGGGCGATACGAGTGGAAATGTTTGACGATGAGGTTGAAAACCTGTCATGGTTTGATCCCCTCACAGGTGAAAAGTTGAAGTCGCTTCATAGGGTTACGGTTTACCCGAAGACACATTATGTGACACCTAAATCAACAATTCTGAATATCCTTGATGACATCAAAGCAGAGCTCGCTGTGCGCAAGAAGGAATTGATTTCTCAAAACAAACTCGTGGAGGATCAGCGCCTTTCTCAAAGAGTAGTGCTCGATATGGAGATGATGAGAGAGCTGGGTTATTGCTCAGGCATCGAGAACTATTCTCGCTATTTGTCTGGTCGAAAGCCAGGAGAGCCACCACCAACACTGCTCGATTATTTGCCAGAAGATGCACTCGTCATTTTGGACGAATCTCACGTCACCGTGAGCCAGATAGGAGGCATGTATAATGGCGACCGATCCCGCAAAACGACACTTGTTGATTTTGGTTTCCGGCTCCCTTCAGCGCTAGACAATAGACCCCTTAGGTTCGATGAATTTTCTGAGAGAGTGGGTCAATGCATTATGGTCTCTGCGACACCTGCTAACTATGAAATGGAAGTTTCCTCTGTGATTGCCGAACAGGTTGTCAGACCAACTGGATTGTTGGACCCAAGTATTGATGTCCGTCCGGTTGAAACTCAGGTCGATGATCTGTTATCAGAGATTCGTAAAAGAGTTGCCGTCAAAGAGAGAGTGCTTGTAACCACACTCACTAAGCGCATGTCTGAGCAGTTAAGTGACTACCTTCACGAACACAACGTTAAGGTTAGGTATCTTCATTCTGATATTGACACTGTCGAGAGGGTAGAGATTATTCGTGATTTACGTCTCGGTGTATTTGATGTATTGGTAGGTATTAACTTACTTCGAGAAGGTTTGGACATACCGGAAGTCTCTTTAGTTTCAATATTAGATGCCGATAAGGAAGGGTTTCTGCGCTCAGAGCGATCACTCATTCAGACAATGGGGCGTGCCGCAAGACACATCAATGGTAGCGTCGTTTTGTATGCAGACCGAGTTACCAACTCGATGCAAAGAGCAATAGACGAAACAACCAGAAGAAGAAATAAGCAAAAGGCTTTTAATAAAAAATACGGGATAATACCTAAAGGTGTTGTAAAGCCAATCGTTGATATTCTGGATACCGACTTGTCGGCTTCTGAGATAGCAGAAATAGGGCCAGAGATGATACAGGTTCGCTTATCGCCGGTTCAGCTTGCCAAGGAATTAAAGCGCTTAGAAAAGGAGATGTATGAGTTTGCCGAGGACTTGAAATTCGAACAGGCTGCTGATGTACGAAACCAAATTAAATACTTAAAAGATGGACAATTCAAATAGCACTACCTTAAACATTACTGAAATCTTTTATTCTCTCCAGGGAGAGGCAAAAGATGTTGGGATTCCGACAGTATTTGTGCGCTTGACAGGTTGTCCGCTTCGTTGCAACTACTGTGACACAACCTATGCCTTTAAGGGCAACAACCCATTGACGATTGAAAATATTATGGACGAGATTGGTCAATACAATACCCCCTATGTCTGTGTCACCGGTGGTGAACCTTTGGCACAAAGCAACTGTCTTACTTTACTGGATAGACTTATTGAAAATGGTTACAAGGTTTCACTTGAAACTAGTGGTAGTATTGATATAGCTCCAGTCAACAAAAAGGTTTCGGTTGTTATGGACATCAAGACACCTTCTTCAACCGAGGAGAAGCAAAACAGATATGACAATATTGCCCTATTGAAGGACAAGGATCAGTTGAAGTTTGTCATCTCCTCTAGACAAGACTTCGAATGGTGCTGTGATATTTTGCAGAACTATAGTGTTGACTCTGAGGTGCTTTTTTCACCCGTCTATGAAAGTCTAAAGCCAGTTGATTTAGCTGACTGGATCCTAGAAAAGCAACTTAATGTTCGTCTCCAAGTGCAGCTTCACAAAATCCTTTGGGGTGATACAAGTGGTAAATAAAGCGATCACTGAATTATAATTTGTTG
Organism: uncultured Gammaproteobacteria bacterium; assembly: GCA_902512485.1. Lineage (GTDB taxonomy): Bacteria > Pseudomonadota > Gammaproteobacteria > PS1 > Pseudothioglobaceae > Pseudothioglobus. The sequence continues at coordinate 21,800 of CABXJL010000009.1, forward strand.
AACTTCAGGCCTAGTCTTGGTTGTTTTGGGTATTGTTATCAATAAAAAACTATCCTTAAATTGAGCTGTAATACCAGTTCTGTCGGCATTTTTTGGGATTAGCATTTTCTGCACAAAGGAGCGCTTTGTGTGACTGGATTCGCCACTGATTTCTTTCTCAGCCTTAATGATAAGGAAATTCTTTTCGATATGGATGTCTAAGTCCTCTTTTTCTATCCCTTCAAGAGTGATATTGAGTGTAATAGTGTTTTCATTTTCACTCTTGTTCATAAATAATCTTTGATTATTATGTCTTTTACCAGTTCCATTAAATAAATGTTCATGGTGCATATCCATCATCTGCATTTGTTTGAACATGCGTTTCATCATGGATTCAAAATCGTTATGCATAGTGCTGTGAGCCAAAACTGAACCAGAAAGGAAAAACAAGGCAATAATGGAGATTTTTTTCATATTTATTTAAACAAATTAGCTACCAAGGAAAATTATTATAAAAAAATCATTTTTAAAAATCAAGAACAAAAGCCATAAAATTTGTAGAGTTTTTTATATAAATGACCTCCAGTTTGTCTATAAATAGTAGTATTATCTAAGTTGAATATATAACTTAATCAATGAAATGCTGAAATCTAAGTTGAAATTTTGTATCGGTCTGTTTTTAGGGATCATATTTTTATCGGCATGTACACCAAGTGTTCTTGATATCTCCCTTTATACGACAGATGTAGAAATTGCGCTGGAAGGTGAAATTGTTGAAGTGCCGGTCAGAGCTTCATTCGATACTTATAGTGATGATGAAGATGGAGACCTAGAAAAAGCAACAATAATTGCAGAAAAATATTTATCTCCAGACTCTATCTTCTCGCAATCTACAGGCGATTGGGGTGAAACGCTCGTTATTGAAACCACTATCCCGTTGGGTACTCTAGATAACCTAAATAGCTATTTAACATCGAATAATCGTGTTGCAATATTACTTGTTGAAGTTGATGAAGAATATGGATCTATTGATGTCAGTGTTAGGCCAACAGACTTTGCCTCGGCTTTAAACAGTGAATTGAGCGACATTAATTTTATGTTGGGATTTGAACTGCCCGCTGATGATACAAACTTCAGAGTCATCAGTGATAGCAGGAATGATGTAGGGGTATATGCGACTGCTGTCTTTGTCTCTGAAAAGCCTTATCTCTATTTTGAAAAAATATTAAAGAAACGAGGCGAAGCTGAGATAGTATTTAAGGGTTCTTCTGATAGTGTTTATAGCGAGATTCATCCAGTTGTCTATTTCGATTTTCCTTAATTAGAGCTCTTCCAGTAAAACTTTTGTTAAAGCTTCCGTATTGAATTTTATTAGAGTTTTTTGTAACTAGGATTTTGCTGCGGGTACAGCCGGAGTTGATGAAGTTACATCGGCGTTTTGAGCTCTGTGACGTAAGGTATGGTCCATCAAAGTGATTGCCAGCATCGCTTCAGCTATTGGGGTTGCTCTGATGCCGACACAGGGATCGTGTCGACCTGTCGTACTAATCTCGGTTGATTTGCCTTTTTTGTCAATAGTCTGGGTGCTTAGGCGGATACTCGAGGTGGGCTTGAGTGCAATAGAAATCAGTAGGTCCTGTCCGGAACTAATGCCACCGAGGATACCACCAGAGTTATTCGATGTGAAACCTTCAGGCGTTATCGGGTCTCTATGAACAGAGCCTTTCTGATTGACGACATCAAATCCGGCACCAATTTCGACACCCTTGACAGCATTAATACTCATCATTGCGTGGGCTATTTCAGCGTCAAGACGGTCAAAGATAGGTTCTCCAAGTCCTGTAATCATATTACTAGCGACAACATTGATCCTCGCACCAATAGAATCACCAGCCTTTCTGAGTTTGTCTACGTAGTCTTCTAGCTCACTAACCTTGCTGGCATCAGGACAAAAGAATGGATTATTGTGCACCTCTTTCCAGTCAAAATTCTCAAACGCAATCGGACCGAGTTGAGCTAGGTAGCCATGAATCTTAATACCGTGCTTTTCCTTGAGGTATTTTTTTGCAATACCTCCAGCTGCAACCCTTATTGCGGTCTCTCTGGCGGAGGAACGCCCACCTCCACGATAATCTCTAATTCCGTATTTTTGTTGGTAGGTGTAGTCTGCGTGGCCTGGACGGAAAGAGTTTGCGATATTGCTGTAGTCTCTTGGGCGCTGGTCAGCGTTTTCTATGATAAGGGCTATCGGACTACCTGTCGTTACTCCTTTAAAAGTGCCAGAAAGAATTTTAACTTCGTCTGTTTCTCGTCTCTGAGTGGTATGCCTTGAACTGCCAGGTTTCCTCAAATCAAGGTCATCCTGAAGGTCTTTCTCTGTCAAAGACATTCCAGGCGGACAGCCATCGACGATCCCAATAAGGGCTTCTCCATGACTTTCTCCAGCTGTTGTCAGAGTGAATATTTTTCCAAAAGTATTGCCAGACATTGACTATAGTTGTGCTTAAGTTAGATGGCCAACATTATACCTGTGACAATTTTTTTATCACAAAAAGATTAAATTAATCGCCTTAGCGCAGGTTAATTGAATTTAAAAGTTATTGTAATTCAACATCAGCGCCGACAAAATCACCTTGAACATCAAACTTCAATTTCTCAAATTTTGGCGCGCTCATTCCACTAAATTTTCGAAAAAAGCCGGATGGTTCTTTTGGAATAAAAAAGAAAAAATCTAGTTTTTTGTTCTTGTTTTCATCCTCGAATGCGGCAATGGTATAAGAGCCTTTTGGTGTATTTAAGGTAAAGGGTACCTTACACTCTTCACCTCTAGTCGGTTCGTAAATACTTTCTTGAATAGCTGTCATATCTTTAAAGGAATTCTCGTCATATAAGGTTACATGGATTGAATGTTTTGATGAACAGCCAGTAACAAAGCCACTCACCGTATATAACTCCTCTTCAGCGTAAGTAATGTTAAAGCAGACTTGTAAAGTAATAAAGGACAAAAAAATAACTAATTTTTTTTTGATTGTTCTCATGGATTATTTATTGATCTTGAGGAAACCAAGGAAAAAGTATACCGAACTTTCAAACTAAACCTCTACAGATTAATTGGCGCCCTGGGCGAGATTTGAACTCACGACCCCTCGCTTAGGAGGCGAGTGCTCTATCCAGCTGAGCTACCAAGGCAGGTCTACTATTATTGCCAGTTATGACTATTAATTCAATGAAAATAATAAATAAAGGTATATAATTTAAATTATAGGGGCTAAAAGATAGTGGAGTATAGTTATGAATTTAATTATAAAAAGTTTAGTACTGACATCGTTATTTCTTGGCACGCAGCTGGTGGTGGCTGGTAGTTTTACTGACTATGCAACTGTGACCTCTGTTGAGAAAGCTTACAAACAATACATGACTGAAGAGCCTTATCAGGAATGTTACATAAAAGAGACCTTACAGAATCAAGGTGACGGTAGTGCGACCAACGAGATAATGGGAGCGATACTAGGTGGTGCGATTGGCAACCAGTTTGGTGAAGGTGAAGGCAAAGAAGTCATGACTTTGGCCGGTATTGTTTTAGGTGCTTCAATGGCAAATGATGCTGAGAAAGCAAACTCAACTGGTCAAGTTGTGGTCAGTCAAGAGGTCTGCGAAACAAAAGTTAGACAGAGCATCGAGAAGAGACTGAGTCATTATTTAGTGCATATCGATTATGAAGGCCGTGATTTAACTTTTACAAGCAAAAAAAGACCTTATGACGATGTCATTAAAGTTAAGATTACCGTTAGTTCGCTTGACGAATAGCTGATTTTTTAGATAGATTGAAAGCGACTTTAAGGTGTATTTCATGAGTAAAATCTCAGGCAGCTTTTGTGTTGTTGACCGTTAGCGTCCATCAAATCAAAGTATAATTTTTTTAACTAGATTTAGATAGCTTATTGAATTTATAAGGCATAGAGTTTTAATGAGACTTTTATGAAAGATATTACTGTAGAAGATAGGTTAATTTTTGCTCTAGATGTTCCAGAGATTGATCAAGCCAAAGACATCGTCACTGAACTCGATGACAGTGTAAATTTTTATAAAATCGGCATGGAAATGTTGATGACAGGTGGCTACTTCGAGCTGCTAAATTGGCTGATAGAAAAAGATAAAAAAGTTTTTGTTGATTTAAAGTTTTTTGATGTTCCTGAAACAGTAGGCCGAGCGATTGCAAGACTGAGTGACTATGGCGCCACATTTGCTACCATTCACGGCAACCAGGCATTGATGGAAAAGGCCGCTGAAAACAAAAATGATTTAAAAATATTAGCGGTAACTGCACTTACAAGTCTGGACCGAGGTGACCTAGATGACCTAGGTTTTGATTGTGATGTACAAGAATTAGTGATTTCACGAGCCAAACGTGCTTTTGAGGCTGGCTGTGATGGTATTGTTTCATCAGGCTTAGAAGTGCCCTACATTCGAAAATATGTAGACAACAAGTTAATTGCTGTGACACCCGGTATTCGCCCGGTTGCAAATAATGACGATCAAAAGCGTGTGGTTGATGTCGCCACAGCGTTTAAGAGCGGTTCTGACTATATTGTTGTTGGACGGCCAATCAATAATGCTGAAAACCGTTATCAAGCTGCAAGTGACATACAAAAAATTATCCGTTCGGTTTTCGAGACAGTATAATAATCCTCTTCGTAGTCGCGTAACTCAGCTGGTTAGAGTGTCACCTCGACAAGGTGGAAGTCGTCAGTTCAAATCTGACCGCGACTACCACTCTATAATCTTCATTTTCCCTTCACTAATAAAGCATTCAATACTTGCATTTAGAGTGTAGACTTGCAATAATATTTTTTTAATTGTTAGGCAAAGACAATGGTATTAGAAATTTTTTTTGCGGCAGGTTGTTTTTGGGGTGTTGAAAAGAACTTTGAAAACATTGAAGGTGTCATCGATGTTGTTTCTGGATACTCGGGAGGTAACTATGAAAACCCTAGCTATGAGGACGTTCTCAAAAATCGTATTCCACAAACTGGGACTTTTTTAGATATTTTAAAAAATATTGGTCTTTCAACCGAAGAGAAAGCAAGAAATGACAGTAATTTGGTCAATCATACTGAGACAGTCAAGGTTGTTTATGACTCAAGTCAACTTTCAACTGAGTCTTTAATCAAAAACTTTTGGGAGATTCATGATCCTACTCAGTTCAACAGACAAGGAAATGATGTAGGCAACAATTATCGCTCTGCAATCTATTGGACCACTCCAGAACAAAAAGAGATAGCTTATAGAACCAAACAAGAATTTCAAACACTCTTGACAGCTCAAGGTTATGGGCAAATTGTAACCGAGATGGCTGCATTAGAAAAGTTTTGGCCAGCAGAGAACTATCATCAAAACTATTTACTGAAAAATCCAAACGGTTACTGTCCTGATCACTCGACAGGTGTGACTTTTCTAAACCAGTCGTCGTCTAAAATTGCTAAAAATGACATAGTTCCCCTTGGAGGTAAAGAGATAATTGTGATTGGACCTGAGATAGAAGGGACCTGTCTTTTTTGCTTAGAATTTGAAAAAACAGTAACTTCAAAATATAAAGGTACTATTCCATTAAGATCTTCCCCTGCATCCGCCTTGAAGGTGTTTGAATTGAACACAGAGACCTGGGCAACGCCAACTATATTTTTTATCATTGATGGCAAAGAGGTCTGGGCGCACCAGGGAATTATGTCTTCTGATGAATTTTACCAAGCTTTGGGAGAATTCAAGTTGGGTAAGGATTCCGAGGCTTTTAATGTTGCCTTTAATGATGGAACAGACAGACGCTTTTGTAAACAATATGAGATATTTAAAGATACCCCTGAAGGCATATTCGTAGACAAGCTTTCAGGAAGGCCGCTATTTGATACTGCTGATCGATTTAATTCTAAATCAGGCTGGCTATCTTTTACTAAGCCTGTGGATAATGAAGTTTATGAGAAGCTTGACCTCAGTTTTGGTATGGTTCGGACCGAGATAAGATCTGTTAGTTCTGATATTCATTTAGGTCACGTTTTTAATGATGGGCCTGACGGCATGCCGAGGTATTGTATCAATGCAACAGTATTAGAATTTGTTCCTAGAAATGAAGTGTAATAATATTGCAAACCATTAAACAAATCAGTGATTCATTTTTTGTCAAAAAAACTTAATTTTATTGTGAAAAGTTCAATCTAAGAGTGGACAGTTACTCGGTATTTCGTATACAATTTCTTTCTATGAAATTATTATTATTATTGAGCCTTTTATTTGTTTTCTCATTGCCCGTCAATGCTGACACTAGTCTTTATGAAAGGGGAAAGGATTTAATTGAGGAAAAGGACTACGAAAAAGCGCTAAAGGCTTTTGAGCTTGCTGCTAAAACTGGTGATTTGGATGCAATGCATGCTGTCGGAATTATGTATATTGGTGGCTGGGGCATTGAACAAAATGATCAAAAAGGGCTTGAATATATAGTCAAGGCTGCCAATCAATCACACCGCAAGGCACAATACACATTAGGTGCCATGTATTATCTAGGTATAGGGGTTCCTTTGGACTTTGAAAAGGCTTTTAGTTGGATTAGTTTATCTGCGAATCAGGGCTATCTTGATGCGCAGCACAACCTGGCCGAAATGTACGAAAATGGAAAAGGTGTAAGTAAAAATCTTGAGAAAGCTTATGAGTATTATATTGCAGCTGCAAGGGAAGGTAATTTAGATTCCCAAAAAAAGGTTGCTGCAATGTATAAAGAAGGAATCGGCACAGAAAAAAATATAGAAAAAAGTGAGTATTGGTTAAATCAGATCGAGAAATCGAAAGGAATAAGTCAGTAAGACTGCTCTTTATTAGGTCAATATATTTTTTTTAAAGGGTGCTAAAATGAATCCTCATCAAATTAACTAAACAGTGAGATGGATTACGATATCGTTGTTATAGGTGGAGGGCCCGCCGGTCTTAGCTTTGCTTGCTCTATGGCTGGCTTAAACTTGAATGTTCTTCTTGTTGAAAAGTCAACGATTGAATCGATTTCAAAACCAAAGCCAGATGGTCGCGAAATAGCGCTCACTCATCATTCCCGTAAAATATTAGTAAAACTTGGCGTCTGGGCACTTATTGACGAAGTCGAAGTGAGTCCGTTAATTGAGGCGAAAGTATTTGACGGTGGTTCTGATTCTTTATTGAACTTTGACTCTAAAAAATCCGCAATTGAAGCTTTGGGTTATTTAGTGCCAAACCATTTGATTAGAGCTGCATTATTTGAAAGAGTTTCGCAAGCAGACAATGTGACGATTTTGAATGAGCTGATGGTAGATGGTGTTAGTACTACTAATACGGGCGCAGAAGTTACATTATCAAATGGTAAAACCGTTAAATCCAAACTAGTTGTTGCAGCAGATAGTCGTTTTTCTGAAATTAGGAGAAAGATGGGCATACCTTCGGTTATGAAAGACTTCTCTAAAGTAATGATAACTACAAGGATGTCACACGAAAAAGCTCACAATCATATCGCCTTAGAGTATTTTAATTACGGTCATACGTTGGCACTTTTGCCACTTAATGGTAACGTTTCTTCTATAGTACTGACGGTTCCAACTGATAGGTTAGACGAGGTGTTAGGTCTTAATGAGGAAAAATTTAACGAGATGGCAGCTGATGGTTTTAATGGTAAATTAGGACAAATGAAGCAGATAGGAGATCGTCACTCGTACCCCTTGGTTGGAGTCTATGCTCATAAATTTAGAGCAACAAGGTTTGCCCTGATTGGTGATGCAGCTGTGGGCATGCATCCGGTAACCGCGCATGGTTTTAATTTAGGTTTGAGAGGTCAGGATTTACTATCGTTGTCGATTAGTAGGGCGCTTAATAACGGCCTTGATATTGGTGCAGACTCAGTACTAAAAGAGTTTGAAAGAAAACAAATCAACCTCTCTAGGTTGATGTACTTTGGTACTAATGGGATTGTTTCATTATTTACTAATGATGATGTAGCAATTAAACAGCTTAGAAAGTTAGTGCTTAAGTTTGCAAATAGTTTCCCGCCAGTCAAAGCTTTGATTACTCAACACTTGACAGAATCAAAAAAGAGTAATCTTATACCTTTTTAATTTTTTTATGTTATGACAGTTGATTTGACTAATCTTAGAAAGGAGTTTCGACAAAACGGACTTAACAGATTCGAGCTCGATAATGATCCATTTAAGCAGTTTTCGCTGTGGTTCTCTCAGGCAGTCGAATTGGGCATTGTTGAGCCCAGTGCCATGAGTTTGGCTACTGCTGATGATAAAGAGATTGGTATTCGCACAGTGCTCCTCAAACATTTCGATGACAAAGGTTTTGTTTTTTTTACGAACTATGGTTCAAAAAAATCCAAACAAATTGAAGTAAAACCTCAGGCTGCACTTTTGTTTTCATGGTTAGACCTAGAGAGGCAAGTAAAGATCGTTGGTAGTGTCGAAAAGGTAACAACACTTGAATCAATTAAGTATTTTTCTTCAAGACCAAAGGATTCACAGCTCGGTGCTTGGGCTTCACAGCAATCTGAGACAATCCCCTCAAGAAGTTTATTGGTCAGTCAATTCGAGTCAATGAAAAATAAATTTTCTAAAGGGGAGATTCCTTTGCCTGATTTTTGGGGTGGTTATCGTGTAATACCTGAGAATATTGAGTTTTGGCAGGGTAGAGAAAGTCGACTGCACGATCGTTTCATTTACCAGCGTTCAGGGAAAGGTTGGGGTATTAGTCGTTTGTCTCCCTAATGGATTTGATTACTTGTTTTGTCTCCGGAGTTATGCCATGCCAAAAGGCAAAAGCGCTTGCAGCTTGTTCGACTAACATGCCAAGACCATCAGTCACATCTAAAGCAGAGTTTTCTCTTGCCCACTGCATGAATGGTGTTTCTCCACCATACAGTAGGTCATAACATAGTGCACCAGTAGCAACACCTGATGGAATTTCAGGCATTTTGCCATCCAATGAAGCACTTGTAGCGTTAATTATAATATCTACTGGTTTGGCTTTTATTTGATCTAAACCAAAGCCGCAAACTTTACCGTACTCACTATATTTGCGCGCCAATTTTAAGGACTTTGATTTTGTTCGATTTGCAACCAAAATACGTTCTGGTTGACATTCTAGCAAAGGCAGTAAGATACCCTGAGTCGCACCGCCAGCCCCCAGTATTAAGATGTCTTTGCTTTTGATTGTTTGTTGTAAATTATTACGGAGGTCATTAACAAGGCCTATTCCGTCAGTATTCTCTCCATAAAGAGTGTCATTTTCCACTTTAACGGTATTGACGGCACCTGCGATCTTCGCATTTAAGGTGTATTCATCAACAAGATTGTATGCTTCAACTTTAAATGGGACGGTGATGTTGAATCCTAGGGCTCCAGAACTGACAAAGTTTTTGGCAGTAACAGTAAATTCGTCTAATGGCGCTAGAATTTTTTCATACATCATTGACAGCCCAATCTGCTTTGCAAATTGGGCATGAATAGTCGGTGACAAGCTATGATGAATAGGATTACCAATGACAGCGTATTTGTTCATATATCGACCTATTGAGTAACCTTTTCTGTCGATTTTTCAGCAACCTTTTCTATAGATTTTTGTTGATCTTTTGAAGCAGTTTTCTGATTTCTATTTCTGTTCTGATTTCGGTTTTTCTTTTGATTCCCGGAGTCTTTCTGGCT
>CABXJL010000010.1:0-30425 GCA_902512485.1 uncultured Gammaproteobacteria bacterium
AAGCGCAGGAAGCTACCAAACTGAAAGATGAGGCAGAAGCAAGATCTAAAGAGGCTGAGACGAAAGCTTCACAGGCTCAACAACTTGAATTAGAAGCTGTTAAGCAAAAGGGAATAATAGAGGCAAAAACTGCAGAAGCAGAAGCGAAGGCAGATCAAGCGAAAGAGAAAAAACAATCGGCAGAGATTGCATTACAAGAAGCTTTAAAAAGAGCAGAGGAAGCCGATAAACAGAGAGACGAGTCGCAGGAAAAAGAAAGAGAAGCTTTAGAAAGCGCACAAGAAGCTGCCAAACTTAAAGTAGAGGCTGAAAAACAAAAAGACATAGCTGAAAAACTGGCACTAGAAGCTGAGGTAAAAAGAAAAGCCGAAGAGGCTAAAGCTAAAGAGGTTGAAGCCCTTGCTCAAGAAGCCGCTAAACTTAAAGAAGAGGCTGAAGCGAAAGCTCAAGAAGCTGAGGCAAGGGCACAAGAAGCAGAAGAGCAAAAAAACATAGCAGCGGCTGAAAGAGCTGCTGAAAAAGAGGCTTTTGAAAAAGAGCAATACAATCGACTTCTTACTCAAGAAGTACAAGCCGAACAAGACATAGCAAGGGGAATCATCATTGAAGATCAACTCAATACATTGAAATCAGCTTATGTCAATAATATAGCAGCAAGGGTTAGAACTTTTTGGAATTACCAAGGTGCAGAGGATGATTGGGGTTGTGATGTCTATGTTCTTCAAGATAGTGAGGGTAATGTAAAAGCTGTTAATATTCAGAAATGTAATGTAGACGATAGTGAAAAGGCGCGTGCATTTAAGAACTCAATAGAAAGAGCAGCTTATAAAGCATCACCATTACCTTCTGCTCCTGATACTGCTGTATTTGATGAAGAGATACTCTTCACCTTTGATGCTAACTAGAGCTCATAGGCGAACTATTGTTAGAAAACTAAATGTTATGCTTAATTTTTGAACACTAGTGTTTCTGGCGCAGGTTTATCTATCCATTATAAATCTATACAATAAGCTAAAATATCGAGCATGAAAACGCATGACTTTTTACTGGAGTTAGGTACTGAGGAATTACCCCCTAACTTATTAGTAAAGCTCTCAAATGCCCTTAGAGATAATCTTGTTGAGGAACTTAAGAAATTAGGTATTGCAATAAGTAAGGTAAGCGCTTTTGTCACACCAAGACGTTTGGCTGTCAGTATTTCAAAAATTCAGAGTCACCAAGAAGATCGGTTGCTTGAAAAGAAAGGCCCTTCAGTGGGCTCACCAGAAAAAGCGATAGAAGGTTTTGCCAAATCTTGTGGTGTTGATTTAAATAGCCTAGAAAAACGCTCTCTTGGTGGCAAAAAATACTATTTTTTTCATACCAAAGAGGTGGGTCAACCAATTAAAGACTTGCTTCCGAGTGTCGTTGAAAAAGCAATCAAAAATATTCCAATTATAAGGACGATGAAATGGGGGGAATTGGATTATTCTTTTGCAAGACCAGTTCATTGGCTGGTGATGTTGTTGGATGATGAGATTGTACCCGCAAATATTATGGGATTGGTAAGTGGAAACACTACAAAAGGTCTAAGATTCTCAGATAGTTCTTCTTTTGAAATACCTCATGCAAGTGAATATCAATCATTCATGAGAGAAAAGGCACAAATTGAGGTTGATTTTAATAAGCGCAAGGAAATTATTCGTGAACAAGTTACGTCAGTAGCCAATAATAGTAAAGCTCAAGTTATTATTGATGAATCATTACTAGATGAGGTTTGCGCGTTGGTTGAATATCCAAGAGCTTTTTCTGGAAAATTTGATGAAAAATATTTAAACGTACCTGAAGAAGCGCTCATATCAGCGATGAAGTCGCATCAAAAATACTTTCATATGGTTGATAGTGAAGGTGTGTTGTTACCATCATTTATCTCAGTAGCTAATATTGAATCAACGAATTTAAATTTGATTATTCAAGGCAATGAGCGCGTTATTCGACCAAGGTTGGCAGATTCTGAGTTTTTTTGGAATCAGGATAAGGCAATAAGATTAGATCAAAGACTTGAAGGGTTGGATAGCGTTTTATTTATGAAATCCTTGGGATCGATGGCTGATAAAGCAAAGCGGATTGAAAAGCTAAGCAAACATATTGCTGGTTTGGTTAGTATTGACGCTCAAGCTTGTGCTCGAGCTGGACTTTTATCAAAGTCAGATTTGATGAGTGAAATGGTTGGCGAATTTGCTGACTTGCAAGGAATTATGGGTGGCTATTATGCCCTCAATGACGGCGAATCAGATGTTGTTGCAAAAGCCATTAGAGAGCACTATAGGCCAAGATTTTCTGGGGATGACCTTCCATCGACAAATGAAGGTCTTGTAGTGGCAATTGCAGACAAACTAGATACAATTACAGGAGTATATGGTATTGGTGAAGCACCTACCGGCTCAAAAGATCCTTACGCTTTAAGAAGGCTTGCATTGGGCTTGTTGCGAATACTATTAGAGGCGCAATTAGATATCAATTTAAAAACACTGATTGATGTTTCCTTGAATTTGCATTCAAAGGAAGTAGATAGGGAAGCTTCTTCCTCAATATATCAATTCATGATGGAACGGCTGAAAGCATATTATAAAGATGCCCATGTTGACGGAAATGTTTTTAAGGCTGTGCTCGCTGTGAGTCCAGATTCTCCATTTGATTTTCATAAAAGGGTTGAAGCGCTCAATGATTTTATTCAGAAAATCGAATCAAAAAGCTTAATTGAAGCCAATAAAAGGATCGCTAATATACTCAAAGATTTTGACGGTAATGATGTTGAACTAGATTCTAGATTATTGATAGAGGATTCTGAGCAAAAACTTTTTCAGGCAACTGAGTCAATTGCTGAAAAACTATCTGAACAAAAAGACTATCAAGCTATCGTGCAATCTTTACTAGAGCTAAAAGAAGTAATCGATACTTTTTTTGATAAAGTGATGGTCAATGTTGATGATATAGAGCTAAGGCAGGCGCGACTAAAGCTTATAAATCGCGTTAGGAATTTATTTCTGTCTGTTGCGGACATTTCTTACTTATCGTCATAGTGACATGAAGGCTTTAATACAGCGAGTATCATCTGCTAGCGTCGAGGTTGAAGGACGAATTGTTGGTCAAATTAAGAAAGGAATTCTGGTTTTTATCGGCATTGAAAAACAGGATGAGTTAGAACATGCTGACAAAATGATCAATAAAGTACTTTCTTATCGAGTTTTTTCTGACACTGAAGGCAAAATGAATTTAAGTGTCAGTGATATAAGTGGTGGAGTTTTACTTGTATCTCAATTCACTCTTGCTGCCGAAACCAGTAATGGCACAAGGGCTGGTTTTTCAACAGCCAAGCCACCATTGGAGGCGGAAAATATTTACAACCATATGGTTAGAAGAGCTAAGGATTTAAGTTCTAATGTTGAAAGCGGTATTTTTGCTGCTGACATGAAGGTTGCTTTGGTTAATGATGGACCTGTAACTTTTCTACTGAAATGCTAGATATTGTATGAACAAATCTATTCAAATTTATGGGATTAAAAACTGTGACACAGTCAAGAAGGCATTAGTTTATTTGAATGATCGTGATGTAAATTATCAGTTTATTGATTTTAGGAAAAACCCTATTTCTCAGCAAGTGTTGATAAAAATGGTTGAGTCTGTTGGGTGGGAGCTGTTGATTAACAAGCGTTCAACAACTTATCGATCTCTATCTGAAGAAGAAAAAAGTAATATCAACTATGAGTTGGTATTAAAGCTTCCTACATTGATAAAGCGTCCAGTACTGGTTCAGGATGAGAATATTATGGTTGGTTTTAGTGAAAATCAATATGCAAAGCTTATTGATAGGGCAATATAGATTACTTCATTTAACAATAAACCTTTTACTCACTCTCAAGTTCTTTTCTCACTTCATCCATGTCGATAGTTTTGGCCTTTTCAAGGAGGTCTTCTAGGTCTGCCCCTGAGAGCGATCCTGGCTGAGAGAAAATACCAATACCATCACGAAAAATCATTAAAGTCGGTATGGAGCGAATTCGAAAGTGAGCGCCAAGAGACTGCTCTTCTTCAGTATTAATTTTGGCAAAAGTTACCCCTTCAACTTTCTCTGAAGTCTCTTTGAAGGTGGGTGCGAATTGCAGACAAGGTCCACACCAAGGCGCCCAAAAATCAATAATAACAATCTCATTACTGGTGATAGTGTCGTCAAAATTTGATTGTGTAAGCTCAATAACAGACATACATAACTCTCTATAAAAATAAGACAGCATTATAGCTTTAATAATAAAATATTGGCTTGTTTTTCCTTAACTGATAGAATACCCTTATGAATATACTTGGCATTGACCCAGGTTCAAGAATTACTGGTTTTGGACTAATTACGGTTAACAAGCTTAAATTTACTTATGTCAATAGTGGCTGTATCCGTACACAGGGCGATTTAAATGATCGTGTTGTCACGATTTATTCAGGTATTAAAGAAATTCTTGAAAAACATAAGGTTGATATTGTTGTTGTTGAGAGAGTATTTATGCGCCCTGACAGGCCAAATCCAGATGCTGCTATAAAGCTTGGTCATGCAAGGGGGGCCGTTATAGCAGCCGCTGGAGGGCAAGACTTGCCTATAGTTGACTATAGCCCAAATCAAATTAAAAAAACAGTAGTCGGCAAGGGGCATGCTAGTAAAGAGCAAGTATCCTTCATGGTGCAACAGTTATTAAAACTAAACAAAGCTCCTCAGGTTGATGCTGCCGATGCATTGGCTGGGGCAATTTGTCATGCCTACCATTCTTTATAAGTTTTCTGCTTATTGTGATTTTCAGCTAAAGTAAACTTTGACCTCACCAAAACCCGGTAGTTTTGCAACGATATCTGAGAGTTGAGTATTGATTTCTATGGCGCTATTGTTAGCCAAATAATCAAGCGGCAAGAAAAAGTCCACTAAAATTTCGCCTTCTAAATAATGCAATTGAGTTCGCTCAAATTCATAAGTACAGTCTTCTGACTTTAGTGTTTGTTTAAGGATCTTCAAAGCTTGAGCTCGTTCTGGCAGGTCTTTGTAGGGGGCGTCATCTTTTTCCTCATCATTTTCAGGGTCGATATGAACTGTGACATCATCCAAACCTTCTATACATTCTTTTGCAACTCGCTCAACGCTGACACTAATGATATGGCCCTCACTCACCGATAGAAAAGGATTAACTTGAACATGAACATCAGCTGATTTTTTATGTCCAACTCTTCTTGTTCTTAGTGTATGGACGCTATTAACTCCTTTGATGTTAGCTAATGCTAAGTGTAATTTTTTGATGTCTTCATCATCAATCGAGGTATCAACTAGTTCCTTGGTTGCCTCGAATCCAAGTTTCCAGCCGATATAGATAATCATGATGCCTACAATAATAGCTGCTGCGCTATCAAGATAAAAGTAACCATTGACAGCACCAACAATACCAATAATAACAACGACCGAAGAAAATGCATCTGAACGATGATGCCAGGCGTTAGCTTTCAGCATTTCAGAATTAATGTTTTTTGCAACTTTAACCGTATACCAGTACAAAGCCTCTTTGCTAGCAATAGACAAACCTGCAGTTGCAATTAGCCAACCTTCATGATTCAAGGCGCCAGCGTTTGTAAGTCGTCCCATAGCATCAAAAATAATTGCTGTACCAATAATCGCTAGAAATATGCTTAACCCGAGAGTTGCCACAGTTTCAAAACGTTCATGGCCATAGGGATGTTCCTTGTCTGGGGCTTCTCCAGCTTGCTTGGCAGCATACCAAGTCACCCAGTCTGTGAGTAAATCAGAGAATGAGTGGACACCGTCAGCAACTAAAGCGCCGGAATTTCCAATAACTCCAACAATGACTTTGAAGATAGACAGTAAAAAATCGACTACAGCGCCTACGATAGTAACTTTTTGACTTTTGTTGGTACGAGTAATCGAATCCATTGTTGATGAGAGTTATTTTGGTTTTATCCTTATTTTAAGTTATCTGATTATGAATGAGAGTTAAACTACCTGTTCGTAGTTTCAACAACTATATTGTATCCAGGTAGTGCATCCAGCAATTGTTTGCCATAGAATTTTGTTCTCAGACGATTATCAAAAATTGTAATCTTACCTGTATCGGTTTCTGATCTGATAAGTCTGCCGCAAGATTGAATCAGTCTTAATGAGGCATCTGGCAAGGAGATTTCCATAAATGGATTTCTGTTTAAAGATTCAAGGTAGGACTGTGTGGTTTTTTCAATCGGTGAGGTAGGCACACTAAAACGTAATTTCGCAATCATAACATGATTTAGATTATCACCCTTAAGGTCAACTCCTTCTGCAAAACTATCTAAGCCAAAGATAACACTGCCTTCACCATTCTTGCGTTTTTCAATATGCTTTTCAAGAATACGTTTTTTACTATATTCACCTTGAACCAACAACTCACACTCTATTGTTTTCTCTACTAAGTCAGCTACCATTTGCATTTGATTGTTGGAGGCAAATAATACTAGAGTTGCAGCTTCTTTATTTATGCGTTTACTAAGCTCCCTAGAAAGTTCTTGGGTGTGTTCAAATACCTCAGAAGGACTTGCTTTAACGTTAGCAACTATAAAGTTAACTGATTTATGATCAAAGGGTGAAGCCAGCCGAAGATATCGGTTTTCTTTTTTTTGTAAGCCTAACTGTTGATTCATTCTATCGAAACTCCCAAGTGAAGTAAGGGTCGCAGATGTAAAAATTACACCCGCTGCTTTGGACCATATAAGACTCTCAAGATGATTTGAGACGTCAATTTTTGCTGTATTGAGGTGATAATTTTTTTTCTTGTTTGATAGTTTTGATTCCACAATCCAATTGCTGGTTGGAGGGGTGTTAGTATGAGTACTTTGCGTGAAAGTATTTAAAAGAGAAACGATAGAAGAAAGATTTTGGTCGTTTTGACCTATTATATTATTGAGATTGTCTATTGTTGTTTGTTTAACGGTATTCCTTTTGCAATAATCCTCCCAGTTATCTTTCTGATCTAAAAAATTACCAAATGCGATATTAAAAATACTTAATAATTTATTACATAAATTAGACACATCACTTGAAACTCCAGACATATCAAATAAGTAAACATCATCTAAATATTCGAAATTAGCAATAACTTCAATAAGTTCGTTAATAGCCTCATCTACCTTCTTAATGTCATTCTCAGATGTCTTTTGATTCGTGATTTTTAAAATCTGCTCGATTGCACTTTGAGATTGACGAATTGACGTTTTCATAAATTCAGTACTGGCATTTATTGAAAAGTGAGCCAGCGCTTTTTGAGAAAAATGGTGAGCCTCGTCAATAACGAAAATACAGTCATTAACCTCAGGTAGAATGTTATTTCCATTAATAATGTCAGCTAAAACCAGATCATGATTGGCAATAATTACGTCGGCTTGAGAAACTTTTTTTCGTGCTTTAAAAAAAGCACAATCATTATAAAACTCACAATTTTTGGCAGTACAAGTAAATCGGTTGCAAGCAACTTTTTGCCAAAGTGAAAAATCTGGTGGACTTTCAAGGTCATCAATCTCTCCGCTCCAACGGGTCGAGGAATAGTTGTCGGTCATTTCACTTAGCTTGTCGATTTGGTATTGGCTTGGTGGCTCGTCCCAAAGTAAGGCGTCTTCAAATAGCGCTTGAGTGTTTGAATTTTCCTCGGTAAGGTTGATTAAGTTTCGAATGCACACATAGCGAGATCGACCTTTAGCTAGGGCATATTCAAATTCTACAGAAGAGTATTTTTTTGCTTCAACGATGTCTTTATATAGAATCTGTTCTTGAAGGGCTACATTAGCACATGCAATGATCAGCTTTTTCTTGTTGGCCTTGGCAATTGGAAGGCAACTAATCAGATAGGCCATTGTTTTGCCAACTCCGGTGGGGGCTTCAACACAAAGAATTGGATTTGATTTAGGATATTCACCAGACAGTGTTTTTGATATCTCAGCAATCATTTTATTTTGCGAAGAACGATTACTAAAATTAGGTAGTTGGATTTTCGCCGCTTCAAATGAGGACCGAATCTGTTTTTTAATTGCTGAAGTTAGCATTAAATGAAATTAAGAAGTTCGATTTAGTGACAATTCACATAGTAGTTTAAGAGCTGATCGATATTCAGAATCCGGAATATCTTCTAATGATTTTAGAGCTTGTTGTGATTCGTTCTGTGCAATTTGTCGAGTAAATTCAAAAGCATTGACACCGCAAAGAATATTGACAATGTTATCAATGTTTGATGCGTCTGCCGTTTTAATTGCATTTTTCAGAATCTTATTTTCTGCACCAGAGGTTTTTTCGAGAGCATAAATCATGGGTAAGGTAATCTTGCCTTCTGATAAGTCATCACCCACTTCTTTTCCTATTGTTATCGGGTCTGAATCGTAGTCCAGGGCATCGTCAATAATTTGAAAGGATTTTCCTAAATGAAATCCAAAGTCACCAAGTGAATTAATCGTCTTTTTTGAAGAATCAGATAGAAGTGCGCCTATTTTGCAAGCCGCTTCAAATAGACAAGCAGTTTTTTGCTCAATAACGTTAAAGTACTCTGTCTGAGAAACGTTAGTATTTTTGATATTTAATAACTGTAAGACCTCTCCCTCTGCTATCTTGTTTGTTGTTTTTGAAAGGATTTTCATAATTGCCATGGAATTAGGTTCTACCATGATTTCAAATGCCCTCGAGTAAAGAAAGTCGCCGACCAATACACTGGGTGCGTTGCCCCATAATTCATTGGATGTATCTTGGCCACGACGGGTTGTTGACTCATCTACCACGTCATCATGAAGAAGTGTTGCAGTATGAATAAGCTCAATCACAACAGCCATTGCGTGATGGTCTTTACCCTTATAGTTTGTAGCTCTTGCAGAGAGAAGCAGTAGTAAGGGTCTTAAGCGTTTCCCACCTGACGCAATGATGTAATGGCTCATTTGATTAATGAGGCCAACATTTGAATTTAAACGCTCAATTAAGACTTCATCCGTCTTCTCCATGTCGCTCTTCATTAGAGTTTGAATGTCGCTGTAATTTTGCATAAGGATTTATTTTAACTGACTTGCAAGTAGATAAACTTCTTTAGACCTGGGGCGAGAAGCTTTTGGCTTAATGATTGAAACTTTTTTAAAAAATTTTCTTGCATTTTTAACATAGTCATCAAAACCATCACCTTGAAAAATTTTCACAATAAAGTGCCCATTTTTTGATAAAGTTTTAACAGCTAAATCTATTGCGAGTTCAGCTAGGTAGATTGACTTTGGCTGATCAACAGAAAGTTGTCCACTCATATTAGGTGCCATATCAGATAAAACTATATCTATCGAACTTCCTTTAGTTAAAGTTATCAACTCATCATAAACTGATTTTTCAGTAAAGTCTCCTTGAAGAAAATTGACTCCACTAATTTCTTCGATTGACAAGATATCGCTAGCAATTACTTGGCCAGATTTACCTACTATTTTTGCAGCAACTTGAGACCAACTACCAGGTGCTGCACCTAGGTCTAATATTTTGTCTCCTTTGTTGATAATTTGACTTTTTTCTATAATTTCAAGTAACTTATAGGCTGCTCTTGATCTGTAACCTTCTTTTTGGGCTTTTTTTACGTATTCATCAGTTAAATGCTCATGCATCCATCGACGTGAACTTCCTTTTTTTGCCACAACTAAAAAATATTAATAAAGTATTGAAGTTATTTTATAAGAGTAAAGCTTCTAGCAAGCTTAAATTGATTTTGAATGTGTTAAAGTTACGCCCAACAATATCAGAATTCGCAAAGTATTAATAACTGAAAATCAAAGCAAAAGGGCAAGAAATTAATAAAATCTTCATTGTTATTTCATTTTTATGAATATATAATCAGCCTTTTTGTATTTAAAAATAGTTTTTTATGGATTCTATTTTAGATTTTTTAGTTCGTCAAAAAAAGTTTGCTCTCGTATTTTCTTTTGCTTTTATTGCAATTGGCGTTTTGTCTGTGGTTGGGATGCAGCGAGATCAGTTTCCAGCAGTAGATTTTGAGATTCTAGCTGTAACGACAGCCTATCCTGGAGCTTCACCTGAGGATGTTGAGAAGAGTGTAACCAACGTAATTGAAAATGAGCTATTAAGTGTTAGTGGAATTAAAGAGATTACTTCTACCTCTCGTGAGGGAATTTCAAGCATCATTGTCACCCTTGAGGCTGATTTAAAAGATGTTACAACGGTCAAAAATGATGTTCGAAATGCTGTTAATCGCGTTAAAAGTTTCCCTGAAGAGGTTACAGACTTACCTCAGGTGCTTGATTTTAACGTAACTGAATTTCCCATAATTACTATTAATATTGATGGTACAAATAGTGATTATGCCCTCGCCAGGCAAATTACAGATGATCTTGAGACAGCTCTTCTTAAGGTTAAAGGTGTAGCTTCTATAGATAAAAATGGTTATTTAGAGAGTGAAATTCAAATTAAAGTTGACCCCACAAAACTTGATAAATATAACATCTCAGTTAATGAGGTTATATCGGCGATTTCAACTCGAAATGCTCGCTTCACCGTTGGTGGTAATAATCAAGAGAGTTTAGAAAAAAATATAGTCATTTTGTCAGAATTTCAGAGTATTGATGAAATTAAAGATGTTGTTATTAAGTCTATCTTTGATGGGCCAGTTATTAGATTAGATGATATAGCCAATGTATTTAGAGGGGAAGAAGAAGAAACCTCCATCACAAGAGTCAATGGAACCAAGGGTTTTGTTCTGCAAGTCAAAAAACAAGATCAGGCAGACATTATTAGGACAGTCAAAAGAGTCAGAGAGCGGGTTTCAGAATTACAAGTGAATTACTCCGACAATATAGATATTTTTTACACAGATGACTCCTCTGAAGCAGTTGCAAATAGGCTCAATATAATTATTAAAAATGGCTATATAGGACTTGCTTTAGTATTAGTCGTCCTGGGAGCTTTTCTTTCACTTAGAACTGCTTTTTGGGTTGCTGTAAGTATTCCAGTGACACTCCTTGGAACAGTATTTGGCCTTGGTCTTACAGGTAATACAATAAACTTAATATCTCTTTCTGGATTTATTCTTGTGTTGGGTATTGTTGTCGATGATAGTATCATTATTGCTGAAAGTATTCACCACTATAAATCCAAGGGAGGCGACCTATATAAAAACGTTGTAATGGGGTTAAAGCGAGTCATTATGCCTGTTGTAACGACAATAATTTCAACCATGCTTGTTATGTCTTCGTTTTTTCTCATGTCAGGCATTTTGGGTAAGTTTATCTACGTTTTGCCAGTCGTTGTTATTTTTGCTCTTGGTATATCTTTTTTAGAAATTACTTTCGCTCTACCGGCACACTTGTCAACAAATAAAGTCGGAAAACAAAGGACTTGGTTTATACCTGTAGAAAATTTTTACAATAGATTCATGCACTATGCCTTGAGGTGGAGATATTTAATTGTCCCTCTATTTATCGCTTTGCTTGTTTATACATCATTTTTTGCATTTAAAAATATTCCTTTTAATTTGTTTCCTTCTAGAGGTGCAACCGTAATTTTTGCAAATATTGAAGCACCAAATGGTAGCTCTGCAGCCTACACTGAAAATATAGTTATTGATGTTGAGAATATAATTGTTAACGAAATAGGCGAAGACCTTGATTCATTTACGAGCACTATTGGTAGCTACTTCACAAATGTTGCTAACATTGAAATTGCATTAACTCCAACAAATGACAGAGAGAGAACTGCTGAAGATATGGAAGAAAAACTTAAAGCCTTAGTGGAAAATGTTGAGGGCGCTGAAAAAATTAATATTTCTTTATTAAGGCCCGGACCACCACAAGGTGAAGACATTGAAATTACCCTTGTAGCTGAAAATGATGCTCAACGAAATTTAGCAGCAGATAAGCTTGAAGAAATATTGAAATCAATTGATGGTGTCGATAATATCAATCGTAATGATGAGATTGGTAAGCCCCGAATAGAAACTGTACTTGATTTTGATGAAATGGCTCGACTAGGGGTTGATTATCAGTCGGTTTATCGCCATCTTCGTACTGCTTTTTCTGGCTCCTATGTAACAGACGTTACGATTGCTGGAAAAGAAGAAGATGTAAGAATCTATATAGGCAGTGAAGACTATACAGAGAACTTTATTAAAAATACTACTGTCAAAAATCGTCAAGGCAACTCAATACCAATGAGCAAATTTTCTACTCTTCGAGAGATTAAGGGTGAGCCAGACTTTAACCATTTTGACGGGGATCGATCAATCAAATTAACTGCAAGTATTGCCGATGGACGCCCGAAGAAAAAACCGAGCGGGGTAGATCAAGATCGAAACTTTGATGGGGATCAATCAATCAAAAGAGGGCCACCAAGAGGGCCACCGCTATCTAAGACGGCAATATTGGCAATGGTTCTAAAAGAACTTAATGCACCAGTTGATTTTCCTCAAGTTTCTATCATAACCTCGGGTGGAGCGCAAGAGTCGATTGAATCCTTGCAAGATTTTCTCAGGGCTTTTGTTGTAGCTATTGTTGGCATTTTCCTTTTGCTCGCAATACTCTTTAATTCTTACTCACAACCCATGCTTGTATTGGCTGCTGTCCCATTTTCTTTGATAGGCGTTGTGTGGGCTTTTTATTTTCATGGAGAGCCGCTGAGTTTCTTTGCTCTAACAGGCTCATTAGCTCTGATGGGAGTTATTGTTAATGACTCCTTGGTTATGGTAAGTCATCTGAACTACATCAAGCAAAAAAGTGCTCAGTTAGAAGACAAAATAGTTTGGATTGCTAGAGGTTCTAGGGATCGCCTTAGAGCAGTAGTATTAACAACTCTAACGACAATGGCTGGCGTCTTACCGCTTGCTTATGGTATCGGTGGTACAGATGTATTTTTACAGCCTATGGTGCTTGCTCTTGGTTATGGGTTAATATTTGGAACAGTATTAACTTTAATTCTTCTACCTTGTATGTATCTGATGAATTATGACTTTATTAATATGCTCGGAAGAATTAAAACAAGGTTCTCTAGAAAGAAGATGGCTGTTTAGTTATTTATTCTGAAGAGCTAGACGGATTAACTGTTCTGTTGAGAGGTTCTGGTCGTCGATTGCTGAAATCATTTTGTTGGCCTCTTTCACCTTAAATCCAAGAGATTGTAGTGCAGCTAAAGCTTGCTTTGCATTTGGATTAGAACTCATTTTATGATGCATTGTTGAAGTTGAAGCGTTAACCAATTCCACCTTATCAAGCCTATCTTGAAGTTCAACTATAAGTTTCAGTGCTGTCTTTTTTCCAATCCCAGGGGTTTTTGCTAAAAGATCTGCATTTTCACTAATAATGCAATCAACAAGAGACGATACTGAAAGATGCGAAAGTATGGCGAGTGCCACCTTAGGGCCAACACCATTCACTCTTATTAGTTCCCTAAACATGTTTTTTTCATCCTTTGATATAAAGCCAAACAATGTGTGTGAGTCCTCTTTGATACTCAAATGAGTGTAAAGCAAAATGTCTTCAGATGAATTGTCTAGTTGGTAGAAGGTAGACATAGGGCAAAGCAGTTCGTAGCCAATACCAGCAACCTCTAAAAGAATTTCTGGAGGATTCTTGCTAATAATTTGACCTTTTAATTGACCAATCATAACCAGGGAAATTTTTTAAAATGTTCAGACTCAAATACACGAATCTGATTCTCATACTGCAAAGTTAGACCGATATCATCTAGACCATTGATAAGTCTACGTTTTCTCTCAGCATCAACTTCAAAATTATAGATGTTGTCTTCTGTTTTAACACTTTGTTCTTCTAAGTTGATAACAATTTCACCTCGGTATGCAAATAAAGCATCTACAATTTCGCTACTTAAAACAATTGGTAGAATGCCATTCTTAAAGCAATTATTGTAGAAAATATCTGCAAAACTGGGCGCAATAATAGCACGAAATCCGAAATCTTCTAATGCCCATGGAGCATGCTCTCTAGACGACCCACAACCAAAGTTCCTTCTCGTTAAAAGGATTTGAGCACCTTCATATTGTGGATCATTTAAAACAAAGTCAGTATTCACTGGGCGTTTAGAGTTATCCATGCCAACCTCACCATGATCGAGATAACGCCATTCATCAAACAAGTTAGGGCCAAAACCACTACGCTTGATTGACTTTAGAAATTGCTTTGGAATGATTGCATCAGTATCAATGTTGGCTCGATCGAGTGGCATAGAGATGGAAGTTAGAGTGCTAAATCTTTTCATAACTAAACCCCTGAAAGATGACCTGCAATAGCACTTGCCGCGGCAAGTGCTGGGCTAACTAAATGTGTAAAAGACCCCTGACCTTGTCTACCTTCAAAGTTTCTGTTTGAGGTGCTTGCGCATCGTTCACCTACTTCAAGCTTATCTGCATTCATTGCCAGACACATTGAACAGCCTGGTTCTCGCCACTCAAAACCAGCATCAGTAAATATTTGATCAAGTCCCTCAGCTTCAGCCTGTTGCTTTACAAGGCCTGATCCGGGAACAACCAGTGCAAGTTTAATGCCGTTTGCAATTTTCTTGCCTTTGGCAACTGCGGCAGCTGATCGCAAATCTTCAATTCGTGAGTTTGTACAAGAGCCAATAAAAACTTTATCAATGTCAACAGAACTCATCGAAGTATTGGGCTTTAAATGAATATAGTTTAGAGCATTTCGAATACTTTCAGCTTTGACAGGATCGTCTTCCTTTTCAGGGTCAGGCGTTGAGCCATTGATGTCGACTACCATTTCTGGTGAGGTCCCCCAAGTTACTTGTGGCTTAATAAGGGCAGCATCTATTAAGATTGTTTCATCAAAATAAGCATCCTTATCACTATGTAGTGTTTTCCAATAAGCAACAGCTAAATCCCACTTTTCTCCTGTAGGTGTAAATGGTCTTCCTTTAACATATTCTATGGTCTTGTCGTCAACAGCAACCATACCAACCTTTGCACCAGCTTCGATTGACATATTACACAATGTCATTCTACCTTCGATACTCATGTTCTCAATTGCTGAGCCACAAAATTCAATGGCATAACCTGTAGCACCAGCTGTGCCAATTTCACCAATCACATAAAGTGCAATATCTTTAGCGCTGATATGCTTTTCTAAATCTCCATTCACTTCAATTTTCATATTTTTAGCTTTACTTTGCCAAAGACAACCTGTGGCAAGTACATGCTCAACCTCTGAAGTACCGATACCAAAAGCAAGCGCACCTAATGCGCCATGAGTTGTGGTATGCGAATCACCACAAACAATACTCATACCAGGCAGAGTCGCCCCCTGTTCTGGCCCGATAACATGGACGATTCCTTGACGGATATCATTCATTTGAATTTCATTGATCTCGAAGGTTTCACAATTTTTGTCTAAAGTCTCAACTTGCAATCTCGAAACTGGGTCGTTAATACTACTAACACCTTTAGATCTTTCAGTTGTTGGGACATTATGATCGGGCACTGCTAAGTTGGCTTTATTTCGCCAAAGCTTTCTTCCTGACATTGTTAGACCCTCAAATGCCTGCGGAGAGGTCACTTCGTGAATAAGTTGGCGATCAATATAAATAAGAGTGGCGCCATCTTGTTCTCGAACCACGTGTGCACCCATTAGTTTGTCATAGAGCGTTTGAGCCATTATTCCTAAGCAATACTTGATAAAATGACCATTTTACAGTGCTAAATTAACCCGCAATATAGAAATATGGAACAAGTATTTACGTTACTACATAATAGATTTTTTCTTTTTTTTAGAACTTAAGGTCTTATATTTATGTGCGGTATTTGTGGCCAGTTTCGCTTCGACTCAAAAAATGTTTCTTCAAAGTCTCTCACTAGTATGATGTCTAAAATTGCTAGAAGAGGGCCAGACTCTAACGGTCAATGGCTTGAAGGTAAGATTGGTTTTGGTCATCAACGCTTAAGTATTATTGATTTATCAAGCCATGGCAACCAACCAATGGTGGATGAACTTCTCAAGTTAACACTGGTTTTTAATGGAACCATCTATAACTATAAATCACTTCATAGTCAGTTAATCGGCAAAGGTTATTCCTTTTTTTCACATTCAGACACCGAAGTCATCATCAAGTCTTACCATTGCTGGGGCGAAGATTGTGTCGAGTATTTGGATGGTATGTTTGCCTTCTGTGTGTGGGATAAATCTAATGAAAAGCTGTTTATTGCCCGTGACCGAATGGGCATCAAGCCTCTCTACTATAATTTATCCAATAAAGCATTTACTTTTGCTTCCAATTCACAGGCTTTATTAACTCAAGAGCTTGACAAAAGTGTTAACCCTCTCGCCCTTCAGCAGCAACTTTCACTTCATGGAGTTGTGCCAGCTCCAAATACGATTATAAGTGGTATTAAAAAAGTGAAACCTGCAACAGCTATAACAATAAATACAAAAGGCTTATTGAAAGAAAAAACATATTGGCATCCTAACGCTAATAGATCTGAAAGAAACCTTTCAGATAACGAATACGTTGAGAAAGCCCACGAATTATTAACTGCAGCTGTTACAAAAAGAATGGCTGCGGCTGATGTGCCTATTGGTGTTTTGTTGTCTGGTGGTCTAGATTCCTCTCTGCTTGTGGCACTACTTAAAGAAGCTGGCCATGAAGATATTCGCACCTTTTCTATTGGATTTGAAGATATAGACAATGAAGTTGGCAGTGAGTTTGGGTATTCAGACCAAATCGTTTCAAAGTTTAAAACCCAGCATCAAAAATACGTTGTTAGCAATGCAGAGGTATTGCCTAGGTTGTCAGAAGCAGTAATGAATATGGCTGAACCCATGGTAGGTCAAGATGCCGTCGCTTTTTATTTACTTTCTGAACAGGTATCAAAGCATATCAAGGTAGTTTTGTCTGGTCAAGGTGCAGATGAAGCCTTTGCCGGCTATTTTTGGTACCCAAGAATGGCAGCTGAGAAGGGCGATGAGATTGAAAGATTTTCCAAACACTATGTAGACAGACCCCATGAAGAGTATTTGCAGGCTGTAATGCCAACTTACCAAGGCGATAACCATACCTCCAACTGGTTAAACAAAGAGTTTGCAAAAACGGGAGCTGATTCCTTTATTGATAAAGTTTTTCGTACCGACATCACTAAACTAATTGTTGATGATCCAGTTAAACGGGTAGATAACATGACAATGGCCTGGGGGCTTGAAGCACGTGTACCTTTTCTAGATACTGAGCTGGTTGAGTGGGCGTTAAAGATGCCAGCAAACTTAAAGATGAAACAGGAGGGTAAGTACCCACTAAAGAAAATCGCAAGAGAACTTCTTCCCGGTTCAGTAATTGATCGAAAAAAAGGCTATTTTCCGATGCCAGCTCTCAAGTATATTCAAGGTGATTTCTTAGAATTTATGTCTGATATACTTACATCTAGTGCTTGCCTCAATCGAGGTGTATTTAATCAAAATTATGTCAACAAAGTTATTAATTCACCTAGAGACTATATGACCGCTTTGAATGGCTCTAGGCTTTGGCATTTGGCATTATTTGAGTTTTGGATGCAAATTAATGTAGATAGGTAATACTTATGGAAAAAATCGTTATCTATACCGATGGTGGCTGCCGTGGCAATCCAGGTATTGGTGGTTGGGGTGTTTGGTTGCGTTACAAAGACAATGACAAAAAATTAAAGGGCGCAGAGTTAAATACAACCAACAATAAGATGGAACTCACGGCGTCTATAAGAGCATTGCAAACTCTTAAATCAAACGACATTACGGTCGACTTATATACTGACTCCAAGTATGTTATTCAAGGTATCAATGAATGGATTGAGGGTTGGAAAGAAAAAGGTTGGAAAACTGCGAACAAGAAGCCGGTTAAAAATGTTGATTTATGGAAGGAGTTAGATGCTCTTAATCAAAAATTTTCAGTTACATGGCATTGGGTGAAAGGACATAGCGATAATCCGGGTAATGACATGGCAGACCTTTTAGCTAACCAAGCTATGGATGAAATAAGTTAAGTTTTATTATTTCTAGTTGTCTCAAGGTAATCTAATTCTGCCTGACTAAAGTCAGATAAAAGCCTTGCCTTTTTGTTAAAGGGTCCCCGTAAATTGGAGCCGATATGTTTTTTGATAAGTGAGTCAAACGTTGAGATAGGGTCGAGTTTTCGTTCACTACAAAGATATTGATACCAGTAGTTGCCAATCTTGACGTGGCCAATTTCATCACGGTAAATAATATCCAGAATTTCAACCATTTTGTAAAAGTTAGAATCCTTAAATTTAGCTCTAATACTTGGGGTAACATCTAAACCACGCGCTTCTAAAACCCTTGGTACTAAAGCCATCCTAGATAAGACATCGTAATCAGTGTCTACCGTCATTTGCCATAATCCATTGTGTGCATCAAAGTCACCATACTGGCAACCAAGTTCTTGAAGATAATTACTCAGAAGTGAAAAGTGAACGGCCTCCTCGTTAGCAACTTTTAGCCAATCAAGGTAATACTGAAGAGGCATATCTTGAAACCGATATACAGCATCAAGCGCTAAATTAATGGCATTGAATTCAATATGGCAAATTGCGTGGATATTTTTTATCATACCGAGATCTGAACGATCACGTTTAGGCGAAGTCTGAAAATTAACCAACTTAGGTTTCAAGGGTCGACCAGGCATCGAAATTTTTTTGACACTTAATTTAGATTTTAGATCGCGTGATTTAATTTGATGCTTATTAAGTTTTCGCGTTAGTGATATTTTTTCACTAACGTCAATACACATTAGAGCATCGAAGGTAAGTTTAAAAAGTTGCATAAGTTTTTGGAATAAAGTTAATAAACTTCAATAATTTTAGCCATATATTTTTTTAGCTCTTGTAACAAAAGCATCTAGCTGTGAATTGGCAATTTTTGTAAAAATGGGAGAAAGACTCATATCAAGTAGTTTTGATTTGAATTTAAATTTTAGATCTAAAAAAACTTTTGCAGCATTTTCACCCAATGGCTCGAAGCACCACTCTCCAGAAAGTTGTTCAAAAGGCCCGTCCAATAATTGCATTTCTATTAATCGAAAAGGTGTCAATGTGTTAAGTGTACTAAAGGTTTGTTTTAGACCTCCCTTATTAATCTTAACTGAGGCAGTGATTTGATGATCAGATTGATTTAAAATGGAAGCACCTTTGCACCAGTTTAAGAATTGAGGGTAGTCATTGATATTGTTGACTAACTCATACATCTGCTTAGGTGAGAATGGCACAATTGCGCTTTTGGATATATGATGCATGACAAAAAATAAGAAAGATAATTCAAATACCATTGCTTTAAACAAAAAGGCAAGGCATGACTATTTTATCGAACAAAGCTTGGAGGCAGGTCTAATTTTGAAAGGTTGGGAAGTTAAAAGCCTGAGAGATAATAAAGTGCAAATAAAGGAAAGCTATGTCATTCTAAAAAACAATGAGCTCTACCTTTTTGGTGCTCATATATCACCACTCAATTCAGTTTCAAGTCACGTTGATCCTGACCCAACAAGGACAAGAAAGCTGCTTCTGCATCGACTTGAAATTGATCGATTACGAGAAAAAATAACACAGAAAGGATTTACCGTAGTTCCTTTAAAGCTTTACTGGGCCAGAGGAAAAGTGAAAATAGAAATTGGTCTTGCGAAAGGAAAAAAAGCCTATGATAAACGTCAGACCATTAAAGATAGGGATTGGAAAAGAGACAAGGAAAGAGTTCAAAAAGACATCAATCGGTAAAGTTATAAATATTTTTTTGTAATTATTTTCAATTAACTTTATTTTGATAGTACAATGATTTCTTAGATCTAGCGTTGGAGGCAGATTGGTTTTTTTGGTTCTTTCCTCCTTAAATAGGTGCACACATTACCTCTTTCACTATATCTAATTTTTTGTCAAACTTCTTTAGGAGAGAATTAACATGAATAAATCAGAATTAATAGATGCAATTGCTGCAGGTGCTAATTTATCAAAAGCGGATGCTGCGAGAGCTTTAAATGCAACAACTAGTGCAATCACCTCGACAATGGCAAGTGGAGGAGGCGTACAATTAACGGGCTTTGGTAGTTTTGTAGTGAGAAGCCGTGCAGCGCGTACAGGTCGTAATCCACAAACAGGAGCTACCATCCAGATTGCCGCTTCAAACGTGGCTGCATTTAAAGCCGGTAAAGCATTAAAAGAAGCAGTAAATTAAGTTATAAAGATAGACAACATTTAAGGCGCTTTAGGGCGCCTTTTTTGTTTTTGATGGTTGAACTTTAAGTTAAGCTGTGTACTCTTTTTTTAGACTGTTAAAAATAATTTTCTTATAGTGCTTCTCTATACCTCTTTTACCTCTAAGTATTAGATATTTACTGCAACATGGTAAAATACCGGCTTTTTAAATAATTAAGGATTGGTCATGGAGCGTACTTTATCAATAATTAAACCTGACGCTGTTGCTAAAAATGTGATTGGTGAAATTTACTCTCGCTTTGAGAGTGCGGGTTTTAAAATTGTTGCTGCAAAAATGATTCATTTAGATAAAATCACGGCGGGTGGTTTTTATGCTGTTCACCAAGAGCGACCCTTTTTTGATGACCTGATTTCTTTTATGACATCTGGCCCTGTAATGGTTCAAGTTCTGGAAGGTAAAAACGCTGTAGCTAAACATCGCGAAATTATGGGTGCCACAAACCCTAAAGAAGCCGCTTCCGGAACCATTCGAGCTGACTTCGCTGAATCTCTAGATGAGAATGCAGTCCATGGTTCTGATTCAATTGAGAATGCTGCAATTGAAATTGCTTATTTTTTTCGATGAAGACGGTGTTTGTCCAAGGACAAGATAAAGTTAAAGCAAAATATTATCTAAAAAGTCGATTTGAAGGCTACTTTTTCTCATGCTAGAAAAACAAAACTTGTTAGGACTTCCTCAAGAAAAACTCAAAAAGTTTTTTTCTAATCTTGATGAGAAGCCTTTTCGTACCAAGCAGATTATGCAATGGATTTACCACCAAGGTGCTACTAGCTTTGGTGATATGCATAATTTGTCTAAGGAATTAAGGCAAAAGTTACAAGCCATATCAACAATTGATTTACCAGAAGTGATTACTCTGAATCATTCAAGAGATGGGGTTATCAAGTGGATCATTGAGCTTGGTCAAGAAAATCATATCGAAACAGTTTATATTCCTGAAAAGGAGCGAGGAACTTTATGTATCTCCTCACAGGTTGGTTGTGCGCTTGCTTGTACTTTTTGTTCTACAGGTGTCCAGGGATTTAATCGAAATCTAAAGAGTCATGAAATTATTGCTCAAGTTTTGATTGCCCAAAACTATCTAAAGAAAAAAGATAAGCGAATTTCAAATGTGGTATTTATGGGTATGGGAGAGCCTCTACTTAATGAAAGTGCAGTATACGATGCCTGTGACCTCTTGTTGGATGATTGGGCTTTCGGACTATCGAGAAGAAAAGTAACGGTTTCTTCGTCTGGTATTGTCCCTGCACTCTATAGAATGGCAGACACGATTCCAGTAAGCTTGGCCATTTCTTTACATGCGCCTAGCGATAAGTTGAGAGATGTATTAGTTCCAATCAATCAAAAGTACCCAATCAAGGAGTTGATGAAGGCCTGCCATTATTATATAAATGCAGGAACGCAAGAGAGACATATATTTTTCGAATATGTCATGCTTGATGGAGTCAACGATTTACCTGAGCATGCAAAATCTCTAGCAAATTTACTAAAGGGTATTTCTGCCAAAGTAAATCTAATTCCTTTTAATCCATTTCCAAAAACTCAATATCGAACCTCAAAAGAAGTTACAATTAATCAGTTTCAAAATATATTATATCGATCAGGCATTCGGACAACAACTAGACGAACAAGGGGTGATGATGTTGACGCTGCTTGTGGACAACTTGCAGGTAAAGTACTAGATAAGAGTAGAAGAAATGTTGGACGGAATCAACTATTATCCTAAAAGAAAAAAACGCTTAAAACTAAAGCTATTTCTGCTTTTATTGTTAATATTAATATTTTTAGGTATCTGGTATTATTTCGAGGATGTAGAGATTGGAGGCCCCCGGTCCACCTCAATTATTATTAGTGAACCAAATAATATTGAGAGCACTGAAGAGTCCATTACTAAGAACATAGAAGAGGTCTCATCAACTACAATAATTGACAATCATACTGAGAGCTTAGATGAAGTAATAAAGACTTATGAAGCAAGTACACAAAATTAAAAGAAGAATCTCCAGTCAAATTTTTGTCGGTGATGTGGCTATAGGTGGTGGCGCTCCAATCAGTGTTCAAAGTATGACAAACACCAACACTTGTGATATCGAGTCTACGGTTCTTCAAATAGAGTCACTTGAAAAAGCGGGTGCTGATCTTGTTAGGGTTTCAATACCAACTATGGATGCAGCTGAGGCTTTTAAAGAAATCAAGCAACGTGCTAATATTCCGTTGATCACAGATATTCATTTTGATTATAGAATAGCACTAAAGGTGGCTGAATATGGAGCGGACTGTCTTAGAATTAATCCTGGAAATATTGGTAAAGAAGATCGCGTTAGAGAGGTTGTTGCATCAGCAAAGGATCAAAATATACCAATTCGTATTGGTGTGAATGCTGGCTCATTGGAAAAAGATTTACAGAAGAAATATACAGAGCCAACTCCTGAGGCGATGGTGGAGTCGGCATTTAGACACATTGATATTCTAGATAAACTCAGCTTCAACAATTACAAGGTCTCTCTCAAAGCATCAGAGGTTTTTATGACTGTATTTGCATATAGACAGCTAGCCTCTCAAATTGATAATCCACTTCATTTAGGTATTACAGAGGCAGGTTCTTATAGGTCAGGCGCTGTAAAGTCATCGATTGGTATGGGATTGCTTTTAAGTGAGGGTATAGGTGACACTATTCGCGTATCTCTTGCGTCAGACCCTGTTGACGAGGTCAAGGTTGGTTTTGATATTTTAAAATCACTTAATCTAAGAAAGAAGGGTGTCAATTTAATTGCCTGTCCTTCATGTTCTAGACAAAAGTTTGATGTCATTGCAGTTGTTAATGAGCTTGAGTCTCGTTTAGAAGATATTACAGAATCAATTGATGTCGCTGTGATTGGCTGTGTTGTAAATGGACCAGGTGAGGCTAGGGAAGTAAGTGTTGGAATTACAGGTGGATCTCCAAATTTAATGTATATCAATGGCAAAACTGATAGTAAAGTAGATAATGAGTCTCTAGTTGATACCTTAGAGGCTAATATCAGAAAGCGACTCTCTATCTCCAACGTTTAATTCGTTTAAACGCTCTGTACTTATAAACCAATAGAATAGCTATATATCCTAGGATTGCTGCGATAGGAGAAATAATTAATCCTCCAACCCATAGCGCTATAGTGGTTGTGGTCAAATTTTCGAGTATATATTCCACAGTAAATACAAAGTTAGGATCCAATTCCATGTCCATAATATAAGAACCCAGCCTATATGTGTAGTAATAAATTGGCACCATGGTGATTGGGTTATTTACCCAAACGAGAGCCATCGAAAGCAAGATATTAGAAGAGAAAACGACAGCAAGCACCGCTGCTAAAATTGTGTGAAGAGGGATTGGCATAAAAGCACAAAATAAGCCAATAGCAAAAGCTTTAGAAATAGTACGTTTATTCCATTTCCAAAGATATGGATCATGTAAGTGTTGATTGAGCCAGCCCAAATCAACATCTTCGCGTTTTGGGCTGTATCGTTTTAATGTTTCTCTCACTGGCTAGTTCCTACCTTAATCAAGTTTTTTGCGTTTAGACCATACTCCTCATAAAGCTCATTTTGTGAGCCATGCTCAGTAACGATATCCGGGACACCTAAGATGATGAGAGGTGTTTTTATGCTATTTCGTTGCAATAACTCATTTATTGCGCTGCCACCGCCACCAGAGGAGACATTATCCTCTATAGAGATTAATTTTTTATTATTTTGAGCAATCTCTTTTATTAGTTTTTCATCTAAAGGTTTGATAAATCTCATATCAATAACTGTTGCGTCGATTTCATTGCCAGCTTCAATGGCTGGATCAAGCATATTGCCAAATGCAAAAATTGCAATGTCACGACCGGTCCTAATGACATTTGCTTTTCCAAACTCTATCATTTCATCAGTAGTAAACTCTTCAACCTGTGATTTACCTCTTGGAAAACGTATACAAACAGGCCCATTTAATTTATGAGCAGTATTAAGAGCTTTATACATTTCAACAGAAGAGCTTGGAGCTATTATGACTATATTCGGAATGCATCTTAAAAAACTTAAATCAAAAACACCGGCATGAGTGGCACCAT
This sequence comes from uncultured Gammaproteobacteria bacterium, assembly GCA_902512485.1. Classification (GTDB taxonomy): domain Bacteria; phylum Pseudomonadota; class Gammaproteobacteria; order PS1; family Pseudothioglobaceae; genus Pseudothioglobus. Next base: position 24,363 of record CABXJL010000010.1, read on the forward strand.
CTGCTCCAACTAGACCAGCTCGATCAATAGCAAAAATGACGTTTAAGTTCTGTAAGGCAATGTCATGTATGAATTGGTCATATCCTCGCTGCAGAAAGGTGGAATAAATCGCGACAACAGGCTTTAGGCCTTTAGTTGCCATACCACCAGCTAATGTAATGGAGTGCTGTTCAGCAATCGCTACATCAAAAAAACGATCCGGGAAAGTCGTCGAGAATTTAATCATACCTGAACCTTCTGACATGGCCGGAGTAATAGCAACTAACTTTGAGTCATTTCTGGCGGTATTACAAAGCCATTCTCCAAAAACATTGCTATAACTTGGCAGGTTACTGGCTGAGCTTGAGGGTGGTGAAATGCCATGAAATTTTGAGGGATGTTTTTCTGCACCTTCTATTCCATGACCTTTTTTTGTAATAATATGCAAGATTCTTGGCTTCTCAAGATTCTTTAAATTTTGTAAAGTTTTAATCATTAATGGTATGTCGTGGCCATCTATTGGTCCAAAGTAATCTAAACCTAATTCTTCAAATAAAGTTCCTGGCAGTAGCATTCCTTTTAGGTGTTCTTCAGAACGTTTTGCGAATTTTCGTATACGGGGCAAACTTTCAAGGATTTCTAGAGATTTTGATTTCATTGTTGAATATATCTTTCCAGAAATAAGCCGAGTTAAATATTTACTTAAAGCGCCAACAGGCCTTGAAATGGACATGTCATTATCATTGAGTATGATCAGAAGGTTAGCATCAGAATCTCCAGCATGATTGAGTGCTTCAAAGGCCATACCGCCAGTTAAAGCGCCGTCACCTATAACGGCAATTGAGGTATCAATATTTTGCTTTAACTTATTCGAAATCGCTATACCTAGTGCTGCACTTACTGAGGTTGAGGAATGACCTGCGCCAAAAGCATCATGCTCACTTTCACTTCTTTTTGTAAAACCTGAGATACCGCCTTTTTGTCTTAAAGTTGACATTAAATCTTTTCTTCCAGTGAGTATTTTATGGGTATAGGCTTGATGGCCTACATCCCAAACAAAAGTGTCATCAGGAGTATCAAATACATAATGCATCGCCAAGGTGAGCTCAATTGTTCCCAAATTCGAACCAAGATGACCACCTGTTTTCCTTATATTTGAAATTAAAAACTCTTTAATTTCATCTGCAAGCAATTGCAGCTGATCAATGTCGAGCTTTTTTATATCGCTAGGATTGTTAATATCTTCAAGCATTAAGAGTATGTTTAGAGATTATTTTTTTTAGGAAAGGTGGACATTATACACTTGTCATGTGTAATTTTACTTTAGTGCTAATGTGGTAATTGTGTGGTTTTCTTGGTAATTCAAAAGAGTTGAAATTAGGAAACCTGACTAGTAAAATTAAATCTTTATTTTTTTTCACCAGAATTGTGTTTACTATTTGCGCTCTATATAAATTTTCTAGGTTGGATGACTTCGACAAAATGCAACGACCTTTAAGAGATTTTATGGATTCTTTAAACGTCAGAGGAACCTTGTTACTAGCTAGAGAGGGAATTAATGGCACTATTTCTGGAAGCGATAGCGCGATTAATAAAATCCTTGATTACCTCAATACTGACAATAGATTGAGTGGTTTAGAGTGCAAGTTTTCTTATAGTGAAAAAGTTCCTTTTAAGCGACTTAAAGTTAAACTCAAAAAAGAAATTGTAACTCTTGGTATAAAAGATGTTAATCCGACCTATTCAGTTGGAACTTATGTTAAAGCCAGAGATTGGAATGAACTGATTAGTGATCCTGATGTGGTTTTAATTGATACCCGCAATAATTATGAATTCGAGATCGGTAGTTTCAAAGGAGCAATCAATCCAAATACAGAAACATTTCGTCAGTTTCCTAGTTACACCAAAAACAATTTAGAGCAGTATCGAAATAAAAAAATAGCCATGTTTTGTACTGGTGGGATCCGTTGTGAGAAGTCTACGGCCTATTTAAAATCAGAGGGTTTTGAGAGTGTTTACCATTTACAAGGAGGTATCTTAAAGTACCTTGAAGAGGTTGAAGAGGAAGAAAGCCTATGGGAGGGAGAATGTTTTGTTTTTGATGACAGAGTTGCTGTCAAACATAATTTGGAGTTGGGTCAGTATGACCAATGCCATGCATGTAGATACCCAATCACAGACGAAGATAAAGTCCATCCACATTACGAAAAAGGAGCGTCTTGTCCACGTTGTTATGGCACCAAAGACGTTACTCAAATAAATCGATACCGGGAAAGAGAAAAGCAAATTCAACTTGCAAAGGCTCGTGGCGAAGCTCATCTTGGGGATGATGCAAGCAAAATAATTACAAAAAAAATTAAAACAAAAAGTATGAAATAACTTTTTAATTTATGAGGCTGTAATGTTTGATAAAAAAGATATTATTAATCTAAAAAAAGATATAGAGATTGTCGTTAATCTCTTAGATAACGAGCTTACATTGCATACTCGATGGGGTGTTTTTAGTCCTCGATCAATCGATGAGGGTACTTTGCTTTTGATGAGGCATATTGAGGTCGATGTAAATGATGTTTGTCTTGATTTGGGTTGTGGATATGGGCCTATCGGTCTTGCGTTGGCAAAACATTGCACAAAAGGTGTAGTGCACATGGTTGACAAGGATTTTGTTGCTATAGAACTAGCCAATAATAACGCAAAATTAAATAACTTAAGTAATGTAAAAGCATATCTTTCTGACGCTTTTTTGCAGATTCCTAAAGAAGTAAAATTTAATCAAGTTATTTCTAATCTTCCAGCCAAAGTAGGGCGAGAACAACTTTCAATTACTCTCTATGATGCTCTGGATGCATTAAAACCAGGTGGAAAAATTACTGTGGTTACAATTAATGGGTTAAAGGACTTTATTAAAAACAACTTTAAGTCGGTATTTGGTAATTATAAAAAATTAAAGCAGGGACAAAAATATATCGTTTCTCAAGCAACAAAGCAGTAATTAGAGAATGTTTCTTTACATACAATTCAATACTATACTAAAATAGTAGGAAATTTTTTTGGAGTATTAAATTGGACGTATTAGAGAAAATTCAAAAGCAAGTTGATAGCGCTGCAATTGTGATTTATATGAAAGGAACTCCTCAATTTCCTCAATGTGGTTTTTCTGCTCGTGCCGCTCAAACACTAGCTTCCACAGGAGTTGAGTTTGCTTATGTAAATGTTTTTGAAGACCCAGAAGTTTTTCAAAGCCTGCCTGATTTTGCAGACTGGCCTACCTTTCCTCAAATCTACTTTAACTCAGAATTGGTTGGTGGTGGTGACATCATTGTTGAAATGGCAGAGCAAGATACATTGAAAGCGGCTATGGAAGAGGCATCAGAAAAGTATAACGGGTAAATTGTTTATATCAGTTATAGATGTCTTAGTTTGTAACCGTTCTTCTTTAGCCAGTATCTAGAGTCTTTATAATTTGGTATTATGGTTTCGACTTTTTGCCAAAACTTAGCTGAATGATTTTTATGGATGGTGTGCACTAATTCATGCACAATCACATAGTCAATTACTTTCATTGAGGCCATAATTAATAGGTAATTCAGGTTTATATTGTTTTTACTTGAACATGACCCCCAAAGAGTTTTTTGTTCTTTGACTCTAACCTGATTAACTTTCAGATTATATTTATTGGAAAAATAACTTAATCGAGGCAGTGCAACTTCCATAAATCTCTTTTTATACCAACTCTTCAGAAGTAAGCTAATTATTTCTCTATTTTCATTATTGATGGTAAACATCTGACCATTAAAGGATATTGGCTCAATACTATTATTGTCTATTTTGACTGGGTAAAGGCTGCCTAAATAGAGACACTGGCTTCTCGAGTGCTGATTCTCGTTATCCTTAAGATGGGCTTTTATTAGCCTATGTTTTTTATCAATCCAGGCAGACTTCTCAGAAATAAATTTTTGAATTTCATCATACGATGCAAAGTACGGAGCTCGAACAACAAGGTCAGCATTTTCATTGATTGAGAGACTTAATGTCTTACGATTACTGCGAATAATTTGGGGAGCTATCATTTATATCATAATTCTTAAGATGAATAGAATACTATTGATGACATTAGTCGACCCACTTTCTAGCATTTTCAAACATTCTCATCCACGGTGATCTTTCATTCCATTCATATGGATGCCAAGAGTTTTGTACTGCCCTAAAGACACGCTCAGGATGAGGCATCATAATAGTAATTCTTCCCGAATCATTACAAAGACTGGCAACTGCAGCTTCGGAGCCATTCGGATTGTGAGGATATGTTTGTGTTGGAATACCTTGATAATCGACATACTTGATTGCAATATTACTTTTATTTTGTGATGATTCAAATTTAGCTCTTCCTTCACCGTGAGCAATAGCAATTGGCATTATTGAACCAGCCATGCCATCAAAAAACAGAGAATCAGAGTTCTGAATTTCAATACTCGTAAAGCGTGCTTCGAATTGCTCAGAAGTATTGCGTTCAAACGAAGGCCAATCTTGAGCTCCAGGAATAATCTCTTTGAGATTGGAAATCATCTGACATCCGTTACAAACACCCAATGCAAAGCTGTCGCTTCTAGAAAAAAATTGACTAAACTCATCTTTGGTTTGGTTGTTATAAAGAATTGAGTTTGCCCAACCACGCCCAGCACCAAGAACGTCTCCGTATGAAAATCCTCCGCAGGCTGCTATGCCGTGAAACTCTGACAGAGAGATTCTGCCAGATAAAATATCACTCATATGGACATCGGTTGCGACAAATCCTGCTTGTGTAAAGGCTGCTGCCATTTCAACATGACCATTGATTCCTTGTTCTCTCAAAATGGCTATTTTAGGTTTTTTTCCAAGATTAATATAGGGTGTAATAATAGACTCATTGATGTCAAATTTAGGTGAAACCAAGAGGCCATCAGAGTATATCAATAATTGTTGATTTTCTGATTCAGCACATATAGGGTTGTCCCTTAATTTAGAGATTTCAAATGAAGTAGAAGACCAGCAATTATGTAGATTTATACGTTTTTCACTAAATACCAACCTACCTTGCTGGTAAATCGATATATTGTCAGATTGGTTTATGCTGGCAATATGGTGAACGCAGTCTTTAAGTCCTGCATTTTCAAGAGCATTAAGAACTTGAGGTTTGTTGGCTTTATAGACTTGGATGATGCAACCGAGTTCTTCATTAAATAGTTCAGATAAAGGGTCAGATGACTCGATATCTAGTCCGCAATGTGAGGCAAAAGCCATTTCTAGTAGGGTTGTAATCGCTCCACCGTCAGAACGGTCATGGTATGCTTCAATTAATCCTTCCTTGTTGAGTTTGTTAATAACTGAAAAGAAATCAGCAAAAAGTGTGGGGTCGTCTAGATCCGGAGTTGTTTTCCCTATCTGGTTATAGACTTGTGCCAAGCAGGAGCCTCCCATTCGATTCTTTCCAAGACCCAGATCAATCAAAAGTAGCTCTGACTCAATTTTAGTGTTGAGTAGAGGGCTAATCTGAATTCTTGCATCAGGGGTCTTTGAAAATGCACTTATGATTAGTGAAAGTGGTGCGGTAACCGATTTTTGCTTACCGCTTTCTTGCCAAGTGCTTCTCATTGACATCGAATCTTTACCCACTGGGATGGTAAGGCCTAAAGCGGGGCATAGCTCCATTCCAATTGCATTGACGGCTTCATATAGTTTTGCATCTTCGCCAGCGTAGCCACTAGCACACATCCAGTTCGCTGACAGTTTGATGTGGTTGATATCTTCAATATAACCGCCCAATAGGTTAGTCAAAGCTTCGCCGACGCTCATTCGAGCTGCTGCTGGAGCATTACTTAAGGCTAAGGGGGTTTTTTCACCGATCGACATAACTTCACCGTGATAGCCAATATAATCAGATAATGAAATAGCACAGTCTGCTACAGGCACTTGCCATGGGCCAATCATTTGATCTCTGGCAACGAGTCCTGTAACGGTTCGATCACCGATCGTAATTAAAAAGTTTTTACTGGCTACTGTCGGTAATCTTAATAGTCGATTAATGGCTTCATTAATTCTAATCTC
>CABXJL010000011.1:0-29625 GCA_902512485.1 uncultured Gammaproteobacteria bacterium
TAATAACTCGTTGATACCAACTTTAGATCTTGTTTTAGCATCAACCTGCTTGACTATTACTGCGCAGTATAAAGAATAACTACCATCCTTTGATGTCAGGTTACCTGATACAACCACAGAACCTGCGGGTATTCGCCCAAAAGTAACTTCACCAGTTTCACGGTCAAAGATTTTTGTAGATTGTCCAATATAGACGCCCATTGAAATGACAGCACCTTCCTCGACGATTACTCCCTCTACTACTTCTGATCGTGCTCCAATAAAACAATTATCTTCAATAATCGTAGGATTTGCCTGTAGTGGTTCCAGAACACCCCCAATACCAACACCTCCAGAAATATGAACATTTTTACCAATTTGAGCACAGGAGCCTACAGTTGCCCAGGTATCGACCATTGTTCCAGAATCTACATATGCGCCAATATTTACATAAGATGGCATTAAAACGGTATTTGAAGCAATATAAGACCCACGTCTTGCAGTTGCAGGTGGAACGACTCGAACACCAGCAGCTTGGAACTCTTCATTCGTTGTATTAGCGAACTTTGAGGGAACTTTGTCATAATATTGAGTGTAACCAGTTATTGGGATGTTGTCTTCTAGCCTAAAAGAAAGTAAAACAGCCTTTTTTAACCACTCGTTAACCTGCCAATCTCCTATCCCTTTTTGTTCGGCAACTCTAGCATTGCCAGTGTCAAGCAAATGAATCGCCTCTTCAACCGCCTGTCTAACTTCGATATTGGCTGAATCAGGTGTGATATGGGCACGATCTTCAAAGGCCGCTTCAATAATATCTCTCATAATTTTGTCACTAAAAAAAAGGCCTAATTATATCAGTCAGAACCGTTTGAGTCTTATCTAATGTTCATGGTGGTGGTTATGATGATGCTCATAAGAAGCCATTAGTTCATGTATTTGATCAGCAAATAAATCATTAAATTGTTCATCTTTTAGAATCGATTCTGGAAGCCCTTCACAACAAATATGGTGATATAGGCATAGAACTTGGGTGGACTCTTTCATTACTCGGTGAAGATCATGAGAAACCATTAACACGGCGCATTTTTGTTTTTGGTGAATCTCTTGGATCAATTTGTATAATTGCATCTGTCCATCTACATCAAGATTTTGTGCCGGCTCATCCAATATAAGTACGTTTGGTTTGTTAAGCAAGGCTCGTGTTAATAGTACTTTTTGTAATTCACCTCCTGAGAGATTTTTTAAGGGTGAATTTAGTAAATCTTTGATACCTGTAAGTTCAGATGTTTGATTGGTAAAGTTTTTATCTGTCTTTTGGTTGAGTGTCAAAAAATCTACAACCGATATTGGAATAAAAGGGTTTGCAGTAAATGATTGAGGGGTATAGCCTAAACGGACATTATTACTATGGTTCACTTTGCCGCTATCCTGTTTAATGATCCCTAATAGAACTTTAATCAAGGAACTCTTTCCAGCTCCATTAGGACCAATCAAGGTAATAAACTCTCCGGGATGAAGTTTCAGACTAACATCATCTAAGATATTTTTACCGTTATGATTAAGTGAAATATTGTCAGCGGTAATGAGTGCATCAGACATACTAATATTTTATCTAACAATCATCAACAAGGCAGAATAATATAAGACTAAGTTTATGTTTTTCAAAAGTCAGTTTGGCATAAAAAAAGCTGAGATTAGATGTAAAATTCTTGCATGGCTCAGCAACTCATTTTAGTCGACGGTTCGGCATACTTGTTTCGTTCATACTTCTCGACCCTATCACAAAATTTAACTAATGATAAAGGCTTTCCAACGGGTGCAATGTTTGGTGTTATTAATGCCATTAAACATTTACAAAGACAATATAAAGGTGCCAAGCTGATTATGGTTTTTGATTCCAAGGGGTCAAATTTTCGTCATCAAATTTATCCACAATATAAAGCCAATAGGAAACCCGCGGATGAGTCGATGATTGTTCAAATCGAACCTCTATATCAAATCATTAAAGCTTTGGGTTTTCATTTTATTTGTGAAGAAGGTGTTGAAGCAGACGATGTTATAGCAACATTAGCTAAACTAACACATGAAAAAAATATTGAAACCATCATAGCGAGTAGTGACAAAGACCTCTTTCAATTAGTAGGTGGTCATATCAAGCAACTTAATATGAAAGGTAAGCTTTATGACGCAGAAATGGTGAAAGAAAAAATGGGTGTTAGGCCGCACCAAATTCTAGACCTTTTAGCTTTGACGGGTGATGCTTCAGACAATATACCTGGCGTACCAAGTGTAGGCCCAAAAACGGCTACGAAATGGTTGCAGCTTTATGGGGATATAGAGGGTGTTAAAGCTAATGCTAACAAAATAGACGGCAAGGTTGGTGAAAAGCTAAGAGAGTCATTTGACTTGTTAAATCTTTCTTATCAATTAGCCCAACTTAAGTTTGATGTAGATTTGCCTTTTAATGTCTTTGATGATGAGCCGGGAGAAAATACTGAAGAATTGATTGAATTGTATAAAGAATACGGTTTTTCTATGTGGCTAAAGCAATTAGCTGATCAAGTAAAAGAGCCGCCAATAACTGAGACAATCGAACCTTTAGTGATTGAGAGTCAAGATCAAAAGAGCACATTACTTCTTAAGGAGTTTACGCAAACACTAATTCTTGAACAAGCTGATTTTGATTCCTTGCTGAGACAGTTAACAAATTGTACATCCTTTGTTTTTGACTTGGAAACCAATAGTCTAGACTATATGAATGCAGAGATTGTTGGGCTAGTATTTTTATTAGATAAGCAAAGTTACTATGTACCAGTTGCACACGATTACTTAGATGCTCCAGAACAATTGTCTCGACAATCTGTAATGGAATCATTAAAGCCTATTCTTGAGAGTCAAGTGATTTGTAAGATTGGTCAAAATGTAAAATATGATGCCCATGTACTAGCAAATATAGGTGTTGATTTGAACGGTATTGTTGATGATACTATGATCAAATCATACTGCTTAAATTCGGTGGCGACACGTCACAATATGGATGATTTATCAGAGCACTATCTTGGTCATAAAACAATTCATTATGCTGATGTAGCAGGAAGTGGAAAAAAACAATTGACCTTCAATCAGGTAAATATAGATGAAGCATTTCCTTACGCCTGTGAAGATGTTATTGTCACTTCTGAGTTAAATAAAATCCTAGAATACAAGTTACAACAATATCCAAAACTAATGACGCTGTATCGGACCTTAGAGCTTCCTCTAGTGGATATTATGCTAAAGCTGGAACGCAATGGTGTGCTTGTTGATGAGGATTCACTCTTCAACCAACAGGTGCAAATTAAGTCTGAAATGCAGGAGATTAAAAGTCAGGCTTTCGAAATAGCAGGAGATGAGTTTAATCTTGAATCACCCAAGCAAATTCAACAAATTTTGTTTAGTGAAGAAGGGTTGGGCCTCGAACCGAAGAAGAAAACAGCTAAGGGTCAACCGTCAACAAATGAGGAGGCGCTCAAACTATTGGAACACCCATTGGTTGATTTAATAATGTCTTATCGGACACTAACTAAACTGAATTCTACCTATTTAGAAGCTTTGCCAAAACAAATAAATAGACAAACAGGCCGCTTGCACACTTCGTATCATCAAGCAGTAACTGCAACGGGGAGGCTTTCTTCTTCAAAACCTAATTTTCAAAATATCCCAATCAGAACGGAACAGGGTGCGCAGATCCGATCAGCGTTTGTTTCTGGTGAGGGTAATGTTATTGTGGCTGCTGACTATTCTCAAATCGAGTTGAGGATTATGGCGCATATTTCTGAAGATAAAAACTTAATTGAGGCTTTTCGTAATAATGTAGATGTGCATTGCTCTACTGCTTCCCAGGTATTTGATACTGAGCTTACAAAGGTAACAAAGGAGCAGCGTAGAAAAGCTAAGGCAATTAACTTTGGTCTGATTTACGGAATGAGTGCATTTGGTTTAGCAAAACAAATTGATGTTTCTCGAACTGAAGCTAAACAATATATTGACGGTTATTTTGAAAACTATCCGGGTGTTTTGAAGTTTATGGATGAAACAAAAGAAAAGGCTAAATCACGAGGCTTTGTTGAAACTATCTTGGGTAGAAGGTTATATTTACCTCAGATTAATGCTAAAAATAAAATGCTTCAACAGCATGCATTAAGAACAGCGATTAATGCACCTATGCAGGGTTCATCTGCCGATATTATAAAAAAAGCAATGTTGGATATTCAAGCCTGGATTGATAGAGAAGATAATGGTATTAAGATGATTATGCAAGTGCATGATGAGCTTGTCTTTGAAGTTCAAGCTGAAAAATCAAAAGAGTATGCTGAAAATTTAAGATCTTTGATGGCAGAGGCTTTAAAGTTAAGTATTCCTTTAGTTGTTGATGTAGGAATAGGATCAAATTGGCAAGAAGCTCATTAGAGTTAAACTAAAATAGCTTCTAGATCCATAATGTAATAATTTTATTAATAAATAATGAAAGAGCAATTACAAGAACTAATTATTAAAAGCCTTCGCGGACTAATCGATAAGGGTCTGCTCAGTGAGCTGCCTTCAAAGATTCGTCTAGACCATACTAAAGATAAAACTCATGGTGATTATGCAACGAATATTGCATTGGTGTTGGCAAAGCAAACTAAGAGTGACCCGAAAAAATTAGCGCAGACCATTGTTGATCAATTGGGAGAATCCTCACTCGTTAAAAAAACAGAAATCGCCGGACCGGGATTTATTAATTTTTTCCTTTCAGATGAATCGAGCAGTGCTGTGATTAATGACATTATTGATAGTGGTGACAGTTATGGTATGTCAACTATTGGTTCAGGGAAAAGTGTGCTCTTGGAATTTGTTTCAGCAAATCCTACAGGACCACTTCATGTTGGTCATGGTCGAGGAGCCGCTTACGGAGCTACAATTTCTAATCTCTTAAGAGCTGTTGGTTTTAAAGTAGACAATGAGTATTATGTCAACGATGCTGGTAGACAGATGGATATTCTGACTGTAAGTATTTTTTTCCGGTATTTGACTTTATCTGGCGTAAAACTTAGATTTCCTGATAACGGCTATCAGGGTAAATACATCAAAGATATTGCTGAAAGTGTCTTTGAACAATATGGAGATAAGTGGCGACAAAGTTCATCAGTACTCTATAAAGATGTTTGCAAAGACGGTCAACAGGGCGGTGATAAAGAATCTCATATTGATGAATTGATCGTTAAGTCAAGACAACTATTGGGTGAGGGTTATGAAGCCATCTTTCGTATTGGTATCGATAGTATTCTCAGTGGTATTAAAAGTGATTTAGCAGAGTTTGGTGTTAATTTTGAGAAATGGTTTTTAGAGCAGTCTTTGATTGATAATGGGCTAGCTAAGGTTACAGTTGATAAATTACAGGAGTCTGGTCATATCTATTCAAAGGATGGAGCGCTTTGGTTCAACACAACGGAATATGGAGATGAGAAGGACCGTGTCGTTGTTCGCGATAATGGCATCCATACTTATTTTGCTTCAGATATTGCTTATCATCTTGAGAAATTTGAACGCGGCTATGACAAGGTAATAAATATTTGGGGTGCTGACCATCACGGTTATATCGCTCGAGTTAAGGCCTCCATTGCTGCACTTAATCATGATCCTAATAAATTAGAAATTCTGCTGGTTCAGTTTGCTAACTTATACCGTGGAGGCAAGAAAGTGCAGATGTCAACACGTAGCGGTTCTTTTGTGACCTTAGAAGAACTGCGTAATGAAGTAGGTAATGACGCTGCTCGTTTTTTCTATATTCTTAGAAAATCAGAACAGCATATGGACTTTGACCTAGATTTAGCCAAATCCAAAACTAATGAAAATCCAGTTTTCTATATCCAGTATGCACACGCTCGTATTTGCTCTGTTTTTAGACAAGCTGTCGACAAGGGTATTGAATTTGAAAGTCAAACAGCTGACCTCTCATTGCTTAAAGAGGATAGTGAAAAGGCACTTTTAAAAGAACTTAGTCGTTATAAAAGTGTTATTGAATCCTCAGCCTTGCAATATGAGCCGCACCAGCTAGCTTATTATTTACGTGAATTAGCAACCCATTTCCATAGCTACTACAACATCTGTCTTTTTTTGGTTGAAGATAAACAGCTTTCTCAAGCAAGGCTGTCACTCATTTCTGCAACCAAACAAGTTTTTGTAAATGGACTAAATATTTTAGGGGTGAGTGCGCCTGATTCGATGTGAATGATCAACATCAAAGAGATCAGGCTTTAGATATAAGCGATTCTTTCATTGTACAAGCGCCAGCGGGTTCCGGAAAAACAGAACTACTCACTCAGCGTTATCTAAAATTGCTCAGCATTGCTGATGAGCCAGAAACTATATTGGCAATAACCTTTACCAATAAGGCAGTTGATGAACTTAAACACAGAGTGGTAAGTTCGTTGACTCAAGCAAAATCAACTCCACCCAAAGAAGCTCACAAACTGAAGACCTACAAACTCGCTCATCAGGTTTTGAAACAGTCTCAACTTCGAGAGTGGGATTTGCTCAATAATCCTTCACGGTTAAAGATTAGCACTATTGATTCTCTTTCAAGTTTGATTGTGTCGAAATATCCATCAATGGAGCAACTAATACCACCCAGAATAATGAGTGATCGTTATGAGTACGAACACATGTACCAAATAGCAGCAGAAAAGACATTGATGCTCATAGAAGAAGACGAGTACAACGAGCCTATTGCCAGCGTTTTATTGTATTTGGATAACCATGTGGATAAGTTTTATCGGCTTTTGGTATATATGCTATCAAGACGAGAACAATGGTTGCCTAGGCTCTACCTCAAAGGCGTGCTTGATGTTAATTTTTTGGAGCAAGCTGCACAACGAATTATTGTTGAGCATTTACAAGTTCTAAGAGAGATTGCATTGGAGTGCTTGAATGTAGATATTTTCACTTTGCTTAAATCTAATACGCGTCCTGAAGTCTCCAAAATTAACAAACTTCCTGGTGACAAGTTAACTGACTTGCCTAATTGGCAAATAATTGCTGATTTATTGCTAGCAAAAAGTAGCGGAGAATGGCGAAAAAAAATAGATAAGTCACTTGGATTCCCGCCTGAACTCAAAGAGCAAAAAAAATCTTTGATGGTAATCTTGAAAGAACTGGGTTCTGCAGATTTTTTCAAAAAACAACTACTTGAATTAGATCAATTACCAAATGTGCATCAAAATGAATCCACCATAAACAGTATCAAAGATATCAGCCAAGTATTGAAGCTAGGCGCAGCTCAATTAAGCTTGATATTTGAAGAACAAGGTGTTCAGGATTTTTCAGAAGTTGGAATGCAAGCAATTAAAGCGCTCGATAGTCGTGAAATCATAAGTGATATTGCTTTATTTCTGGATTACCAAATCAAACATCTTTTAATTGACGAGTTTCAGGATACTTCTTACGCACAATTAATTCTTATTCAAAAGCTACTCGAGAGCTGGCAAGAGGGTGACGGCAAAACAATATTTTTGGTAGGCGATCCAATGCAGTCAATCTATAGATTTCGTGAATCTAAGGTTGAAATTTTTTTAAAGGTAATGCAAGATGGAATTGCAAATGTAAAGATAAATTCACTATTACTGAACACTAACTTTAGATCGAATATGAGTATTGTTGAATCAAACAATACTTTTTTTGCTGATATTTTCCCCGATGTGGATAACCTAATACAGGGTGCTATTCATTTTTCTAGGTCCAACTCAGCTTCCAAAGATATGCCGCAGGATGCGGTGAAGTTCTATCCCTTTAGTTATGGCCAAAATAAACAAGAGGCTGAACAAGTGAGTGCTATTATCTGTAAAGCACAACAACAGGATCCAGCTCAAGAGATTGCAGTGTTAGTAAAGTCTAGGAACCATTTGCAAGACATCATGGCCTCACTTCAGTCTCATGAAATTAATTTTGAAGCCGTAAGAACGGAACTCTTAAGGTCTGATTTGTTTACTCGAGATTTAATAAGTCTAACTCGTGCACTAGTAAGTTTAGGAGATAAATTGGCCTGGCTATCCATTCTTCGCTCCCCTTGGTGTGGCTTGAAGCTTAATGAATTATTGATTATTAGTCGCTCTGATGAGATGACGATTTTTCACCAACTAAGTGACGATGCTGTTTTAAAAGAGTTTACTGAAGATAGTATGAAACGAGCAAAACACCTTTATCAAGCGATTTCAGAGGCAGTTTTCAATGAAGGACGATTTTCTTTTGTTGAGCGTTTTCTTTATGCTCTAAATCAATTGAATCCAGAGCAAGAAATGAACCAACAGCAGCGAAATATAAGGTCTCAGTTTGTCTCTCTTTTAAATGAATGTGAGAGCAACGAAAATCTTAATATTGATACCCTAGAATCAATGCTACAGGACTTATATGCACCCTCTCAGTCAGCCTCTGTAAAACTTATGACTATCCATCAGGCGAAAGGTTTAGAGTTTGATATAGTTATTCTTCCTGGGCTAGGTAAAACGGGGAAAAGTAACCCTTCATCACTGATTCAAATACAAGAATTTTCGAATCACAATATATTGTTAGCGCCTATGAAGTCAGCCTATGATAGAGATGAAAGCAAGACATATCTATATTTGAAATATATTGAAAAACAACAAAGTCATTTTGAGATGATGCGCTTATTATATGTAGCGATGAGTCGTGCAAAAGAAAAACTATATTTACTGGGAAGCGTTAATAAATCAGGGAAAGTGCCAACTAATACATTTCTTTATCTTTTGAGTCACTTTTATCAAGAATCAATTGACAATTTGGCAAATTTTTCTGAAGGAAGCATCAAACAATTAGTTGCACCTAAGATGATTCGTTACAAAGAGCTTCCAATTCTTTCTGAAAGGGAAACTCAACATATAAATGAAGCAAAAAATTTACCCAGAAATATTGATTTAATTTATCAAAGTGCGTTAGGGACTATTGTTCATTATTATTTAGAGCATAGCTTGTTTAAACCCTCAGACAAAAGTGTTGAGATTAAGTTATTGGAGTTCGGCTTGCCGAAAAAACTTCTTCATACATACACCAAACAAGTTTGTCAGTTACTTCAGAATACCAAGCAAAATAAAGTGTTTGATTGGTTATTTCAGCACAGAGAGTCTACTCAGGTTGAAACTGAATATAGTGGTAAGTCAAAAAATGTTATTATTGACAGACTTTTTATTGAGGACGGTGTGCTGTGGATTATTGACTTCAAAACAGCTTCACCACAAAAAGAAGAATCTATTGATGCCTTTATTGAGCGTCAAAAGCGATCTCATCGAGAGCAACTTCTAGAATATCAAGCAATTCTACAGAAGCACTTCAATTCGCCTACAAAGCTAGCCATATATTGCCCAGCTATTAGCCAATTAATTCATCTATAAATTTATTATAAATACACAAACTACTGGACAAAATAGAGAATTACACCTATGATGATTGCCAATTTATTATAGTATTTTATTGGTATGAGTAAGCCCAGTGATTTGATTGGATGGAATGACTATAACTATAGTTATGGGGGGCGGGAGATTAAAACCATTAACCCTTCTATACAAAGTGGCTCTACGGTTTTATTTGAAAGCTATGAGGATATGCAGTTGCATGATAAGGGTCGGTACTCTGGTGTCACTTACGGGACGGGTGGTTTAACAACTCAGAAGAGCTTTGAAGAAGCTATGTGCAAGCTTGAAAATGGCCATATTTCGCGTGCATTTCCTTCAGGCATTAATGCGATTATATGTACATTAATGGCGTTTACTCAGAGCGGTGATGAGGTTTTAATTACTGACAATGTCTATGGTCCTACTGCGAGATTCTGTCATAAAGTTCTTGCTAAATACAACATTAAAATTACGCATATAGAGTCCAATATCGGTTCTGAAATTAGTCAATATATCAATGACAATACCAAACTAATTTTTTTAGAGTCCCCGGGTTCCAATACTTTTGAAATTCAAGATATTCCCGCAATAGTAAAAATTGCAAAAAGAGCAGGCATTCCTACAGTCATTGACAATACCTGGGCTACGCCATTATTTTTAAAGCCTTTGGATCTAGGAGTTGATATCTCGATTCACTCAGCCACGAAATATATTTGTGGCTATTCCGATGTTTTAATAGGTTGTATAACTGTAAATAAAAAGTATTCAAAAGAGTTAGATGAATACTTGCATACAGTTGAAAGTTATACGAACTCGCATGATTGTTATTTGTCTTTGAGAGGATTAAGAACACTACAAGTTCGTCTCAGTGCTCATCAAAAGTCTGCATTTGAAATTGCGAGATGGCTTGAAACAGAAGATGTTGTTGACTGTGTAATTCATCCTGGTCTAGAGTCGCATCCTCAGCACAATCTCTGGAAGAGAGATTATTCTGGTGCATCTGGACTCTTTGCATTTACATTTAAAGAAAAATATTCAGATCAACAGATTGCTTTATTTGTAAATTCACTCGAGATGTTTGGGCTTGGGTATAGCTGGGGTGGTTTTAAAAGCCTTGTAACTGCAAGACAGTACAAACGTGATGGCAAATGGGTGCATGATGGCAAGCATCTTATTCGTCTGAATATTGGTCTTGAGGATACAAAGGACTTAATTTCAGATATAAAAAGTAGTTTTAGCAAACTCTAAATTAAACTATTTCACTCTTTTATCGTTAAGAACAGTCACTCGCTGCATATGACGAATCTTAGGTAAATAATCAAGAACAGCGTAGTGTTGTGTAATTCGATTGTCCCAGATGGCGATGGAGTTTTTGCGCCAACGAAATCTGACTTGGAACTCTGGTTTGATAATATGTTGGAACAAGAATTGAAGTATATGGTCACTTTGACTTTGACTTTCATTAATTATATTGCGTGTAAATGACTGGTTAACATTTAAATATTTCAAGCCAGAAACAGGATGTGTCTCGACAACTTTGTGGACTGCTGAGCCGACATTCTTGAGTGCATTGTTAACAGATTCAATACCACCATCTCTATAAAAATCATTCCTAAACGTTCCCATGTCATTGATAGCTTCTAGATTCTCCAAGTGCTGCTTCCAGCCATCTGGCAAATTATCATAAGCAGCGCTCATGCTCGCCCAAAGAGTGTCACCACCAACATCAGGAATTTTTATTCCATGCAAAACACTGGCAAATGGAGGATTGGACTTGAAGGTAAGGTCCTTGTGCCAATCGGTAGTATTTGGAATATCATCTTTGGTATTCTTAAGTAGGACTATATTTTCATAACCATCGACATGAGGATAGACAGGATGAGGGGGTTCCGGTTCGCCAAAACTTTTTGCTAGTTTCAGATGGCTTTCGGGGGACAAGTCCTGATCTCGAAAAAAAACAACTTGGTGTTTAATCAGTGCATTGTAGATCTGATCACATATATCATCGTTTATGTTTTTGTTAAGGGATACTCCAGAAATCTTTGCTCCGATGGAAGGTGTCATTGCTTCAATTTTCAAAATTCACTCCCTAACCAAAAAATCAATACTCTATAAGAAAATATATGAAAAAGCAATGATTTTTTATGACTCTTGTTTGTTGTGCTTTAGCCACCACAAAAGAAGCAACAACTGAAATGCTAATAACGGGGTAACAGACAACATCGTTACCTCCCAACTAAAGTTGAACACAAACCAGCCTGCTGAAAGAGCTGCAAAAGCCTGAAAACAAAAAATCAGAAAATCGTTGACTGATTGAACTTTAAACTTTTCATTTTCATTATAAGAGCGAGGGAGTAAATTAGTACCTCCAATAAACAAAAAATTCCAACCCAGACCGAGAAGCATTAAAGACCACCAGTAGCTATTTAAAGATTGGTCCAAGTATGCAGTGGTAACAGAGATAATTAAAATAACAACACCAAGAATCATCATTCTTGAAAGCCCCAAATACTTAACAATCATTGCTGTAAATAGAGATGGTAGAAACATTGCAATGACATGACTTTGAATGACAAATTTAGTATGCTCAAGTGAAAAGCCGTCCATCACATGCATACTCACTGGGGTTGCTGTCATGACAAAACTCATCACAACATAACCTGTAGTCGCAGCACTAGCTGCAACAATGAAAGAGCCTTGTTTAATAATTTTAATCAAGGGACGTCTTGATTTTTCCACTTGTTCATGAAGTTTTTCAACGGGTTGAAAAAAACAAAGCAACACAAAGGCAGGAACAAAGAGTAAGGCAAGTAGAACAAATGAGCCTATAAAATCTATCTCAAACCAATTTTTACCCAAGGTAGCAACTTCAGGTCCGAGATAGGCTGATAGCAAACTTCCAAGGAGAACTATAGCTATTGCTGTGGTTCTTTGTTCTTCTTGAACACTTTCAATTGCAGCAAATCTAAACTGATACATCGTTGCGGCTGTAGCGCCTAACAAAAAACTTGACAGACAAAAAAGAGGAAAAGATTCATTATAAATAGCATAGATGCCTAAGCCTATTGTGGCAATTGTGTAGAGACATGTACCCAAAAAAACTCTTTTACGACCAAACAAAGACATTAGCCGATTGACCGGCAGAATAGCAAGTGCAGTCCCTACTACTATTATCGCAACTGGAAGAGTTGAAAGATCTTTTACGTGAGTAAGTGAGTTACCGATAATTCCGCCAACAAAGACCATGACTACGGAAACGGACATAAAAAACGCTGAACATGTCGCTAATAGCCAGACATTTTTTGGAATTTGAAGCATTAAATAAGTTTTTCTTCTATTATTAAGTCGGGGGTTATTGCTTTTTCTTTCTTTGCCAATGATCAATCGTTTTTTGCTTTTTCCGGCTTAATGTCAGTTTATCACTAGGGGCGTCTTGAGTGATAGTTGAGCCGGCACCAATAGTGGCATTTTTACCAACCGTTATTGGAGCAATTAATTGAGTATCAGATCCAATAAATGCACCATCTTTAATAACGGTTTGATGTTTGTTTGCACCATCATAATTACAAGTTATAACACCTGCACTAATATTAACATCTTGGCCTATTGAGCTGTCGCCAACATAGCTTAGATGAGGTACTTTGGATTTGTCACCAATTGTGGATTTTTTTACTTCAACAAAATTACCAATTTTGGCATGATTGCCTACCTCAGTTTCTGGCCGAATACGAGCAAAAGGACCTACAGTTGTATAGCTTCCAATTATAGAATTTTCGATAATAGAATTTGCTTTAATTTCTGAATGATCGCCGATTTTAGCGTTTTTTATAATACAATTAGGCGCAATTAGAACATTTTTACCCAATTCGTTTTCACCTTCAAAGACGACATTTACATCTACTGAACAGTCCTTTCCAAAGATTAAATTACCACGACAGTCGAAACGACTTGGGTCTTTAATAGTTAAACCCTTAGACATCAGATCTTTTGCTTGCTTTTGCTGATAAATTCTTTCCGCTTCAGCTAATTGATTTTTATTGTTTATACCCATAACTTCAGATACATTGTCGCACACTAATGATGAAATAGTAACATTATCTGAGACCGCAATTTCAACAATATCAGTTAGATAAAGTTCACGTTGTTTATTATTGGTTTCTAGTTGGTTAATATATTTCTTCAAAAGAGAGCCCTTGATGGCCATAATGCCAGTATTTATTTCATTAATTTTTTGTATGTTGTCATCTGCATCTTTCTGTTCAATGATAGCCTGGACTCGTTTATTTTTATCACGCACTATACGTCCATAACCACTCGGGTCATCTGGAATTACGCTTAAAACTGAAAAGCCTGTTGAATGTGATTGGGCTATCAGTGATTTTATTGTATTTGTCGAAATGAGCGGTACGTCTCCATAGAGAATGATGCAAGTCGATTTATCATTGATGCTAGTTTTTGCTTGCTGAACTGCATGCCCTGTCCCTAATTGTTTTTTTTGTAATATCCAATTTATAGAATGGCTGTTAATTGTATTTTTTACAAGTTCGGCATCATTGCCAATCACAATATTGATTGAAGCAGATAAAGGATTAATTGCATCAACAACGTGTTGCAATAATGATTTGCCACCAAGTAGGTGCAGTACCTTTGCTTTATTTGATTTCATTCGAATGCCTTGGCCGGCAGCTAAGATGATGGCGTCAATCATATTTTTATGGGTTTATAGTACTTTACTAGGATTAATACTTATTTTAAGCGATAACTAGTTTTTTGTATAATATTACACTTTTAATAAATGTGTGCTTTTTAAACTTTGATTTATTAATATTTTGATTGTTTAATAGTAAAATCCGCACTAGATTATAAAGAGTAAATAATAAATATGGCCAATACCGATAATATTACGAGTCTATTTGGAAAGTCTCCTATAGCTCCTCTTCAAAAGCACATGAAGCAAGTACACTCATGTCTTAAAGATTTTGCTGTTTTTGCTAAAGCAGCAAATGCTCAAGATTGGGAGAAGGCAGAAACAGTTCACATTTCAATTAATAATAGAGAGGAACAAGCAGACAAACTGAAAAAGAAATTACGCATGAATTTGCCGAGCACTTTTATGATGCCTTTTTCGCGTAGAGATTTGCTAGACGTTCTTCTAATTCAAGACTCAATTGCCAACATTACTAAAGACCTTGCCGGTTTAATGATGACACGTCATATGGTTTTGCCTGAGGAAATTGCGGGTGACTTTATAAAGTTGACTGGACTTTGTGTTGAAACTTCAGGTGCCGCTTTAATGGCAGTCAATGAATTAGATGAATTATTAGAAACTGCATTTAGTAGTCGTAATCGAAAAATAGTTGGCAAAATGATTAAAACGGTCAATGAGCTCGAGCACGAGACTGATAACGCTCAAAACGATATTCGTAACAAACTATTCGCCCTAGAATCTGACTTGCCTCCTGTTGATGTGATGTTTTACTATCGAGCCATTGAATGGCTAGGTGAAACTGCAGATGCGGCACAAAAGGTGGGCTCGCGTTTCGAAGTCATGCTAACTAAATAATTGCTGGAGACATAATATGGAAATTATTGCCAATTATGGTAATGTATTAATAATAATGGCAGTTGTTTTTGGTGTGTTCATGGCTTGGGGTATTGGTGCAAATGATGTCGCTAATGCAATGGGCACATCTGTAGGTTCTGGCGCAGTTACAATTAAACAAGCGATTATTATTGCAGTGATTTTTGAATTTGCAGGTGCAATTCTAGCTGGTGGTGAGGTGACTGCTACTATTCGTAAAGGCATACTAGATGCAGCATTGTTTGCCAATGAACCACATCTATTGGTGTATGGTATGTTGGCATCCTTATTGGCTGCAGGTTCGTGGTTATTAATTGCTTCATCATTAGGTTGGCCAGTATCTACAACACACTCTATTATTGGTGCGATTGTAGGTTTTGGTGCTGTTGGTGTTGGTGTTGATGCCGTTGAGTGGAATCAAGTCGTTAAAATTGTAATGAGTTGGTTAGCATCACCGGTGTTGGCTGGAATCATTGCCTTTACCTTGTTTAGAAGTCTTCAAAATTTAATTATTGATACTGATCATCCGTTCAATAATGCAAAAAAATATGTTCCTTATTATATGTTTTTGGTTGGCCTTGTAGTCTCCTTAGTGACTATATTTAAGGGACTTAAACATGTTGGTTTAAGTTTTGACACAGTGACAAGTTATATGCTATCAATAGGATTTGGGGTATTCATAGCTGCTATTGGAACCTTTTTGATTCGTAACATCCATCTTGACCCTGATGAAAACAAAGACTTTTACTATGCTTCAATGGAGAGAATATTTGGTGTGCTTATGATTATTACTGCAGCAGCAATGGCTTTTGCTCATGGTTCTAATGATGTTGCTAATGCCATCGGTCCGTTGGCAGCAATTTATAGTGTTATTGATAGTGGGGGTATTGTCGGTTCCAAGAGTGCACTACCTTTATGGATATTATTTATTGGTGGTGTTGGTATCGCTGTTGGTCTTATTACCTATGGTCATAAAGTTATTGCAACCGTAGGTACTGGTATTACCCAGCTAACTCCATCTCGTGGTTTTGCTGCAACATTGGCTGCTGCTGCAACAGTTGTTATTGCCTCAGGCACTGGAATTCCAGTTTCAACAACACAAGTATTGGTTGGCGCAGTACTGGGCGTTGGTCTTGCTCGAGGAATGGCTGCATTAGATACTCGAGTTATTAGTAGAATATTTTTATCATGGATTGTGACTCTACCTGCTGGCGCTGTCATGTCAATTGTATTCTTCTTTGCACTTAAGGGTGCTTTCGGGGCTTAAATTTCTCTTGTTAAGTGGGGGTCAATTATGACTTTAGCAGAAATACAAAAAAAACTCGAATCTAATATAGATCAATCTCAAATAACCATGGAAGGCGATGGTTGTAATTGCTCTGCAGTTGTTGTTTCTCCGATATTTGAAGGGCTATCACTTTTACAGAGACAAAGAATAGTGCTTGCGGTAGTGAGTGAAGAAATAAAAAGTGGGGAACTGCACGCATTGAGCGTTAAAACATACACCCCAAATGAGAGATAGTATATAATGCACCTGCATTTTGTTTTTGACTATATAACTGAATTCAAGGAAGGCTAATTAAATGAAAAAATTTAAGATGTTGTTATCACTAATAACCTTTACTATTTTATTGGCAAGTTGCGGGTCACTTTCAGATTTTTACAGTGAAAAGTACGGCGATGACTGGGCAGCTTCTAATACATAATTAACTATAACAAATTAGTAAAATGAAAACAGAAATTCATCCCTCTTATGAAGCCATTAAGGTTGTGTGTAGTTGCGGCAATGCTTTTGAAACGCGTTCAACTAGCACTAAAGATGAAATACACATAGATGTATGTTCAAACTGTCACCCCTTTTATACGGGTAAGCAAAAAATTGTAGATACTGCCGGTCGTGTTGAGAAGTTTAAGTCTCGCTACGGCGCATTCAAGCGCTAAATAATAACTGTTATGTTTGAAAAGCCACATATGTGGCTTTTTTTTGTGTCAGAAGGAAGCCTGAAATATACTGCAAAATCATTATAATCACCTTTTCGATTGAGAGAATATTATGGCATCTGACTACATAAACGCCCTTTTGAAAAAAGAAGTAACGCGTACTCCAGTTTGGGTTATGCGACAAGCGGGGCGATATTTACCTGAATATCGTGAGACTCGAAAAAAAGCTGGTGATTTTCTAAGCTTATGTAAATCAAGTGAGCTCGCCTGTGAAGTGACACTTCAGCCTCTTGAACGTTTTGATTTGGATGCTGCGATTCTTTTCTCGGATATTCTAACCATTCCAGATGCGATGGGTCTTGGATTGCATTTTGTGGAAGGTGAAGGTCCCAAGTTTTCCAAACCTTTAGCCACACTTGGTGATATAGATAGATTGTCTAAACCGGATGTTGGAAGCGATCTTGCCTATGTCAGTGAAGCGGTTTCAGTAATCAAAAAGCATCTCAAAGGCAGAGTTCCCCTTATTGGTTTTTCTGGCAGTCCGTGGACTTTGGCGACTTATATGGTAGAGGGTAGTTCCAGCAAGAACTTTTCAAAAGTTAAGGGTTTGATGTATGAACATCCCAATCATATGCATCAACTTTTAAACGTTCTGGCAGAAACGGTCATTGATTATTTGAATAGCCAAATTGAAGCAGGTGCAGATTCAGTAATGATTTTTGATACCTGGGGTGGCCTTTTAAATAAAGAGAGTTATGAGGATTTTTCTCTCAGATATATGAAAAAAATTGTCGCAGGAATTCAGCGTCATTATGAAGGTAAGACGATTCCGGTGACACTGTTTACAAAAGGAGGTTCTGCTTGGCTTGAGCAGATTGCTTTAAGTGGCTGTAATGCAATTGGTCTAGACTGGACTATAGAGCTAGGAGAGGCTGAAAGAAGGATTGGATCTCAAGTAGCATTGCAGGGTAATCTAGACCCATCAGTTCTTAATGCCACACCTGAGGTTATTGTCGCTGAAGTTAATAAAGTGCTTGATCAATTTAAAGGGAAAACTGGTCATGTATTTAATCTTGGTCATGGTATAACTCCAGATGTTAATCCCGAAAATATGAAAGTATTGGTAGATGCTGTGCATTCTTATCATAAAGTACAATAAATCAAATATTCTTGGATAGGTCAATAAATTGTGTTGAAATGCTTCTGTGTTAAAATCCGACTCTCAATAAGACGAACAAAGCTATGTCAATAATCTCAAACATTTTTAAGGAACTCGGGCAATCTGGAAAAAAAGCTTTTATCCCATTTATAACAGCCGGCGATGGAGGTCTAGATAATTCTGAGGCCTTGGTCTTTTCTTTGGCGAACAATGGTGCCGACATAATTGAGCTGGGTGTGCCTTTTTCTGATCCCATGGCAGATGGACCGGTGATTGCTAAATCTCACGAACGTGCTGTTGCCGACGGTATTAGTTTGAGTGATGTTCTTGCCATTGTTGAGAGATTTAGAGAGCACAATCAAAGTACTGGTATTGTGTTAATGGGCTATACCAATCCAATTGAAGTTTATGGTTATAAAGCCTTTGCAGAGAGAGCTCAGGAGGCTGGAGTGGATGGAGTCTTGGTAGTGGATATGCCTCCTGAAGAAGCCCATGATCTTAAATTTGAATTGGATGCTGTTGGAATTGACCTCATCTTTCTGGTAGCTCCAACAACCACTGATGACCGACTAAAGGACATTTCAAAAATAGCAACTGGTTATATATACTTCGTCTCCTTGAAGGGTGTCACTGGTGCTGGAAATTTAGATATTGATTCTGTGAACCATCACCTGGCTAGGATGCGAAATCATATTAAACTACCAGTTGGCGTAGGTTTTGGTATCAAAAATGCTGAAACCGCTAAACAAGTGAGTGAAAATGCCGATGCAGTTATTGTTGGAAGCACCCTTGTTTCTATTGTTGAACAATTCTCTAGTGATAAGGATAAAATGATTACTAAGATTGGTAATCTGGCAAATCAAATCTCAAATGCCATTAATTAATCAAGGCCTACTATGAGCTGGTTAGAGAAAATTTTGCCATCAATTGGTAAGAACGCTAAAAAAAATATTCCAGAAGGTCTCTGGAGTAAATGTCCTGAATGCAGTCGCGTCCTCTATCAGGAAGAACTTGAGCGCCTTTCTTATGTTTGTCCAAAGTGTGACCATCATTTAATAATATCGGCAAGAATTCGGCTTGAAAATTTCCTGGATATGGAGCATCAATTTGAGATTGCGCCAAATATTGAGTCTGCGGACCCTCTGAAATTTAAAGACCAAAAAAAATACAAAGACCGCTATATTGACGCTCAAAAAAAAACCAAAGAGAAAGACGCTTTGGTTGTTAAAAAAGGTTTATTGAAGGGTATGCCGATTGTGGCCACAGCCTTTGATTTCAATTTCATGGGGGGTTCGATGGGTTCAGTTGTTGGTGAAAAGTTCGTCAGAGCAGCGGATGCAGCGATTGAGAACAGCAACCCGCTTGTTTGTTTTTCAGCGAGCGGAGGAGCTCGAATGCAGGAGGGACTTTTTTCTTTGATGCAAATGTCTAAAACGTCGCTTGCTGTGAAACTGATGGCCGACAAGAAAATTCCATTTATTTCTGTTTTGACCGATCCGACGATGGGTGGTGTTTCTGCGAGCTTAGCGATGCTGGGAGATATACAAATTGCAGAACCCAACGCTAGGATTGGTTTTGCTGGCGCTAGGGTTGTAGAGCAAACTGTTAATGAAAAGTTGCCGGAAGGTTTTCAGAGGAGTGAATTTTTATTAGAGAAGGGTGCCATAGATATGATTGTTCACCGCTCAGAATTACGCAATAAAATATTTCAGATATTGTCTGCTTTAAACTATAAATAGTAAATCTAATTTTTTTATTTTTAAATTATAGATATCTTACTAATCCATTGATAATAATAATGTATAGCAATCATGAAAGTATTTCTGGCTAACCCAAGAGGGTTTTGTGCAGGTGTCGAACGCGCAATTCAGATAGTTGAGCGTGCTATAGATAAGCACGGTTCACCAATATATGTCCGTCATGAAGTTGTTCACAATCAATTTGTTGTCAACAACCTGAAAGAAAAGGGAGCGGTATTTGTCGACGAAATTAATCAGGTGCCCGAAGGTGGTATTGTGGTTTTTAGTGCTCATGGCGTCTCTCAAAAAGTCAGAAAAGATGCAAACTTAATTACATCTACTATTTATGATGCAACATGCCCTTTAGTAACAAAAGTACATAAAGAAGTGACACGACGTCAAAAACAAAATCATCAAGTTATTCTAATTGGACATGCTGGACATCCTGAAGTTGAAGGCACTCTAGGCCAGTCAAATGACATCGAAAAAATTACCCTAGTAGAATCAATAAGTGACGTTGAAACACTTGATTTTCCAACCGGCATAGATATCTCTTATACTACACAGACAACTTTATCAGTTGATGATACCAGAGAGATTGTTGAATCATTGCAATCAAAGTTTCCACAGATTCAAGCCCCAAAAAAAAGTGATATTTGTTATGCGACACAAAATCGTCAAGATTCAGTAAAGGCCATCATTAATAATTCAGATATGCTGTTAGTACTTGGCTCAAAAAACTCATCGAACTCGAATAGACTTCAAGAGATAGCAGAAAAAAATAAAAAACCATCATATCTAATTGATGGAGTCAATGATATTAATCCCGCTTGGCTTAAGGGAGTGGATTCGATAGGTATAACAGCAGGGGCTTCTGCACCTGAAATTTTAGTTCAGGAGGTTGTCAGTTATCTTTTAGATAATGGTGCGAATGAGGTAGTTGAGGTAAGTGGAGCTAATGAGTCTGTATATTTTCCAGTGCCAAATACTTTAAGAGTCTAAGAGTTATTATTTAAAATAAACATTTTTAGGATCACAACTGCAATGAAAAAATATGATATATACGGAATAGGTGCGGCCATAGTGGATATCGAAGTTGTTGTTTCTAACGACTTTCTAAGCAAAAATAAAGTGGAAAAAGGAATAATGACTCTTGTTGATGAGGAACGTCAACATCAACTAATCAACGCGTTAACTTCTCAAAAAACTCCTGTCAAACGTAATTGTGGTGGTTCAGCTTGCAATAGCATTGTTGCAGCTAGTAGTTTTGGATCAAAGACTTTTTACTCTGGCAAGGTAGCGGATGATTGGGAGGGTGATTTTTTCGTAAAAGATTTAAACGCTGCTGGTGTTGATTTTCATGATGTATCAGCAGGCGAGGGTACCACAGGAAAGTGTCTTGTTATGATTACCCAAGATGCAGAACGTACCCTAAACACTTTTTTGGGAGTGAGTATTGATATCTCGTTCCAAGAGGTTGATACGAAATCCTTAGAAAACTCAAAGTGGTTATATATGGAAGGTTATCTTGTCACCGATAAAGCAAGGACTGATGTTGCCATTAATGCCATGGCTTACGCTAAACAAAAAGGTGTAAAAACATCTTTAAGTCTATCCGATCCTTATGTAGTAAAAGTCTTTTCAGAGAGCCTTAAAAATGTCATAGGAGAAGGTATTGACTTACTTTTTTGTAATACTGATGAAGCTAGAAGGTTTACAGGAACACATACAGTTGAGGCTGCTGCAAACGTTCTCAAACAGTATGCAAAAACATTTGTCATTACCCGAGGCCCAGGAGGCTCTTTGACATACGACGGTCACCAGCTTATACATAGCCCTGGAGTGTCAACCAATGCTGTAGACACCAATGGAGCTGGAGATATGTTTGCAGGATCTTTTTTGTATGCCATTAGTAATGGCCATGATTACGCTTGGGCAGGAAGATTTGCCAACGCTGCAGCTGCTTTAGTGGTAGGTCAGTTTGGCACTCGCATTGAGGCAATTGAATACATTAGTCTCAAGCAACAATTCAATATCTAATCTTAATTCAACTGATTTATTAGATTTTTGACTCTTTCAATTCGAGAGCCGTCTTCATCCATCGAAATATTAAAGACCAGGGTGTTCTGATTTTTTAATTGGTATTTTTGTGGTTGTTTTTGAATTAGATTAATTATTTTTTTTGTTTCAACAGTGTTTTTTTGATTTAAAGTAATTTCAGCCTTATCATCTGTGATGTTGATTTTTTCAATGCCAATCTTTTTGGAAAAAATCCTCAATGAAGTTGAGGCAAAGAGGTTTTTGGTTGTATCTGGCAACAGACCAAAGCGATCGATCATCTCGATCTTTAAATCTTTTAATTCACTATCATCTTCAGCACTGGCAATTCTTTTATATAGTATTAAACGTTCATGAACGTCGTCTAGATAGGTTTCAGGGATAATACAAGCAATACCAATATTGATATCGATTTCATCGATCAATGAATCATCAAGGTCGAGCTTGGTGTTATTTTTAATTGCCTGAATTGTTCGTTTCAAGAGGTCATGATAAAGATTGAAGCCGATCTCGGATATCTTGCCACTTTGGTTCTCTCCTAACAAGTCACCAGCGCCACGTATTTCTAGATCGTGATTAGCCAACATAAAGCCGGCACCAAGTTCTTCTAAAGACGCAATCGCATCTAGACGCTTTCTAGCATCAGCGGTTATGGATTGATGTGATTTTATAATGAGATAAGCATAAGCTTTATGATGCGAACGACCTACTCGGCCACGAAGTTGGTGAAGTTGAGCAAGACCAAAATTTTGTGCATTATTAATAATGATAGTGTTGGCGCTTGGAATATCAATTCCTGTTTCAATGATTGTAGTACAAACCAGCAATTGAAAACGTTGATGGTAAAAATCAGCCATAATTTGTTCTAGTTCTTTATTTGGCATTTGACCGTGGGCGATACGAACCCGTAGATTTGGCATCATTTCACTTAGTGACGCTGCCATATTGTCAATCGTATCAATGTCGTTATGAAGGACAAAAATTTGCCCACCTCGGTGTAATTCACGAGAACAAGCTTCCTTGATTGTTTCATCATCCCATTCATCGACAAAGGTTTGGATGGCGCTACGTTTAGCTGGAGGTGAGGCTATGATGGAAAGCTCCCTAAGTGAACTAAGTGCCATATTAAGTGTTCTCGGTATTGGCGTTGCAGTCATTGTTAATATATCACTTTGACCTCGAAGTTGTTTGAGGGTTTCTTTTTGTTTAACTCCAAAACGATGCTCTTCATCAATAATAATTAATCCTAAGTTTTTGTATTTAATTGAACCTTGGATAAGCTTATGGGTCCCTATTACAATATCGATTTTGCCTTCCTGGAGGGCGTCTTTAATTTTTTTTTGTTCTTTGATGCTTTGGAATCGAGAAATTGATTTAATCAAGACAGGATATTTTGCGAAGCGATCAACAAAAGTTTGGTAATGCTGACTAGCTAACAAGGTCGTTGGTACCAACATCACAACCTGTTTACCAGCTTCGACAGCTAAAAAAGCAGCCCGCATAGCAATCTCAGTTTTACCAAAGCCCACGTCACCACAAACCAAACGGTCCATTGGTTTATCAGATTGCATGTCGAGCAAAACGTCTTCCATTGTTTTAAGTTGATCGGGCGTTTCTTCAAAAGAAAAGCTAGCAACAAAAGAGCTATAAGAATCGGTAGGCTCAGGGTAGGCAAAACCTTTTTGTGATTCTCGCTTGGCGTATATCTCTAATAACTCTGCAGCAACATCATAGAGCGCTTCTGCTGCTCTTTTCTTTGCTTTAGCCCATTGTTGGCTTCCGAGTTTATGAAGTGGAGCATGTTCAATGTTTGCACCAGAGTAGCGAGAAATTAAATTAAGAGACGTAATAGGTACCAATAGTATTGCACCGTTGGCATATTCAAGTGATAAAAAATCTTGTTGATTGTCATCAAAGCTACGACTTTTTAGGCCAAGGTAGCGACCCACTCCATATTGTTCATGAACTATAGGGTCGCCTAATTGAATCTCAATGAGGCTTTTAATAGCTTCATCAAAATCTTTGTGTTTAGCACGTCTACGCCGCTGTTGCTTAACAACATCTTTGCCAAATAAATTGTTCTCAGTAATGATTGCAAACTGATCACAAAGAATGCCTTCACTTAGACTCGCATTAGTAATACAAAGCTTTTCTTTTTGTTCAAGAAAGTCAATCCAATGGTCACAATTAACCGCACTTAACTGATAACTTGAAAGGAGGTCGGTGAGTACACTCTGCCGTCCTTGAGACTCACAAACAATCAATACTCTGCCTTCACAATTCTCTAGAAATTTGATTAATTTTTTGAGTGGATTTTTTGTTTGAGATTGAATTTTCAGAGGAGGCAATAATGCTGAAGAAAAGTTTATAGATTCTTTTTTATTGGACTTAGAGGGTTGTGTTTGTATTTTCTTTTTGTCTTGCAATAGTTTGAAGAGTTCCTCAACATTCAAAAAAACCTTATTGATTGGCAAAGGTAGTCTTTGAAGTGAGAGTTTGCAGCGTTCAAAACGATCTAAGAGTTCAACACTATGAAGTTGAGTTGCCTCTACAAATCCTTTCTGATAAACAATAATTGGTTCTGTGTCTAAATAGTCAAGCAGGGTATTTGTTTTATTAAAGAAAAGAGGCAAGTAGAATTCAATACCACCTGGAAACCTGCCTTCGCTGATCTCTTTATAAATGAAACCATCTGTGTTGCCGAACTCAGAAAGATAATTTTTCTTAAAGATTGAGATACTTTCCCTATCAGTTGCAAATTCACGTGCAGGTAAAAGGTTAATATGGTTTATAACCTCAATTGACCTCTGGGTTGAAGCTTTAAATGTTCGGATTGAATCAATTTCATTATCAAATAAATCAATTCTATAGGGACTTTTAGCACCCATTGGATAAAGGTCAATCAAGGCACCTTTAATGTTAAATTCCCCTTGCTCCATCACAGTTGTTACCCTGCGATATCCAATCTTTAAAAGCTTGTTAACAAAGGGTTCAATTTCAAGTGTTTCACCTGCATTCAAACTGAAACTATATTTATCAATATAATCAGTAGGGCACAATCTCTGTGATAAGGATTCTAAAGTCGTGATAACAATTCCAGCTTTAAGAGTAGCAAGTTGTGAAAGTGTTTGAAGACGAGATGAAACAATATCTGGATGAGGTGAAAAGTGGTCAAAAGCTAGAACTTCCCAGTTAGAGAAGCCTAATATCTTCATAGAAGAATTGTAAAAATTCAACTCCCTTTGAATTTGTACGTAATGTGTAATATCTTTCGCCACATAGAGTACAAGCTGTTGTTGAGTTTTAGCAAACTCTATTAATGCGAGTGCCTCTGAAGATCCAAAAAGCGAGCCCCAGTAATATGTTGACCCCGACGAAAACGTTTTGCAGTTTTCAGGATAAAGAATGTTCATAAGATATGAACATTTTCCTTATCAAGCATTTTGCTTAGTTGAATCGTAGGCAATCCTATTAAAGCGTTTGGATCGTTACCTTCAGTACGATTAAATAGAGAAACTCCTAGACCTTCAGATTTAAAGCTTCCTGCACAATTAAGAACATCTTCTTTTTCAAGATAAGACAAAATATGACTATCGCTGAGAGACTTGAAAAATACTCGGGAAAACTCCACATGATTTTGAAGAATTCCGGTTTCAGTATTAAGTAGAGCAATACTTGTAAGGAATGTCACAGTTCTACCTGAGCTTTTTTGTAGTTGTGCAAAGGCATTCTGGTGAGTCAGCGGTTTATTGAGTATTTCATCGCCTTCTTCGTTACCACTATCCAAGGTAGCTACTTGATCAGAAGCAATAATAAGTCCAGAGTGAGTTTTTGCTACTTCTTTTGCTTTTTCTTCAGCCAAACGATAGACCAAATTATATGGCGTTTCCTGTTTTTTCCGAGTTTCATCAATATTTGGAGAGACAGTGATAAAGGAAATACCAAGTTTCTCTAAAATAGCTTTTCTGAAGGGCGAAGAGGAGGCAAGAATGAGCGACACTAGAAGTTCAAAAATTGTAAAATATCCCAATATTTTACTTTATTCAGGCCAGGCTTTATGCGCTTATCTATTGTTGTTGCGATGGATGACAATCACCTAATTGGAAAAGGCAATGGATTGCCTTGGCATCTTCCTGCGGATTTAGCTTTTTTTAAAAAAATTACTACTGGCAATTCAATCTTGATGGGTCGTAAAACTTATGACTCAATAGGCAAGCCATTACCAAATCGTCGAAATATTGTAATCACCAGAAATCCGGATGTTTCAATTCCAGGTTGTGAAGTAGTTGACAGTATTGAGAAGGCACTTTCGATTACTCAAGACGAAGAAGAAGTGATGATAATTGGCGGAGCAAACCTATTCGAACAGTTTCTTCCTAATGTAGGTAGACTCTACATTACTCATATTGAAGGAGCATTTGAAGGGGAAACTTATTTCCCTCATTACGATGAAAACGATTGGCTAGAAGTAAGTCGTGAGTCACATCAGCCAGATGAGAAAAATAAGTATTCATATCAATTTAGTATTATGGATAGAAAATAATGAGAAAATTGCTTGTGCTTGCTTTAATAAGCCTTTATCTTTCAGGTTGTGTATTAACTAAAGTTGTGACTGTTCCTATGAGAGTTACAGGTTCTTTGATTTCTGTAA
This sequence comes from uncultured Gammaproteobacteria bacterium, assembly GCA_902512485.1. GTDB lineage: Bacteria > Pseudomonadota > Gammaproteobacteria > PS1 > Pseudothioglobaceae > Pseudothioglobus. The sequence continues at coordinate 26,534 of CABXJL010000011.1, forward strand.
TACCAGTGGTAGGTGATGGTATAGATGAGGTTTTGGGTCTAAGTGCAGATGTTATAGATGCAATACCTATTTAGCTTGCTTGCAGTAGTTGTTTATTTTGTGCTGCTAAAACTTCTTTAAAAGCTTTTGGCATAACCTTCACGAAGTGTGCCAATTCTGTATTCCAATTGCCTAAAATTTGTTTTGCGATTGGAGAACCTGTAAATTCAGCGTGCTTAGATAGCAAATCTAACAACTCTTTTTGTGATTCATCATCCATCGGGTCAAAATCAATCATGGATGGGTTAGCTTGACTTTGGAGTGTAAGGTTTGGATTGTAGACGTAAGCTATACCGCCACTCATACCTGCACCGAAGTTACGTCCAACCTCGCCAAGGATTACTGTCCGACCACCTGTCATGTATTCGCAGCCATGATCTCCGACACCTTCAACGACGGCAATGAGTCCAGAATTTCTAACACAGAAGCGTTCTGCAACACAACCAGATAAATACATTTCACCGTCAGTGGCGCCATAGCCGCAAACATTACCAGCAATAATTTCATCCTGTGTAACGAATGTTGAATTTTTAGGTGGATAGATAATAATACGACCACCAGAAAGTCCCTTGCCAACATAATCATTGGCATCCCCCTCAACAGACAAGGTTATCCCTTTTGCTAGAAATGCGCCAAACGATTGACCCGCGGAGCCTTTAAAGTCAATATGAATAGCATCATCAATTAGGTCATTTTTATTCCTTGTTTTAACAACATGGGAAGAAAGCATTGCGCCAACAGTTCTATCAACATTAGCAATAACTGACTCGATTGTAACTTTTCCATTGTCCTCAATGGCAACCTCAGATTGAGCTATTAACTCATGGTCTAATTGCTGATCGAGTTGGTGATCTTGCGGGATGCTTTGATAGGTGCCAGCATTTTTATATTGAGTGTCAGCAGGTGTTAAAATTGCACCAAGATCAATAGAGTCTTGTTTCCAGTGATCAATCGCTTTATTCATTTCCAGCATATCGACACGACCAATCATTTCGTTGATTGATTTAAATCCAAGATCCGACATAATGATGCGCAACTCTTCAGCGACCATGAATAGGTAATTAACAACATGTTCCGGCTTGCCTGTAAACTTTTTACGTAAAACCTTATCTTGAGTTGCAATTCCAACAGGACATGTATTGAGATGGCATTTACGCATCATGATACAGCCGAGTGTAATCAGAGGCGCCGTAGAGAAACCAAACTCTTCAGCACCGAGCAATGCCGCTATGGCGACATCGCGGCCCGTTTTAAGTTGCCCATCTGTCTGAATGACAACACGTGAACGAAGATCATTCATTACCAAGGTTTGGTGGGTTTCGGCAAGACCCAATTCCCAGGGCAGGCCAGCGTGTTTAATAGAGGTAAGAGGTGAAGCACCAGTACCACCATCATGACCGGAAATGAGGATGTGGTCAGATTTTGCTTTAGTTACACCTGCGGCGACAGTTCCAACGCCCATTTCAGAAACTAATTTCACACTAATACGGGCTTCTGGATTCGATCTCTTAAGGTCAAAAATTAATTGTGATAAATCCTCAATAGAATATATATCATGGTGTGGTGGAGGGCTAATTAGTCCAACACCAGCAGTCGAACAACGTATCTTAGCGATACCTTCATCAACTTTTTTTCCTGGCAACTCGCCACCCTCACCCGGCTTGGCGCCTTGCGAGATTTTGATCTGCAATTCATCGGCATTATTAAGGTATTCGATAGTAACACCAAAACGACCGGAGGCAACTTGCTTGATAGCGCTTCTTCGAGAGTCGCCATTTGAATCTGGTGTCCAACGTGCAGGATCTTCGCCACCTTCTCCGGTATTTGACTTACCACCGATACGATTCATGGCGATGGCAAGTGTTTCGTGAGATTCGGCGGAGATGGAACCAAAACTCATCGCGCCTGTGGCAAATCTTTTCACGATTTCTTTGGCAGGTTCAACCATATCAATATCGACTGGGTTGCCTGGCTTAAATGACATCAAGCCACGTAGTGTACAGTTACGGGTTCCTTCTTCGTTAGATTTTTTTGAAAATTCCCAATAAGCATCTTTATCATTACTGCGAGCAGCCTTTTGAAGCTCTGTAATGGTTTGTGGCTCCCACATATGTTTTTCGCCACCACTACGCCAATGATATTGTCCGAGATTATCGAATGAAGTTGAAAGGTATGCCTTTTTATGTTGAGTTTCGGCTTCAGTTTGCAGGACTTCAAAGCCAACACCACTGATACGACTGGCGGTTTCAAAGAAACATTTGTCCATCACTTCAGGTGATAAGCCAACCGCTTCGAAGATTTGGGCGCCTTTATAGGACGCCAAGGTTGAAATGCCCATTTTAGCCATCACCTTCAACATACCTTTAGCGACTCCTTTACGATAGGCCGTAACAACAGCGTCATCATCTTCTAGTTTGACTAAACTATCGCGCCTTGCCTGCCAAAGTGCTTCAAATGCTAGATATGGGTTAACCGCATCAGCGCCAAAACCAGTCATTAGACAGAAATGATGGACTTCTCGAGCTTCTCCCGTTTCAACGATGATTCCGACCTGGGTTCTTTTGTGATAGGCTACTAAGTATCTATGAAGCGCTGAAGATGCTAATAAAGCGCTTATGGAAGCACGATTTGAATTCACTTTGCGATCAGATAAGACAACCAAGCTGTGACCATCTTTGATGGCTTGTGAGCATTGCTGACAAATATCATCAAGCATGTCACTTAAGTTGTGTCCTTCATCAATTTCATAAGTGATGTCAATGGTTTTACTTGTCCAGCCTCGATGGTTGCAATTCTTCAGGGCCGACGTTTCTTTGTTCGTTAGAATGGGATGTTCAATCACCAAACGGTTAGCATTTTCAGCCTTATTGCGAAGCAAGTTTCCTTCTGGTCCTATAGCACAGCGCAATGACATGACCACTTCTTCTCGAATGGAATCAATAGCAGGATTGGTGACTTGGGCAAATAATTGCTTAAAGTAGTCATAAATAATGCGAGATTGATCCGAGAGACAGGCCAATGCCGAATCATTTCCCATTGATCCGACAGGGTCT
>CABXJL010000012.1:0-29197 GCA_902512485.1 uncultured Gammaproteobacteria bacterium
GTTAGTTCGCCGATAAAACCACCTAACCCTTTCTCTTTGACACTATAGTAAAGAATTAACAGTAAGATGCCAATCGATAAACCGAATGTCATATTAGGGTCCGTTGTCGGCACTACTTTTAGGAATACATGATGAGGGTCAATGCCAAACATTGAGCCGATCTTCTGGGCTAACACAGGCAACCAATCAACAGGAACTAAGTCCATCGTATTCATTAAAATTATCCAAATAAAGGTAGTTAGCGCCAAGGGTGCTACCATAGGATTTTGGCCTTTAAATGAGCCGCGAACATTATCGTCAATAAAGTCGATTATACTTTCTATGAAATTCTGGAAGCCACTTGGTGCATCAATAGATGCACGTTTAGCAGCTTTAAAAAACAAGAACAAGAACGATGCTCCTAATACAAATGAAAAACCAAGTGTATCAACATGAAAAGCCATAAATCCCATCTCTTTAGCTTCAATGGCATTTTCAGCAAAACCCCAATGACCATCAGGAAATTTTCCGTATGTTAAATTTTGAAGATGGTGCTTAATATAAGCACTAGATGTTAATTCGCCACTTGCCATTATTTTTGCCTAAACCTATCCAATATAAATCCAATTTGTCCAATTACTAAACTCAAAATCAGCGCGGCTGGCTCAAGTCTCAATAAACCTAGTCCAATTAAAGTTAATGTCGCTAGAGCAAACATCCTGAGCGCACTACTCTTGATTGCCATCTTAAAACTTTTTTGAGCATCAGCATCGACTACCACTTTTTGTTTATTTGTATACCAATCAAAAAGCCAAGTATTACTAAAACTGACCAACGCCCCATAAAGGGCAGCAAGTCCAAAACCATTAATAGCAAAGGCTATAACGACTAAAACAAGAAGCGAAGACTGGAAAATTGAAGCCACCACTTTCCCCTTTTTTTTCGACAACTACCCTAGCCAATACACAAACGCAACATTATACAATCTTACGCCAAAGAGTCAAGCCTTCAAAGTATATATTATTGGCTAAAAATCAACTTTTTAGTGACTAATGATAGTCATTCTTAAAGGATATTGAAATCGGTTTTTTTATAAAGCTATTAAGAGCCCGGAATAGATTTAAGCTGGACAATTTAAGCGCTCGCTTTAATCATTTCTTCTGCAGCCATTCTTGTTTTATCACTGATTTTAATACCACCTAAAATTCGAGCTACTTCGTCGGTTCTTTGCTCCTGATTGAGTGCTGTGACTTGAGTAAATGTTGAGCCGCTTTGTTGAATCTTGACAACCTTCAAGTGTTCTTTTCCTTGAGCAGCAACTTGTGCCAGATGTGTAACACAAATAATTTGATATCGACCTGATAACCTTTTAAGAAGCTGGCCAATAATTTCTGCAACCGAACCACTAATACCAACATCAACCTCATCAAAAACAATACTCGGAGTAAGCTCGGTTTTACTGGTTACTACTGATAGTGCCAGTGAAATACGTGACAACTCACCTCCAGAAGCTACTTTACTTAAAGGTTTAAGATCTTGGCCGACATTGGTTTTCACATGAATAATAATTTCTTCATTTCCATTTAGCCTTATTGAATCTTTATAAGAATTAAGGCAAAAAAGAATCTCACTGCCAGGCATACCTAAGTCTTGCATCAAGTCAGTCACCTTTTCTGAAAGAGATACACTGGCATGTTGTCTTTTCTGGCTCAGTGTTTTTGATTTTTTGTAGTAGTCCTTCTCAAGTTGATTCTGTTTTGTCAATAATTCTTCTAACTTATCAGAAGAAGTATCTAATTCATTGAGTTTATTTTGAATAGTGTTTTGTGTATTTAATAATTCTGGAATTTGACAATGATGTTTTCTACCCAAGTTATGCAACATATTAATTCTTGCCTCCAAATCGGTGACATTAACTTCCTGGCCGCTAACTTTATTTAGATAATCCGTTAAATCATAAATACTTTCTTGGACCTGCACTTGAGCGCTTGACAATAAAGACTGAATTGACTCTAAATGATTATCAAATTCTCTCGCTTGAGCGATAACATCTTCCCCCTCTATCAAAATATTGTTTACACCCGATTCATGATCTAAAGACTCAAGTATCTTAGAAATTTTTTCTATCAATAGGCTGGCGTTACTTGATATTTTGTAGCTATTCTCAATACTATCTAATTCATCTTGATCCAGCCGACACTGAATAAGCTCCTGAAGTTGATGATTTAATAACTCTTTTTGTGCAGATAAAAGCTCGTTACTATTTCTCAAATCATCAGCCTCCTGAGTGACTTGTTTGTATCTACGAACAATAGTATTAACTTCCTCACAAAGATGATGGGTGCCTGAAAAGTCATCCAATAGAATACGATGCTGATGATTGCGTAGTAGCAGTTGGTGTTCATTTTGACCATGCATATCAATCAAATGACAGCCAACATCTCTCAAAGTCGACAAAGTCACATTACTTCCATTCACATAAGACCTTGACTTGCCATCAGACCCTATAACTCTCCTCAAAATACATTCGTTACCATCTTCCAAATCAAGACCCTTAAGGACAGCTTGAATACTTTGATTGCCATCAAGACTAAATGTTGCAATGATTTCTGCCCTACTTTCCCCATTTCGAACCAATGTAGCATCTGAGCGTCCACCGATAGCTAAGTTAAGCGCTTGAACTATGATTGATTTACCAGCACCCGTTTCTCCAGTGACAACAGTCATGCCGTGTAGAAACTCTATATTGAGGTCTTCTACAACCACTAAATTTTTTACAGATAGTTGATCTAGCATAGTTTAAGCGTTTTAAACCTTGTGACCCCAGTGTAACTTTGACCGAATAATATCAAAATAGTCATAGCCCTTTGGATGTATTAAGTGAATAAAATTATCATGTTGTCTAACACGAAGACTATCTCCCAACAAAACTGGCAAAGAGGCTTGACCATCAAAGCTAACGGTAGCTTTGTCGTCTGAATCTATCAGTGAAATTAACACTTCACTATCTCCATTAAGGATAAATGGCCTATGGCTCATCGTATGAGGGCTTATTGATACCAAGCAAATCGTATTAACACTAGGGTGCATAATTGGTCCGCCGCTGGATAGTGCATATGCGGTAGATCCAGTAGGTGTCGTTACTATCATCCCATCTGCACGCTGTTTATTAACAAAATCACCGTCAACGAATAATTCAAATTCAATCATCCTAGGGGTTTCATTGCGATGCACAACCACCTCATTGAATGCCAAATGTTGAGATAAGATGCTGCTTTTTCGCTCAACTTGACAGCTCAACAAAGCCCTTTCCTCTTTTATATATTCACCACTTATAATCTCACTTACTACATTCATCATAGACTCAACAGAAACATCAGCTAAAAATCCGAGTCTACCGAGATTAATACCAAGAATAGGAATATTGCTATCAACATAAGTTCTTGCTGTACTGAGAATACTACCGTCACCGCCGACAACGACAATCAAGTCTGCATTCTTCTTAATATCCTTCTCATTCTCTACAAGAGACACATCTTGTTCTTTAAGAAAAGCACCCAACTCCCTTGCAGTTTCTTGACTGGTAATATCTTGTAGTTTAGTTATAATGCCAATTGTATTAAACATAGGCCTTGAAATATTCTAAAGAGTGACTACATAACAAGGTAAATATACATTAGTTTGATTAAATAATGACAAAAAAGAAACAACAAAAACAGCAAAAAGAAGAGCATGTTGAGGCTAAAAATAATGCTTCAAATGAGAATGAAAAATCTCTTGATCTAGAGACTCAGCTTGCTGAAGCCCAACAATCAGCAAAAAACAACTGGGACAAACTATTACGCTCCCAAGCCGAAATGGAAAATTTAAAAAGACGTAATGCAAAAGACCTCGAAAAGGCTCACAAGTATGCTTTGGATGCTTTTGTAAAAGCACTTTTAGAAGTAAAAGATTCACTGTCTATAGGCCTCAAATCTGCAATGGATAAAAATGCAACCCTTGGACATACCATCGAAGGTCTAGAATTAACCAATAAAGTTTTCAACTCAACTCTTGAAAAGTTTGGGGTTGAAACAGTTGATCCTGTTGGAGAGACATTTAATCCAGAACTCCACGAAGCAGTTACCATGGTACCGATGCCTGACAAAAAATCAAACACGGTCCTTGAGGTTGTACAGATAGGATTTACTCTTAACGATCGACTAGTTCGACCAGCAATGGTTATTGTTGTTCAATAAATACGCAATATTTTAAAGTTTTATAGAAAATTAAAAAAAGGCGTTCTTTTCACTAAAAAACACCAAAAATAGCCTTTTTTTAACAAATATTCACCTTTTTTATACTTTTTTACTGATTTTTCCGCATTTAATTGGCATTATTCAGCTAATTTTCTGAATTTTTATAAAAAAATAAGCTTTTCTCTATAAAAATTAAGTTTTTAAGCGTAAATACTGGCATTTAACCTTAAAATATTAACTTGAGTTTATCTTGGCTTGACAGGTAACAAGCAATACTTTATATTTTCTTCATACTCAAGTCGGCAGGCAGTGAGCAAAAAAAGGTGTGTGCCTAGTAAACGATTTTTAGTAACTTAAATACGGAACATTTTGTGCATGACTTGAGAAAACACAATCTAAAGGTTGCATCTACTTTTTATACTAAAGACGGCACTGCCTTTAAATCCTATGGTAATCAACCCTCTCCTTTGATTTTTATTCATGGCGTTGGCATGAGGGGAGATGTTTGGTCTCCACAAGTTGAATACTTTTGTAGTGATTATCAAGTTATAACATATGATTTTCTTGGTCATGGTGAAAGCCCCCTACCTTCAGAAGAACCAGTACTTGATGATTACGTAGAACAGCTGAACAATCTTCTCATACATCTTGACCTTTCATTAATTTCTTTAGTGGGACATTCTATGGGGGCGCTTATCAGTGTTGCCTTTGCACTCAAACATCCAGATAAAGTTAAATCCCTTGTACCAATAAATATCGCATTTAATCGAAGCGAGGTGGCACAAAAAGGGGTTTTGAATAGAGCCAATCAAATCTTACAAACTAACAAGATACTTAATATTGAGCAAACATTAGAACGCTGGTTTAAAAACAAAACAAGCTTAGATGATTTAGTAAAAATAGAAAAAGTTCGTAACTGGCTCGCAGATACATCACCACAAGGTTATGGCAGGGCTTATAGACTGTTTGCATTGTCTGACAAAGTTTTTCTTAATAAGCTATCCCGTTTAAGGCCTCCTGTACTATACTTAACAGGAGACGAGGATCCAAATTCTACTCCCGCTATGTCAAAACAAATGGCTGAAGAAACGCCTAATGGTTCCAGCAACTCTATTACTGGTGAGGCACATATGATGTCCTATATAGCTGCTGACAAAGTTAATCCAATTATTGAACAATTTTTTATGAAAGCCAAAAAAGAAAAGTCTGATGAATAATGAGGAGATGCGCAACTTCCGACAAGCGCTTGGTTCATTTCCAACTGGCGTTACTGTTGTCACAACTCTAGATAAAGACTCTAAACCGATAGGATTTACTGCGAATTCTTTTACTTCTGTCTCACTTGAGCCACACTTAATCTTAATATGCATTGATAAGACTTCTTTCAATATTAAAGCCTTTTCCAATGGAAATCATTTTGCAGTCAGCATCCTTTCAGAAAGCCAACACCACATCTCTAATACTTTTGCTCTTCCTGCAACAGACCGATTTGAGCAAATTAATTGGGAGCCTAAAATCACTGGGAGTCCAATAATCAATGAATCCGTTGCTTGGTTTGACTGCATAAAGGATAGCTTCATAGAAGCTGGCGACCACTTTGTTCTTATTGGTCAAGTTCAAGCGTTCGATAGCTCCATAAAAACGCCATTGGTTTATTTACGTGGAAATTATGTGAACCTAGGCCTTGAAAAGAAAATGCTATTAGCCATGGAAAATGAAGACACAAAAATACTTGTTGGCGCACTAATTGAATGGCGCAAAAAAATACTCCTGCTTAAGGATGAAACAGACGGTGTTCTATATTTTCCATCAGCGACAAGACTTGGCTCTGTTGATGATGATAACAGTCTTCTTGGAAAACTACGAAAGCTACAACTTTCTGTCACTGAACATTACCTTTTCTCAGTTTTTGAAAACAGTGATGATAAGACTAGTCTCATATATTACCGTGCCCAAATTGAGGACGGATCTGCTGTCACTGCTGGTCAGTTTTATGAGTTTGATGCGATTCCCTTTGAGCATCTCGCAGACGATGCGAGTAGAATAATGCTTAAACGCTATATTGTGGAGAGAGAATTAAACGCTTTTGGTATATTTGTTGGTAAAGAAAGTGAAGGCAAGGTCGAGGCAATTACAAAAACAAACAATAATTTATAGGCTCTGAAATGGATTTTTCTTTTTTTGCACATATGGAACGTATTGACAAGAGTCAATCTCAAATACACCTCTATGAAGAATTTATCGAACTCTGCACGATGGCAGAAAAAGGCGGTTTTAGCACAATATGGAATGGCGAACATCACGGCATGAATTTCACTATCGCCCCTAACCCTTTCACTAATTTGGTTGATTTGTCACACCACACAAAAACAATAAAACTTGGTACAGCGACCATTGTTGCCCCATTCTGGCATCCTGTCAAGTTAGCAGAAGAAACTGCAATGGCTGATATTATTACTAAAGGTCGTCTACAGCTTGGCTTGGCTAGGGGCGCATACTCCTTTGAATACGACAGATTGGCTGATGGGATAGATCCTTTCAATGCTGGTGCTGCACTTCGGGAAATAGTCCCTGCAATTAAAGGAATTTGGAAGGGTGACTACGAACATGATGGGAAGCAGTGGTCTTTTCCAAAAACGACTAGCTCTCCTAAACCATATCAAGACCCACACCCTCCAATCTGGATTGCAGCAAGAGATCAACATTCCCATGATTTTGCGTTAGCAAATGATTGTAATGTTCAAGTCACGCCGCTATGGTTAGGTGACGATGAAGTTGAATCTTTGATGGAAAAATTTAACAATGCCTGTGCATCGTACCTTAAAAAACCAAGACCCAAAATAATGTTACTGCGTCACACCTTTGTGGCTGAAACAGAAGCAGAATTGGCTCAAGGTGCAAAAGATATCTCCAGATTCTACTGTTACTTCGGTGCTTGGTTCAAGAACGAAAGACCCATTGAACAAGGACTTATTAAAAAACTTAGTGAAGAAGAAATGTCAAAAATTGAGATGTATTCACCTGAAAATATGCGTAAAAATAGTATTATTGGGACACCTGAGGAAGCCATTGAACGAATCAAGTTCTGTGAACAACTTGGCTATGATGAATACAGCTACTGGGTTGACAGTAGTATGAGTTTCGAAAAGAAAAAGAAATCGTTAGAACTCTTTATTAATAAAGTGATGCCTGCATTTACTTAAAAAGGAAACCGAATGGAACAATTTAAACACTACATTAACGGTAAATTTAGTACTGGAGTAGATTGCTTCAAAACATTTAACCCGGCCAATGGAAAACCTTGGGCAACATTCCCTGCAGCAAACGAGGAAGAGTCAAATTCGGCTATTGAATCGGCGCATGATGCTCTATATAAAGGACCATGGGCAGAATACACCGCAACTGAACGAGGAAAACTATTGCACAAATTGGGTGACTTAATTTCAAAACATGCAAATGAACTTGGAGAGCTCGAAACGAGAGACAGTGGCAAATTAGCAGTTGAAACTCGAGCTCAATCAAAATATGTAGCTGATTACTACTATTATTATGCTGGACTTGCAGACAAAATTCAGGGTGAAGTCCTGCCTATCGATAAACCAAACATGAGAGTCTTTACAAGCCGCGAGCCAATAGGCGTTGTAGTAGCTATTGTGCCGTGGAATGCACAACTATTTCTGTCAGCAACTAAAATTGCCCCTGCTTTGGCGGCCGGTAATACGATTGTCGTAAAAGCATCTGAACAGGCGCCCGCCGCTTTATTTAAATTTGCTGAATTGGTAGATAAGACAGGTTTTCCACCTGGTGTCATTAATATCCTCACAGGATTTGGTGAACCATGCGGACGCGTTATTACCTCTCATGCTAAGGTCGCAAGAGTTGCGTTTACAGGAGGAAGTGAAGTTGCAAAACACATTGTTAGAAATACTGCAGAAAATTTTGCCCATGTCAGTCTTGAGCTTGGCGGCAAGTCTCCAATGCTAATCTTTGATGATTGCGATATTGAGGGTGCGGTAAATGGCATTATTGCAGGTAATTTTGGCGCCTCAGGACAAAGCTGTGTAGCTGGGTCACGCGTATTTATTCAAAAATCTATTCATAGTAAAATACTTAGGAAGATTAAGGAACGCGCCAAAGCCATAGTTGTTGGTGACCCGTTGGATAAAAAAACTCAAGTCGGCCCCCTGGCAACAGCCCATCAAGTTGAACGAGCTCATTATGTCATCAATAAATCCCTGAAGCAAGGCGCCAAGATTATTTTTGGCGGTAAACGTCCTGACTACTTGTCAGAGGGCTGGTACTTTGAACCGACCTTGCTTGACTGTCCAAACCAAGCCATTGACTGTGTCTCAACAGAACTTTTTGCCCCCGTTATTAGTGCCATTACCTTCGAGACCGAAGAGGAGGCGATAGAAATGGCCAATGACTCTGATTTTGGACTAGGTGCGGGCGTGTTTACTGAAAACCTTGCTAGGGCACACCGCGTTAGCCAAAAGATACACTCTGGGATTGTTTGGGTAAATACTTATAGAGCTATTTCCCCTATCGCGCCTTTTGGTGGATTCAAACAAAGTGGTGGAAGCCGCGAAGCAGGCATGGATGCCATTCATGAATACACAAGAACTAAAACAACATGGATTAACACCTCCCCAGAACCCATGGGCAACCCCTTTGTTATAAGATAATTAGATATTTTATGTAAACCCTACATTATGGAGAAAGAAGATGGACAAAAAATTATTTGAATTAGGGCTATCTAAGCGAAAGGCAACCTTAGGTAGTGATTATGTTGAAAAAAACTTAGCCTCTGCCGACGACTTTAATCGAGACTTTCAAGAACAGATGACCGAGTGGTGCTGGGGTTTTGGTTGGGGAGACGATACAATTGATGAGAAAACCAGATCGATGATGAACCTAACCATGATCGCTGCACTTGGAAAAATGGATGAATGGGAAATTCACTGCAAAGGTGCTCTTAAAAACGGTGTAAGTAAAGAAGAGATGAAGTCGATATTGCATGTCATTGCAATCTATTGTGGCGTACCCCAGGGTGTTGAATGTTTTAGGATCGCAAGAAAAGTGTTGGAAGAGGCTGGAGAAATTTGAATTAATACCCCTCTGAATCAATAAATCTTATCAAAATTTTGAGGCTTTTATGAAGCGTTTTGTGTCGATTGTTTTGCTTATAGTGCTGGCACCACTCTCACAAAACTGGGCCTCTGAGCTAACTAAAGATAGTGGGTTGAGTCAGAGCACGAGTGCCGATAGCGGTTCTCAAATTAATAATATCCTTCAGCAACAAGACAGCCTCAATAACGAAACCCATCCACTCCAGGTCCATGAAGCTTTTCCGTTAAATGTTGTTGCAATTGATGATAAAACTCTTGTCATTAATTGGCTCATTCAAGAAGACTATTACCTCTATAAAGATAAGATGTCTTTTGTTGCTGATGGAGCGAAAATTGAAACAATAAATTTTCCAGAGGCAAAATTTAAGCAAGATGAATTTTTTGGCCAAGTGAGTGTTTACGAAAGACCAATAGAAATATTAGTCACTTTAAGTGAAATTCAAAATGATTCAGTTAGTTTAAATGTAGGATACCAAGGTTGTTGGAATGGTGGTGTTTGCTATCCACCCGAGAATGACTTAATTAGGGTTTCGCTCTCAGGAGCTGAGACCATCAAAAGCCAACCTGAAGATTCAATAAATACTGAAGAATTAAAAGCTAGAGAGCTGTTTCAGCAGGGAGGTTTGACTTTATTCTTTGGAGCATTGTTGGCAGGCTTAGCTCTATCCTGGACTCCTTGCGTATACCCAATGATTCCAATTTTATCTGGCATTATTATTGGACAAAAACAAACTCCTAGCTCCACAAAAGCTTTTCTGATGTCTTTAACATTTGTACTTTCAATGTCTCTTGCTTATGGCTTGATTGGAGCCACTGCCGGCTATTTTGGAGCTGGAATCAATTTGCAGGCTATCATGCAAACGCCATGGATATTAGTTGTTTTTAGTTTAATTTTTATTTTTCTTGCTTTTTCTATGTTTGGTTTTTACGATATTCAACTACCAACCAAATTTCAAAACAAGCTTAGTCAAATGAGCAACAAACAGACTGGTGGTAAATTTGTTGGAGTTTCTATAATGGGTTTTCTCTCGGCACTTATTGTAGGGCCGTGTGTGACTCCATTCCTAGCAACCGCTCTAAGCTACGTTATAGCTGGTGGTAGCGCAATAAAAGGCGCCATAAGTCTTTTTGCAATGGGGTTAGGAATGGGCATCCCAATACTAATAGTTTGTGGATGGGGAGTCAACGCACTTCCCAAGGCTGGGCCGTGGATGAATACCATTAAAAATATTTTTGGGTTCATCATGATAGCAGTTGCACTATACCTACTTGACCGCATCTTGAACCCAATCATCTCCCTTGTTCTTTGGGCAAGTTTACTGACTATAGTGCCGATTAAGCTTGGCGCCTTTAGAAATCTCACTAAAATTAAAAGCTTATGGCAGCTGCTGGTTAAAGCCACTGGTTTAATTATTTTGGGTTATGGCCTGCTTCTTTGGCTGCTTTTAGTTAAAGGTGGTGGAGACATACAACAATACATGTCATCACTGATTTATGGTGACAATATAAAATCATCAGAAAGCTTGCAATTTCAAATTGTAGAATCTGAAAGTCAAATTAATTTAGCTATTTCTGAAACTGAAAACAGCGACAAACTACTAGTGATTAAATTCTATGCTGACTGGTGTGTTTCCTGCAATAAATTAGAAAGGGCTGTCTTCTCACACTCAGATGTGGTTCAGGCCTTGTTAAGCACTCTTGCTCTGACAGCAGATGTAACGGACAACAATCAGGTTAATCAAAAATTATTAGCAAGATTTAATATCGTCGGACCCCCAGCAATTCTATTTTTCAAGGATGGCAAGGAACAAAGATCTCATAGAATTATTGGAGAAATTAGCGCCACTGACTTCCTTAAACACGTAAATAGCCTCTAGATTATTTTCACCTATTTGCTGCGAAAATGCTGGCAATGCTCACTATATTTAACTAAATAGATGTTAAAATTCATCTTATATTATTAAGCTAGTCATCTTATACTTGAACTTTTAGTTCGAAGAATCTAACCTAAGCTTATTGGACAGAGGAGAGGCTGGATGGCATTTATACTTCTAACGAAAAAAAATTAATGCTAGGTTAAAACTGACAGCTAAATTCATAGAACAACAGAGGGGGAGCAATGGACATTCGTAAAGTCAAAAAACTAATGGAGCTACTGGAGCAATCTGGTATGGCTGAAATTGAAATTAAAGAAGGCGAAGAGTCTGTAAAAATCTCTCGATTTGGTAACGCGCCTCTCATGACACCAACTCTCGCCCAACAACCAGCAGCTATTGTGACTCCTAGTCAAGTTGCACCAAAAACAACGGCTGTAGAAAAAGATTCCCAGATAAGTGGCGATGTTATATCATCACCAATGGTTGGCACATATTACTCAGCACCATCGCCAAGTGCAAAGCCATTTGTTAGTGTAGGCCAGCACGTTAATAAAGGTGATACTGTAGGCATTATTGAGGCCATGAAAATCATGAATCAAATTGAAGCTGACCACTCAGGCACTGTGGTTGAGATTCTTGTTAAGGATGGCGAAGCAGTTGAATTTGGACAAGCGCTAATCGTAATCCAATGAGTTCAATTAATAAAGTACTAATTGCCAATCGAGGAGAGATTGCCCTGCGTATTCTTCGAGCCTGTAAAGAGCTTGGAATTCAGACAGTCGCTGTATATTCAACCGCTGACAAAGACCTCAAACACGTTCGTTTAGCCGACGAGGCAGTTTGCATTGGCCCCCATCCTTCGGTTATGAGTTACCTCAATGTGCCTGCTATTATTAGTGCTGCAGAGGTAACACATGCTGACGCAATTCATCCTGGCTATGGCTTCCTCTCAGAAAATGCAGACTTTGCCGAACAAGTAGAACAAAGTGGTTTTATTTTTATTGGCCCTAGAGCTGAGAATATTCGCATAATGGGTGATAAGGTTGCAGCAATAGAGGCGATGCAAAATTCTGGTGTTCCCTGCGTTCCTGGCTCCAATGGCTCACTCGGTGAAAATGTAAATGCAAATATCAAGATTGCAAAAAAAATTGGCTTCCCGATTATCATAAAGGCTTCTGGAGGTGGAGGTGGGCGTGGAATGCGTATCGTTGAATCGGAAAAAGAGCTTTCTGATTCCATTGAACTTACCAAGACAGAGGCTTTAAGCTTTTTTGGTAACGATGAAGTGTATATGGAAAAATTTCTAAAAACACCAAGACATATAGAGATACAAGTTCTTGCAGACCAACATGGTAATGCTGTTCACCTTGGTGAGAGAGACTGTTCAATGCAACGTCGCCACCAAAAAGTTGTTGAAGAGGCTCCTGCACCTGGCATAAGCAAAGAATTAAGAAATCAAATAGGCAGCATCTGTACGAAAGCTTGCAAAAAAATTAATTATCGTGGCGCAGGTACATTTGAATTCCTGTTTGACAAAGGTGAATTTTACTTTATCGAAATGAATACTCGAATTCAGGTCGAACACCCTGTTACAGAAGTGGTTACAGGTATAGATATTGTAAGGGAGCAAATCTTGATTGCTGGAGGCGACAAGCTATCGATAACCCAAAAAGATATTCAAATCAAAGGTCACGCTATAGAATGCAGACTAAATGCTGAAGACCCCAAGAGTTTTATGCCCTCTCCAGGAAAAATCACACAGTACCATGCTGCAGGTGGTCTTGGAGTTAGGATAGACTCACACATCTACAATGGTTATAATGTCCCCCCTCATTATGACTCGATGATTGGAAAAGTGATTACTTTTAGCGAAACTCGAACCAAAGCGATAATCAAAATGCAAAACGCATTAGATGAAATGGTCATCGATGGCATTAAAACGAATATTCCGCTTCAAAGAAGTATTATGGCTGACAAAACATTCATGAAAGGTGGGGTGAATATCCACTACCTTGAAAAGATGCTAGGGAGCAAGGTTAATGAACATTAAGGCAGGAATCATTGGTGGCTCAGGCTATACAGGAGTTGAACTTTTAAGGATATTGCATCAGCACCCTGACGTAGAAGTCACCACTATTAGCTCAAGAGCGCTTCAAGGAAAAAAAGTTGCAGAAGTATTCTCAAGCATGGCCGGTTTATCAGAATTAATATTCTCATTGCCGGATGACAAGAACCTTAATGACTGTGATATTATATTCTTTGCAACACCGCATGGTGTTGCCATGAATAGTGCCGGACCTTTTCTTGAAAAGGGCATCAAAGTAATTGACTTAGGTGCAGATTTCCGTATTCATGACGCTAGCAACTGGTCCGAGTGGTATGACATGGAGCACACCCAAAATTCGCTCCTCGAAGAAGCAGTTTATGGTCAGCCAGAAATTCGAAGAGAGGCCATTAAAAGTTCTCGCTTGGTTGCAAACCCTGGCTGTTATCCAACAGCAGTTCTGTTAGCCTTAAAACCCTTGCTAGAGAATCGACTGATTGATTGTTCAAATATTGTAGCAGACTGCAAATCAGGTACTAGCGGCGCTGGCCGCACTGCCAATAAAGCCATGCTCCTTTCTGAGGTTTCTGAAAGCTTTAAAGCCTATGGTGTAGGTGGCCATCGTCACTTTCCTGAAATGAAACAAGAATTAGAAATCATGGCTGGCGAGGCAGTTGGGCTTACATTTGTCCCACATCTATTGCCCATGATTCGAGGCATTGAGGCCACCATCTATGTAGACTTGCTTGAGTCAGGCGTTGATGTTAGGCCTTATTTCGAAAATGCCTATAAAAATGAAGAATTTGTTAAAATACTACCTGAAGGCGTTTACCCTGAAACACGCTCTGTAAGATCATCTAACTATTGCCAACTAGCAATACAGTATGTCGAGCACAGCGATAAGTTAATTATTATGTCTGTTATTGACAACTTAGTAAAAGGCGCTGCCGGACAGGCGATACAGAACATGAATTTAATGTTCGGGATTGACGAAAAAACCGGCCTGTCACAGATTGGTTTATTGCCGTAAGAAAAAACATGGTTTGATCACATTAATACATGATTATTTATATGATAGAAAATTTGGAGAATGTCGTTGGAAGCAACAGAAATTACCGATGAGGCTGATATCATCTTTAGCGATAGTGCTGCCAGTAGGGTTGCACAATTAATTAAAGAAGAAAAAAACTCTGAATTAAGACTGCGTGTTTATATCACTGGTGGTGGCTGTTCCGGCTTTTCCTATGGCTTTACCTTTGATGAAAACCTAAAAGAAGGAGATAGTGGTGTATACAATCAAGGTGTGCAATTAGTTGTTGACCCTATGAGTTATCAATATCTTATGGGCTCTACTGTGGATTATTTAGAAGATCTTCAGGGCGCCCGCTTTATCGTGAGCAACCCGAATGCCAAGACTACCTGTGGCTGTGGTTCCTCTTTTTCAATTTAATTAACTAACAGAAATAGTCATGAAAGAATATATTCCAGGCCTAGCGGGCGTCCCAGCAACTAAATCAGCGATTTCCTCAATCGATGGAGAAAAAGGAATACTTGCCTATCGAGGTTACTCCATTGAAGATCTTGTTGTACGCTCCTCATTTGAAGAAACTGCGCTCTTATTAATGCAAGGTGAACTGCCAACCGCTAAAGAACTAGACGGCTTTACAGATCTTTTACAAAAACGCTATGAGGTTAAAAGCAAAATCCGCGCACTCTTATGGGCGCTGCCTCAAAAAGGCCACTCAATGGACGTGCTTCAAACCGCAATAGCCTCAATGGCAACTTTTTATCCGGATGCAGGAGCGTCAGAGCCGGACTCGGCTTACACTCAAAATGCGCTCGTAAAGATTATCTCGAATATGAGCACATTGGTGGCAATGTGGACACGCATAAGCAGAGGATATGATCCAATTCCGCCAAGCAAGAATATGGATTACGCGGAGAACTTTATGTACATGTGCTTTGGCGACAAAGCTGATGATGAAATTGTTAAGCTATTAGACGCATGCTTGATTTTGCATGCTGAACACACAATTAATGCCTCTACCTTTTCAACCATGGTAACAGCTTCTACACTTGCCAACCCCTTCTCTTCAATTGCCGCAGGGGTAGGAACTCTTGCAGGCCCTTTGCATGGAAATGCAAATGAAAACGTACTTGTTATGCTTGACGAAATAGGTTCACCAAAAAATGCGCGTCCTTGGATTGAAGATAGACTCAAAAACAAAAAAGTAATTTGGGGCATGGGTCATCGTGAATACAAAACAAAGGACCCTCGTGCAACAATTCTTGAACAGATGATTAAAAGTTATGTCAAAAAAACTGGCCTCAATTTATCCGAGCGCTTTGAAACAGCACTCGAAGTTGAAAGTATTTGTGACGAGCTATTGTCCCACAAGGGCGTCTATCCAAATGTCGATTTCTACTCGGGCATTCTTTATGCTGAAATATTTAAATTTACCAAAGAACACTTCACTTCGATCTTTGCTATGGCCCGCTCAGCAGGCTGGGTAGCGCACTGGCACGAACAGGTGAGTCACAATAAAATCTTTAGACCAACACAAATTTATACCGGCAAAGATTTTAGAGACTACCCAGCCAGATAATTATGGGGAAGACCACTCATTTTGGTTATCAGCAGGTCGATGTTGATAAAAAACAAGGCTTAGTTAAGGGTGTTTTTGACTCAGTAGTAGATAACTACGACCTGATGAATGATGTAATGTCGATGGGAACCCACCGTCTCTGGAAAAATTATACAATTGAATGTAGCAATGTTGCTGAAGGCGACAAGGTGCTTGATATTGCCGGTGGAACAGGTGACCTAGCTATCAAATATAGAAAAAAGGTTGGCCCTTCTGGCCAAGTTATTTTGTCTGATATTAATGGTTCGATGCTGGAAGCAGGTCGAAAGAACCTCTTAGACCATGGGATTATTGATGTTGAATTTGTCCAAACAAACGCTGAATCTCTACCATTTGAAGACAACACATTTGACTGCGTCAGTATTGCATTTGGCCTTAGAAATGTTACGCATAAGAATATTGCTTTAGAGCAAATGCACCGAGTCCTTAAAAAAGGCGGTTGTTTAGTGGTGCTAGAGTTCTCCAAAGTTAAGAACGAAACGCTCGAAAAGCTCTATGATTATTACTCGTTCAATCTAATACCTAAACTGGGTAATCTTTTTGCTGGTGACGAACAGAGTTATCAATACCTAGCAGAATCAATTCGCAAACACCCAGACCAAGAAACTCTTAAAGCTATGGCACTTGATGCTGGCTTTGGTTTTTGCGAATACCACAATCTTTCTGGCGGTATAGTGGCAGTCCACAAGGCAATCAAAACTTAATAAAGATGTTTCGCCTTACTCTTGAAAAAACACTAAACCACTTAATCAATACTAACAATATTGACACAAGCGGACTTGACAATAAAACTATTGGGCTCAGTGTTGATGAGTTCAATTTAAGGCTACTGTTTATGTTTACTAATTCACGTGTCTTTGTAATGGATATGTATGACAAGAAGAACGTTGATGTTGATATTGAGCTTAACAAAACAGCCTTTTTGTCTTTATTTAGTGGCGCTTCCTTTGAAGAGTTGATAGAAAATGATGAAATTGAAATCAATGGAAATATCAAAACCGCCCAACAATTAGCAGACCTGATAGCTCTGACCTCGATTGATGTTGAAGAGTTAGTCTCCCACTACACTGGCGATATTATTGCTCATCAGCTTGGAAAATCTATAAAGCTTATCAAAAGTAAAGCAGGTAACGATAAAGCTAATATTGTTGAAATACTCAAAAATGATTTGACGACTCTTCTAGTGGCGCCCAGTCGATCAAGATTTTTTAACAATAAGACACATTAAGATGAGAAGCTTTATTCGCTTTGTTAATATTTCAAGAATTCTTGTCCGCTATCGACTAGACAGCCTAGTCCTATCAACGCCTCTGTTAAAAAGCTTCAAGCCCCTTGTTTATCTCACTCCTTGGCACTATTTTCCTTCGAGTAAATTTTCAAGAGGAGAAAGAATTCGTTTCGCCCTAGAAGAGTTAGGTCCTATTTATATTAAATTTGGACAAACACTCTCTACAAGAAGAGATCTTTTGCCTGATGATATTGGTGATGAACTTGCTAAATTACAAGACAAGTGTCCGCCCTTTCCTGCCAAAGACTCCAAGTCGATTATTGAAAAAGGTCTTGGAGAAAGCGTTAACAATCTTTTTTCTTCTTTTGATGACACGCCGCTCGCTTCAGCCTCAATCGCTCAAATCCATAGCGCCGTCACTCTTAATGGTGAAGAAATTATTATCAAGGTTGTTAGGCCCGATATCCGGAAAAAAATAAAGCGCGATTTACGCCTCCTTTATGCTTTTGCGGCGTTAGCTGAAAAGCACCCAGATGGCAAAAGACTTTGTCCGAGAGAGGCCGTTGCTGAATTTGAAAGAATTATTTATAATGAACTTAACATGATGGCAGAGGCCGCTAATGCCTCTTTGCTAAGAAAGAACTTTAAGGATTCAAATCTTTTATATGTGCCCAAAGTTCATTGGGATCTTTGTAGACCAAACATATTAGTAACTGAACGCATTTATGGCACCTCAATAAGTAATGTTGAAGCCCTGAATAAAAACAAAACCGACCTAAAAACACTCGCCGAAAATGGTGTAGTAATATTCTTCACACAGGTTTTTGAGCATAACTTTTTCCACGCAGATATGCATCCAGGCAATATTTTTGTAGGCAAGGATGGACAATATGTTGGCGTTGATTTTGGCATTATGGGCACACTCAGTGACGCTGATCAGTATTACCTAGCACAGAATTTTTTAGCGTTTTTTAATCAAGACTACAAGCGAGTAGCTCAAGTTCACCTTGACTCAGGATGGGTGCCAGAAGGCACCAACGTCCTTGAATTTGAAAATGCGATTCGTAGTGTTTGTGAGCCTATTTTTCAAAAACCCTTGAGTGAAATCTCATTCGGCCAGGTGCTTCTGAGCCTATTCAAAGAGGCTAGACGTTTTAATATTTCAATCCAGCCTCAGTTGCTCTTACTCGACAAAACACTTCTGAATATTGAAGGCTTGGGTCGCACTCTGTACCCAGACCTTGATCTTTGGGCAACGGCCAAACCCTTCCTTGAGAAACTCGTCAAAGATAAGTATAGTCTTAAAGGATCAGTAAAAAAAATGTCTGCCCAACTGCCAGAGCTTATTGCAGAAATGCCGCAACTTCCAATGTTGGCAATTAATGCCTTGAAACAATTTGAGAGTGGCGCCCTTCAGCAAGATGTTACAAAAAAACAAACAGATGCTATCATCAAACAGTTGCGAGAAAATGCAGCAAAACAAAGCGCCATTATAGTGGCTTCTGCAATGCTGGTTCTTGCAGGCGTATTGGCCACTCAATCACTTTGGCCTTTTGTAGCAATGAGTACTGCTCTTAGTATTCTCTTTTGGATTAAGGCTCGCTAAAAGAAGTTTAGCTACAGGCAAAAAAAATCGGGTAAAATGTGCCTCAGCCTATCTGGTCGCAAGATAGGCGGTACTTGTTACATCACTTAATGTGGTGTTTTTTTATTTATTGGAGAACTCAAAATGAGTATAACTGTAAACGCTGTAGTGCGTGAAGACAAGGGGAAAGGTGCGAGCCGCCGCCTGAGAAAAGAAGAAAAAGTGCCCAGTATTGTCTATGGTGGAAGCAAAGCACCGTTGATGATCTCACTAAATATTCATGAAATTACCCACCTATTAGAAGATGAAGATACATTCACTTCGGTTCTTGACTTGGTGGTTGACAAGTCAAAAGAGCCTGTTGTTATAAAAGACATTCAACGTCATCCTGCAAAAACCTCTATCTCTCATGTTGATTTTTTTCGTATTGATGAAAAACATGCACTTATTACTACAACACCGCTCCACTTCATCGGCACAGAAGATAATGAAGCAATAAGAATTGGAAACATGTTGAATCAATTCGTTGTTTCCATTGAAATATCCTGTCTACCAAAAGATTTACCACACGGAATTGATGTTGATGTTAGTGGTCTTGAGCTTGGTGACCACTTGACACTAACTGATCTTGTGTTGCCAGAAGGAGTTATTATTACATCACTTCAACACGAGGATGTTGAGGCACATGATCAAACCGTTTGTTCAGTAACCGAGCCTAAGCTCATAATCGAGGAAGAGGAAGTTGAAGATATTGACTCTGAATTAGATGAAGAAGGAGATGGTGAAGGTGCTGAAGGCTCGGAAGGTGCTGAAGGCTCGGAAGGTTCTGAAGACTCAAAAGACGGTGACGCAGAAGAATAAACCGTGACTAATCTTATTGCCTCAATAAGAAATACATCGAAGCGTTGTGATGATTAAACTAATAGCTGGCCTAGGAAACCCTGGAAAAGACTATCAAGCACATCGTCACAATGCTGGCTTTTGGTTTATTGAGTCATTGGCGAACAATCTGGATTCAAAATTCAGCAGTCAATCAAAATTTTTTGGTGAAACGGCAATCTGTCTTATTGGCACTAACAAGGTGCTCCTACTAAAACCAAAAACATTTATGAACAACTCAGGCCAGTCTGTAAAAGCCCTATCAAGCTATTACAATATTGGGACAGAAGAAATCCTAGTCATTCACGATGACCTAGACCTCACACCAGGCTCTGTCAAAATAAAAATGGGTGGAGGCCACGGTGGACATAATGGCCTAAAAGATACAATTAAGGCACTTGACACAAACGACTTTTACCGCTTAAGGCTTGGCATTGGACATCCGGGCTCAAAAAATGAAGTCGTAGACTTTGTTTTAAACCCGCCAGGGAAAAGTGACTTAATGTTAATTGAACAAGCCATAAAAGAAGCTATAGGCGTTATAGAGCCTCTTGTAAGTGGTGATATTGAACAAGCCATGAAGCAGCTACATTCAGACTAACGGAGCAATGAATGGGATTTAAATGTGGCATTGTAGGCCTACCCAATGTTGGCAAATCAACACTATTTAATGCACTCACCAAAGCTGGCATAGATTCAGCGAACTACCCTTTTTGCACTATTGAACCAAATATTGGGATCGTACCAGTAAACGATTCTCGCTTAGAAAGTCTGGCCAATATTGTATCGCCCCAGAAAATATTGCCAACCACTATGGAATTTGTTGATATTGCAGGGCTCGTTGAGGGCGCCTCAAAGGGTGAAGGACTTGGAAATCAATTTCTATCTAATATTCGTGAAACTGAAGCAATTCTCCATGTCGTACGTTGTTTTGAAAACGATGATATTGTTCATGTTGCAGGAAAAGTTAGCCCCCTCGATGACATTGATACGATTAATACAGAACTAGCACTTGCAGACCTTTTAACGGCTGAAAAGGTTTACCAAAAAGCGATAAAAAACTCAAAGTCTGGTCAAAAAGAAGGACGGCCTCTTAAAAACCTACTCGAAAAGATTCTTCCAGCGCTAGAAGAAGGTCAACCAGTTAGATCGCTTGAATTTAATGAAGATGAGTTAAAACTACTAAGAAGCATGCAACTGCTTACATCAAAACCGGTCCTTTATGTGGCTAATGTCAATGAAAACGGCTTTTCTGAAAACCCTTATCTTGCCCAATTGGAAGATTTTGCAAATAAAGAAAACAGTCAGGTCGTAGCTGTTTGTGCAGAGATTGAAGCTGAAATTGCCGAGATGGACGAAGAAGATAAACAGGTCTTTTTAGAAGAGATGGGTCAGGTTGAATCTGGACTAGATCGATTAATTGTAGCTGGCTACTTATTGTTAGGCCTGCAAACATATTTTACTGCTGGAGAGAAGGAAGTTAGGGCGTGGACAATTAACATTGGCGATACAGCGCCAGCTGCAGCAGGTAAAATTCATGGTGACTTTGAAAAAGGCTTCATCCGTGCAGAAACGGTTGCATTTAAAGACTTTCTTGAGTTTGGAGGAGAGAAAGGAGCAAAGGATGCAGGTAAGTTACGCTCTGAAGGTAAAGAATACGTTGTTAAGGACGGTGACGTAATACACTTTTTATTTAACGTCTGATTACTAAACCACCCAATGAAACAAACAAAACTACTCATAATTCTAGACGGCTGGGGATACTCAGAGGCTACTGAAAATAACGCCATAGCCATGGCTAACACGCCTAATTGGGATTATTTTATAAACAACTACCCTCATACCCTAATTAGCACATCAGGCAGCAGTGTTGGACTTCCAGTCGGGCAAATGGGGAACTCAGAAGTTGGACACTTGACAATAGGATCTGGACGTACTATTGAGCAAGACTTTACACGAATTCAAAATGATATTGATAGTGGTGAATTCTCTAAAAACGCTTCGATATGTGCTGCTTTAAATGAAACAAGAAAAAACGACAAGGCTGTTCATATTATGGGTCTGTTGTCAGATGGGGGCGTTCACTCACATCAAAACCACATACAGGCAATGCTAGAAATGGCGCATCAAAAAGACTGTAAAAAAGTTTTCCTGCATGTTTTTACTGATGGAAGAGACACGCCTCCAAAAAGCGCAGGAGATTTTATAACAATACTTGAAGAAAAAATAAACACACTAAAAACAGGTAGGATAGCATCTGTCACTGGGCGTTTCTTCGCAATGGATAGAGACAATCGATGGGAGCGCGTTTCAAAGGCCTACCAATTGCTTTCGAGTGGCAAAAGTGAGCGCCAAGCAGACTCGGCCTTAAATGCAGTCAAAATGGCCTATGATAGCGGAGAAAGCGACGAATTTATTGCGCCTACAAGTGTTGGTGAGTCAGTTACAATCAACGAAGGTGATGCAGTTATTTTTATGAACTATCGAGCCGATCGCGCACGCGAGTTGACACGAGCGCTTACTGAAACTGAATTTACAGAATTTCCCCGTGTATCATATAATAGAATTAATTTTGTCTGTCTTACTGAATATAAAGAGGACTTTGATCTTCCATGTGCATACCCGCCCGTCTCAATTAATAACACCTTGGGTTTCTATTTATCGAGCCTAGAATTAACTCAACTCAGGATTGCAGAAACAGAGAAATACGCACATGTTACCTTCTTTTTTAATGGTGGCGCTGAAGCTGTATTAACTGGCGAAGACAGAAAGCTAATCCCATCACCTAACGTTGAAACTTATGATCTAAAGCCGGAAATGAGCGCATTCGAACTAACCAGTGCTCTGGTGGTGGCAGTTAAATCCAAAAAGTATGATTTTATTGTTTGTAATTTCGCTAATACAGATATGGTAGGACATAGTGGAAACCTTGGGGCGGCGATTAAAGCGGTTGAAGCGGTAGACACTTGTCTTGGAGAAATCCATAAAACATGCGAAGAGAATGGCGCCGAAATACTTATTACTGCAGATCATGGTAACGCTGAACAAATGGTAAATCCAAAAACCAACAAACACCATACCGCTCATACAACTAACCCTGTTCCTCTAGTTTATGTGAGCCACAGAAAAGCCTCTATCGCAGCGCCACTTGATGGCACACTTGCTGATCTGGCACCAACTATATTGACACTAATGGATATTGAACAACCTGAAGAAATGACAGGCAAATGCCTATTAGCCATTAAATAATAAAGGAGATTATTATGAAACAGCCTAACTTTATTGCCCCTTCAATCCTCTCTGCAGACTTTGCTAAGCTTGGTGAAGAGGTCGACAATGTTCTTGCTTCTGGGGCTGATATTGTTCATTTTGATGTTATGGATAACCACTACGTTCCAAACCTAACGATCGGACCTCTAGTTTGTGACGCACTTAGGAGTCATGGTGTAACAGCTCCAATTGATGTCCACTTAATGGTTAAACCGGTTGATAGAATCATTCCCGACTTTGCCAAGGCCGGCGCCTCTTATATTACATTCCACCCAGAGGCTTCTGAACATATCGACCGTACTGTAGCCTTAATCAAAGAGCAAGGCTGTATGGCTGGGCTTGTGTTTAATCCAGCCACCCCTCTTCATTACCTTGACCACGTAATTGATCATCTTGACATGGTTTTGTTAATGTCTGTTAATCCGGGATTTGGTGGACAGTCATTTATACCTTCTTCCTTAGAAAAGCTTAGAGTCGTCCGTAAAATGATTGACGACAAAAATCTTAGCACAAGATTAGAAATTGACGGTGGAGTTAAAACCGACAATATTAAAGACATTGCTTCAGCGGGCGCTGATACTTTTGTTGCCGGTTCCGCGGTCTTTAATACTGACAATTATAAATCAACCATTGATGCCATGAGGGCTGAGCTGGCCCTGGCCCAATAAGTGTTTTAAAAAAAATTATAAAACACCGTTATAACCAATTATGAGAAAATATCGCCATTGATTTAACCAGAGGGAATTATGGGCAAATCTTCTTTTTTTGGTCCTGAAACAATTGCGTTACACAGTGGGCATCATCCAGATTCAGATTATGGTAGTCGCGCTGTTCCCATTTATCAAACAACCTCATATGTATTTGAAAGCGTTGACGAGGCTGCCGCAATTTTCAACATTGAAAAAGGCGGCCATATTTATAGTCGAATAACCAATCCAACTGTTGCTGTTTTAGAACAAAGGATTGCAGCACTTGAGGGAGGCTCTGGTGCCATCTGCACCGCTTCTGGGATGAGCGCACTTTTTGTTACCTTCATGACCTTGTGCTCTGCAGGAGATCATATTGTAAGTGCCACACAAATCTATGGCTCCACGGGAACCCTCCTCAAACACACCCTAAAACGGTTTAATGTAGATTGCACCTTTATATCCATTAATGATGAAAAAGCCTTAAAGGAAGCAATTCAAGACAACACCAAGCTAGTTTTTTGCGAATCAATTGGAAACCCGGGACTTGAAGTTTCAGACCTGCCTAAAATATCTAAGATTGCTCATCATCATGGCATTCCCCTTGTGTTAGATGCAACTTTTGCAACGCCAGCGCTTTGTCGACCATTTGATTACGGGGTTGACGTTATTGTGCACTCTGTAACTAAGTGGATTGGTGGACATGGTGTCGCGGTAGGCGGCGCAATTGTCGACGGAGGGGCCTTTGATTGGGGGGCTAGCAAGCGACACCCGTCACTGACAGAGCCTTACGAACCTTTTCATGGAATAAATTTTTGGGAAGAGTTTGGCCCTTCAGCCTTAGCCATGAGAATTCGAGCAGAGTCGATGCGTGACTTTGGTCCTGCAATGAGCCCTCATAGTGCTTTTTTGTTACTTCAAGGCGTTGAAACCCTTAGTTTGCGTATGAAACAACATGTGAAAAACGCAATTAAGCTCTCTAAGTGGCTGTTAGATCAATCCTCTGTTTCATGGGTTAACCATCCAGACTTGCCAGAGAATCCAACCCACCTAATTGCAAAAAAACTTTTTCCAGATGGAGCTGGCTCAATACTATGCTTCGGCGTAAAAGGGGGCAGAGAAGGTGGAGCCGCGTTTATTAATGCGCTCAAGTTGTCATCAAATTTGGCGAATTTAGGAGACTCGAGAACTCTGGTCCTTCATCCCGCTAGCACAACTCATTCACGCCTAGACGATGAAGCTATGAAAGCTTCTGGAAGTAGCCCAGACTTAATTCGTGTGTCAGTGGGCATCGAATCGATTACTGACATTATTAACGACTTTAAGGCAGGCCTTAAAGCAGCAGAAAAGATAACAACAAAATGAATCTTGTTGTTAGCAGTCATGAGACTTATGTCGCAACCGGGGGCTGTGCGTTTGATCCAAAAAAGCCAACCGTGGTTTTCGTACATGGTAGTGGTCTAGATCATCGATGTTGGGCTCTGCAATCTAGGTGGTTCGCATATCACGGCTTCTCAGTTTTTGCTCCGGACTTTCCAGGTCATAGCTTATCAGCAGGTGAGCCTATTAAGTCTATTGAAGCGATGGGTAAATGGCTTGTTAGGGCTCTTAAGCTAGCAGACTGTGAGTCTATACATTTGGTTGGTCACTCTGCAGGCTTTCTTATAGCGCTTGAAGCAGCTAACACGCTTGGTGATAAATTAAAAACATTGACAGCCGTGGCAAGTGCCGCAGCTATACCCGTCAATGAGCTTCTAATCGAAACTGCAAAAAATTCTAGCCAAGATGCTGCAGACATGATGCTGAAATGGGGCTTTGGGAACAAATCACAAAAAGGCACTAGTGCAGTTCCTGGCATGCAGCCGATTGCTATTGGACGTCAGATAATGTCTAACAATCCCCTAGCAGTAGATTTAATCGCTTGCAGCAAGTATACCGACGGGCTCAAACGCGCCAAAGAGATTGTTGTGCCGTGCAATGTCGTACTTGCAACAGAAGATAAAATGACTCCACATAATTTGGGTGTTGAGTTAGCTGAAACGCTTAACGCTGAAGTAACTAGTATCAGAAACACTGGTCATATGTTGCCTATGGAGTCTCCGAAGGCTTCGCTTGACGCCATAAGGCCCTTTATTACAAAAATCCAATCATGTTAAAACAGATAAAAAAGGTGGGCGTTATTGGCGCCGGCACGATGGGTGCTGGAATTGCAGGTCAAGTTGCGAATGCAGGAATAGAGGTTTGGCTTCTCGATCTTCCTAGCGACGGTGAAAACGTAAACAGCTTATCGGCCAAAGGGCTTGAAAGGCTTAAAGATCCAGATATGCCGGGACTGATGAGTGTAGAAGCTGAAAAACTTATACGACTTGGCAATACTCGTGATGATTTTCATCAACTAGAAGATTGTGACTGGGTTGCAGAAGCGGTAGTTGAAAGACTTGATATTAAGCAAACATTGTATCGTCAGTTAAATGACGTTTGCAAGGGTACAACAATCATCACCTCTAACACCTCGACAATTCCAATTAGTCTTTTAACAAAAGGAATGCCTAAAAAGTTTTGTGAACGTTTTGCAATAACTCATTTTTTTAACCCTGTTCGATTTATGAGGCTTCTTGAATTGGTAAGGGGCGAGTTTACTAGAGAAGATGTTATTAATACACTTGATATGTTTAGTGAAACAATGCTTGGAAAAGGCGTCGTTTCATGCTCTGATACTCCAGGCTTTCTTGCCAATAGAGTGGGTGTTTTTGCCATCCAATGCGCGCTTTATAAGGCCTTTGAATACAAACTGTCGCCTACAGAAGCAGATGCTTTTTTTGGCAGGCCGATAGGCCTACCAAAGACTGGTGTTTTTGGTCTCTATGATTTAATCGGCATTGATCTTATGGCTGACGTAGTCAAAAGCCTTGTAAGCATCCTTCCAGAAAATGACGCTTTTCATAAGTACTCGTCACCAATTGAGTTTATGGCTACCATGATTTCGAATGGTCAAACTGGAAATAAAAATGAAAAAGGTTTTTATAAACAGGCTGGTGATGAAATACAAGTAATCGATTTATCCAATGGAAATTACAGCACCCATGAACGCCTAAAAACACCTCTTCTCGAAGAGGCAGAAAAAAAAGGTATTTCTGTAATTCTTAATGATAAAAACCTATATGGTCTTTATATTTGGGATGTGGTTTCAGAAACACTTTGCTATGCTGCATCTCTCGTACCAGAAGTAACTGAAGATTTAACGAAAATAGACGACGCGATGAAGCTTGGCTATAACTGGATCAAGGGGCCTTTTGAGCTTTTAGATGAAATTGGAATTGACTGCTTTATAGACAGACTAAAAAGTGATGGAAGGGATGTTCCAGACCTCCTTCTAAATAGCCAATCAAGTAAATTTTATAATAATTCTAAATCAGGATTAAGTGCATTATGCCTTGATGGGAGCCTAAAGCAAATTATTAGGTCGAATGGCGTCCTTAGATTTTCTGAAGTGCGACAAACACTTAAAGCAAAAAATTCTAACGAATCTGCCAGCTGGTTTGAGTATGAAGATGCCGCAATTGTTGAGTTTCACTCGAAAGCTAACGCACTGGATAGTAAGTCTTTAGACATGATTTCTGATGCAGTGTCTGAATCTGAAAAAATGGGGTTACGAGGTGTTGTAATCCACAACGACTTCCAGCACTTTTCTTGCGGCGTAAGCCTTTGGAGTGTTAGAAATTTCTTTGAAAAAAATGACTTCGACTCACTTGACGCATTTCTTATTTACTTTCAAAATACAATGCTACAAATGAGAAGCTCAAAACTGCCTGTAATTGCTGCACCAGTAGGCATGTCAATTGGTGGTGGTTTTGAGGTTGTTTTGCATGCTGACCATGTTGTTTCTCATGCTAACTCGGTGATGGGTCTTGTTGAATCTTTTGTAGGAGTTGTTCCAGCGGGAGGAGGCTGCAAAGAAACACTTTATAGATGGGCTGAAAAACTAGGAGACAATCATAAAGCTGCCTGGAAATCATTTATGAATATTGGGCTTGGAAGGCGAGCCAACTCCCCTCAAGAAGCTGATGCTCTATCTATGAGAAGGTCCAATGATGTTTTTCATATGAATCGAGATCGCATACTTAATAGTGCGCTTTCATCAATTAATAAAGTTTCAAAAGCAAAGGCTAGAAAACCTTTAGCACTCTCAGGAGCCGAACACTTTCAAGAAATGCTCGATTGGCTTTCAACAAACCATCACAAAGGCATGCTTTCTCCACATGATGTTACTGTTGGAACTGAAATTGGACGAATTATGACCGGCGGAAATTGCCCTTCTGGAACTATTTTTACCGAACAAGATATTTTAGATGCTGAGCGCTCTTCATTTATAACGCTTGCTCAAACTCAAGAAACACAAGCAAGGATTGTGTCCATGCTAGATAATGGAATAACACTTAGAAATTAACAGTTAAAGCTATGGACAAAAACCCTGCAAATTTTGTACCACTTACGCCCATTTCATTCTTACATAGGACTGCAGATATATATGGAGAAAATACTTCTGTAATCTATGAAAATAGAATGTACACCTGGAACGAATCAAGAGAAAGGTGTGTTCGTATCGCTTCAAGCTTAAATAGCCATGGCGTTATGCCAGGAGATGCAGTGTCGATCCTTGCATTTAATACTCCAGAAATGTTTGAATCTCACTTTTCAATTCCAATGGCTGGCGCTGTTCTAAATTCGATAAATGTGCGCCTTGATGCTGGAACAATTGCTCATATCCTTAATGACAGTAATGCAAAAATGCTGCTTGTTGATCGGGAGCTTTTTGAGGTGGCGTCTGATGCAATCTCTATTTCTTCATCAAATCCAAAAGTAGTTTTAATAAATGATGCATTTGCTGAATCAAAACCAAATGTAACTGAAAATACCATTGAATACGAATCTCTCGTTGAGAATGGCGACCCATCATTTAAATGGCAAAGGCCAGATGACGAGTGGCGCCCCTTGTCTCTTAACTATACTTCAGGGACAACTGGACAGCCCAAGGGAGTTGTATATCATCACCGCGGCTCTTATTTAATGAGCATGGGCACTGTTATTGGCTGGGAACTGCCAAATCACCCAGTATATCTATACTCGGTTCCAATGTTTCACTGTAATGGCTGGGGACATGCCTGGACTATGGCTGCAGTTGCAGGAACTGTTATATGTCTTAGAGCCTTTTCACCCGAAAAAGTGTTTGACTTACTAGATAAACATAGTGTAACTCATTTTGGTGGAGCGCCAATAATGCTGAACATGCTAGCCAATGCACCAAAGAAAACACAAAAAACTTTCGATCGTGAAATTAAAGTTATGACTGCTGGCGCACCTCCTCCGGCAAAAGTGCTTGAAAGCATGATGTCCCTGGGCTTCAACGTTATGCATGTTTATGGTTTAACTGAAACTTATGGTCACATTCTCCAAGCGGCTCCACAAACTTCCTGGCTCGAAGAAAGTTCAGCCACACAAGCTCAACTGATTGCACGCCAAGGGGTGCGATTTCCAATGACCGAAGATGTTAGCGTCATTGACCAACAAACAGGCCTTCATGTGCCATCAGACGGTGAAACGATTGGAGAGATAGTAATAAAGTGTAACACCTGTATG
>CABXJL010000013.1:0-28816 GCA_902512485.1 uncultured Gammaproteobacteria bacterium
CCACAACGACTATTACGATCCATCACTTAAAGAAGCGCGTCTCGCTCGTCATATTCATCATAAGAATTACACTCACATCCGTATGAATATTGAGGATGGAGCGGCTGTTGAAGCACTGTTTAAGGCGCATCAGTTTGATGGGGTAGTGAACTTGGCAGCACAGGCTGGTGTGCGCTATTCTATTGAAAACCCTCTTGCCTACATTAACACCAACATGGTTGGTTTTGGCCATATTTTAGAAGGCTGTCGACACAGCAATGTTGGCCACCTTGTTTATGCCTCAAGCAGTTCAGTTTATGGCTCTAATACCAAAATGCCATTCTCAATCCATGACAATGTTGATCACCCCCTAAGTCTTTATGCGGCAAGCAAAAAAGCAAACGAACTGATGGCTCATACCTATAGCCATTTATACGATTTGCCAACAACAGGACTTAGGTTTTTTACCGTCTATGGCCCATGGGGTCGCCCCGACATGGCGTTGTTCAGGTTCACTAAAGCAATGTTAGCAGGTGAAAAAATCCAAGTGTTCAATTACGGCAAACACCGCAGAGATTTTACTTATGTTGATGATATTGTTGAAGGGGTGATTCGGGTGTTAGACAAGCCAGCGAAACCAAATCCACACTGGAGTAGCGATAATCCAGATTCCGGTACTTCTCAAGCGCCGTGGCGTGTCTTCAACATTGGCAATAACTCACCAGTGGAGTTGATGGACTATATTGAAGCGATTGAAGAAGCGTTGGGTATTAAGGCGGAGAAAGAGCTCCTGCCATTGCAACCTGGCGATGTTCCAGATACTTTTGCGGATGTGGATGATTTAGTGAAGGAATTTGGCTATAAGCCATCGATGGCCGTTAAAAAGGGCGTAGCAAATTTTGTGGCTTGGTATAAGGAATTTTATTAATAACTTTAGTTGTTATGAAATACGCATTAACAAATAATTATCGACACTTTCCGTGCAATTATAGATCTTTATGAAAAATAAAAAAATTGCAGTAATTGGCCTTGGTTATGTTGGTCTTCCCTTGGCGGTAGAGTTTGGAAAAAAAAGAGCAGTTATTGGCTTTGATATCAATCAAGAAAGAATTGCTGAATTAAAAAATGGAAAAGACTCAACACTGGAAATAACTACTCATGAATTAAGCAATGTAGCACATCTGAGCTTTTCATCTTGTATAAATGACATAAAAGATTGTGGCATATTTATTGTTACGGTTCCAACTCCAATAGGTAGCCGTAAACAACCCAACCTAGTACCTCTTGAGCGTTCAAGTGAAATGTTGTCTGGCATTCTAAAAAAAGGTGACATTGTTGTTTATGAGTCAACTGTCTATCCAGGAGCCACTGAAGAGGTGTGCGTGCCAATACTTGAGAAGGGGTCTGGCCTAGTTTTTAATGAGGGTTTTTTTTGCGGCTATTCACCTGAAAGAATTAATCCTGGTGACAAAGAACATAAAATCACTTCAATTAAGAAAATCACTTCAGGATCGACTCCAGAGATAGCTACCTTAGTTGATAAGCTGTATAACGAAATAATTGGAGCCGGCACACATAAGGCTGTTAGTATTAAAGTTGCAGAAGCAGCTAAGGTAATCGAAAATACCCAGCGCGATATTAATATTGCGCTGATTAACGAACTCTCACTCATATTCAACAGACTTGGTATTGATACTGAGGCAGTTCTTGATGCAGCAGGCACAAAATGGAATTTTTTACCATTCCGCCCAGGACTAGTTGGGGGGCATTGTATAGGTGTTGATCCATACTATTTGACTCAAAAGGCAATTGAAGTTGGATACTATCCAGAGATAATTCTTGCCGGGCGGCGATTAAATGACAGCATGGGGTTTTATGTTGCCGCCCAGGTATCAAAATTGATGACAAAAAAACGCATTCATGTTGTTGATGCCAATGTATTGATTATGGGTCTTTCTTTTAAGGAGAATTGCCCTGATTTGCGTAATACACGTGTTGTTGATTTGATTTCAGAATTTGAAAGTTTTAATTGCAATGTTGATGTATACGATCCGTGGGTAAGCGCAACTGATGCTAAAAATGAGTACAACATTATTCCAGTAAATAAGCCAATCGACGGTAAATATGATGCAATAGTGATAGCTGTAGCTCATGACGAATTTAAACAGTTGTCACTTGAACAAATAGTAGCATTTGGCAAGAAAACCCATGTTCTTTTTGATATTAAATATGTGCTTGAAGCTGGCCAAGTGGATGGTAGGCTGTAAAACATACAATATACAAAATTTAAAGAGTGTTTTTGATTGGTGCATTATCATTGGCTAGTAATCGAGTTAGTGATACTTTTTGAATCCAGTCATTTAAAATACATATTGTAAGCCAAGCCCCCGATGAGGCAATGTATTGACAGTTTTGTGGATTAACTGGTAGTGGCCAAGGGCGTGTGATTACAACCTATCAAGCAACAACTTGTACAGATTCTAAGGAGAGGGTGCTGCGTTGACATAGACAGGAGGCGGCCCAACTTAAAACGCTACGGTTAGAGAGCTTGGCAAATAAAGTCAGACCACTCGCGAATATTGTAAGATTTGAAGAAATATATGGAAGATTGGATGAATAAAATATTTTTTATGGTGTGTGCTTGATGTCAAATTTATTCCAAAATAATGTTCAGCATTCAACCCCGAAATTATTGAAAAATTTGTGGCAGCATATCACTCCAAATCGACGTAAGCAATTAGCGTTATTACTTGTACTTATGGTTATTACTTCAATTACTGAGGTTATTAGTATTGGTGCAGTAATCCCATTTTTAGGTGTTTTAACTGCACCAGAACAAGTGTTTTCACATCCATTGGCACAACCTTTTATTGAATATTTACAATTTACCAGCCCTGATCAACTAATACTGCCTTTGGCAATATTGTTTGGCTCTACAGCTATATTAGCTGGGGCTACTAGGTTATTGCTAGTTTGGGCTAGTATTCGTTTGGCGTTTTTAACTGGCTCCGATTTGAGTATTAATATTTACAATCGTACTTTATTTCAGCCATATAGTGTTCATACTTCGCGTAACAGTAGCGAGGTAATCAATGCCATTGCCACAAAGTCTCATGCAGTAATCTATCAAACTCTGTTGCCAGTACTAACGATAGCTAGTTCAATTTTAATCTTGGTTGTAGTTTTGGCGGCTTTGTTTTCAATTGCAACTGAAATGGCATTAATGACTCTGGCTGGTTTTGGTGGTATTTATACCATAATAATTATTCTTACCCGTAAGAGATTGTTAATAAATAGCCAACGCGTTGCCCAAGACTCAACACTTATAATTAAAACCTTGCAAGAAGGGCTTGGGGGTATTAGGGACATAATAATTGACAATAGCCAAAAGTCTTACTGCTCAATTTATAAAAACATTGAATTGAGGGTACGTAAAGCACAAGGAGAAATTGAATTTATTTCTTCTAGCCCGCGTTTTCTAATGGAATCTTTAGGTATGCTTCTTATTGCTATAATTGCCTACATACAAATTAGAAGATCTGGCGACATTTCAAGTGTAATCCCTCTTCTTGGTGTTTTAGCTTTAAGTGCTCAAAGGCTATTGCCAGTACTTCAACAAGTCTATTCTGCTTTGTCTAATATGCGAGGCAGTAAAGCCTCACTTGAAGAAACCCTAGATTTTTTGAATCAATCCTTGCTAAAACACATTGATTATGACATTAATCCCCTTGCATTTCGTAGAGAGATTAGTATTAACAATCTTTCATTCCAACATACTGTTGAAGGGCCTATGATTTTCAAAAATATAAATTTAACGATCAAGAAAGGAGATCGTGTAGGATTTATAGGAGACACAGGTATTGGAAAAAGTACGCTACTTGATCTTATCATGGGCTTGCTTCAGCCCTCAAAAGGGACTCTAGATGTAGACGGTTACTCTATTAGGGTTGAATCATTACCCTCTTGGCAGGCACATATTGCGCATGTTCCACAAACGGTTTTCCTAGCAGATACGACTATTGTTGAGAATATCGCATTTGGGGTTGATAAAATAAATATAGATTATGACAAGGTGGTCCAAGCAGCAACTGAAGCACAAATTAGTAGCTTTATTAACAATTTGCCTGATAAGTATCAGACTACAGTGGGCGAGAGAGGTGTTAAGATCTCTGGAGGGCAAAGGCAGCGTATTGGTATTGCTCGTGCACTATACAAGCAAGCAGATGTCATTGTCTTTGATGAGGCAACAAGTGCTTTAGACGAACAGACTGAAAGAGAAGTAATGAAATCAATTGACAGTATTGGTAATAATATTACACTCTTAATCATTGCCCATAGATTGTCCACGTTGAAGAATTGTAATAAGTTAGTAAAAATTGTTCACAATAATGTAGAAGTTATAAATGATGTTAATCATTTAATCGAAAAAAACAAGGAGGATAAACTCAAGAGGGGTAAGAAATTAAATTAGCATAATTTATAATGACATTTTATTGTCAAGAATTATTTAAACATTGTGTAAATGAATGCTGTTCTCCAGATTATGTTTTTTTAACTAAAAGGTGTATTTGAAAACGGCATGAAAATATCTACCCTGACAGATCATATATTTACTCCATCATCTCGTTTTAGAGTTAGACAGTATATTGACCCTCTAGAATCATATGGTATATTTGTTAATGATCTTGAAAGGAAAAATTCTATACAACTAGTTGCGGATGGTTACACAAGTATTAAAAAATCTCCGTATTTAGTTTATAAAGCCTTGTTACAAGAATTCTTGGATGTTTCTAATACTTTTTCAAGAACGTTGAAATCGCGTAATTCAGATGTTGTTTGGCTGAGTAGGCAATTAATAATCGGCTATCCATCGTTTGAGTTCTTATTAAAATCTCCATTAATCTATGATATAGATGACTCAGTATTTCTGACCTCGTATTTATCGCAAAAGCAAGTGGAGTATAGCGCTAAAAGAGCGAACTTAATCTTTGCTGGGAATGACTATTTAGCCGACTATCTGTCAAAGTATAGTAAATCTATACACATTGTTCCTACAGTTGTTGATACCAATCTATTTACTCCAAATTGGGAGAGTCCGGCTATTTTGAATAATGAGAATGAAAAAATAGTTATTGGTTGGTCAGGGGGCTCAAGTTCATACAAATTTTTTCAACCTTTAGAAAATATATTTATTGCAATTTTAAAAAAATACAAAAACGTTAAAATTGTATTTGTATCCGATAGGCCACCTTATGAATTAAAAAAACTTCTATGCCTTATTGAATTTGTTAAATGGAGTGATATAAACGAAGTATCAACTATGCAAAATTTTGACTTAGGGGTCATGCCGCTTGAAAATAGTGATTGGGTTAGAGGGAAATGTGCATATAAAATGCTTTTATACGCATCATGCGGCATCCCAGTTGTTGCCAGTCCATTTGGAGAAAGTAAGAAAATTTTAGATAATCACGATATTGGATTAGCTCCATTAGATGCCGATGACTGGTTCTCAGCAATAGAGACATTAATTACTGATCATGGTTTGCGCTCTAAGTATGGCATTCAAGGGAGAAGGTATGTTTTGGAGAATAAGTCATTAAAGGTTTGGACCAAAAATATTTCAAATTTAATTCTAAATAAACTATAAATCATTTAAAAATGTTAAATATATGTGCGGAATTGTAGGATTTATATCTAACTCTAGTTACAACTCTGACAAGTTGATAGACATTGTTAGCAGTATGTCCAAAGTGATTAGTCACAGGGGGCCTGATGATAGTGGTGTGTGGTCAGATGAAAGCTTCAATATTACCCTAGCACATCAAAGGCTGTCAATACTTGATTTGTCCAATGCAGGCCACCAGCCAATGCTTTCTCCGAGTGAAAGATATATAGTGTCTTTTAATGGAGAAATATACAACCACTTAGAGTTAAGGATTGATTTATCTAAAAAATACAATAATATTTCATGGCGAGGTACTTCGGATACTGAAACACTTCTTACTGCTATCGATAAATATGGAGTTTTGGAGACCCTTAACAAAGTTGTCGGTATGTTTGCATTTGCATTGTGGGATATGCATGAAAAAGAGCTTTACTTGGTTCGTGACAGATTTGGAGAAAAACCTTTATATTACGGCTGGTCGCATGGTAACTTTATTTTTGCTTCTGAGCTTAAATCATTAAATAAATTTCCAGGTTTTTCAAACAACATTAACCGAGAGGCGTTAAATCAGTATTTACGTCTGATGTATGTACCTTCGCCTTATAGTATTTATGAGGACATATACAAACTAGAAGCTGGCTGTATGATTCGTATTAAAGCAGAAACGCCACCTGTCAAGATACCCAATGTACCTTTGAAGTTGCCAGTGATATCACAAAATTTTAAAATTGAGCAATGGTGGTCATTAGAAGATGCTGTTAAGTCGGGAATTAGCAATCAAATTACTGATGTTGATCAGGCTAATTATGAGATAGAGAAGCAACTTAAGAACTCAATTAGTTTACAGTTATTATCAGATGTACCATTAGGTGCATTCTTATCTGGAGGAATCGATTCATCATTAACAACCGCATTAATGCAGGAGCAGTCAAATAAACCCATTAATACTTTTACTATTGGATTTGAAGAAAAGAAATATGATGAATCAGTTTATGCATCTGCAGTAGCAAAACATTTAGGCACTAACCATACTGAAGTTATTATTATTTCAAACGAAGCAAGAGATGTTATTCCTTTGTTGCCTGATATATATGACGAACCTTTCGCCGACTCATCGCAAATACCCACTTATTTAGTGAGTAGTATTGCAAAAAAACAGGTTACAGTGGCACTGTCTGGAGATGGTGCTGATGAGTTATTTGGTGGCTATAATCGTTATACGCAGGGTCCAAGTATTTGGGAGAAAATGGCTAAAATTCCAAGACCTTTGAGACAGGCATTGGGCTTGTCTATTGGTGGCATTCCAATTGCTCGCTGGGATCAAGCAGGAAGATTATTAAATAGTTTAAAATTTGGCTCCCGCAATTTTGCACAGTTAGGTGATAAGGCATACAAGGTTGCTACTCGACTTAAAGAAATGAAAACACTTAACGAAATTTATCTAAATCCAGTTTCTGAGTGGCCACAACAAATAAATCTTGTCAAGGGCCTTCCAAATAGTAAAAATCAGTTCAATTCTAGATTTCGTGAAGAAATAGAGCTATTAACCAGTCCTGAATATAAAATGATGTTCTTAGATTGTAAGACTTACTTATCAGATGATATTTTATGTAAGGTAGATCGTGCATCGATGTCGGTAAGTTTAGAAACAAGGGCACCATTCTTAGACCATAGATTGGCAGAACTTGCCTGGAGACTTCCATTAAATATGAAGATTAATAATGGCCAGGGCAAATATATATTAAGACAATTGTTATATAAATATGTGCCACGAGAGCTAATAGAAAGACCAAAAATGGGATTTGGAGTGCCATTAGGTCAATGGTTGCGAGGACCTTTATGTGAATGGGCAGAAGAGCTACTTAATGAGAAGCGTTTGGAGAGAGAAGGATATTTAAATCCCCAGCCTATATCAGAGATTTGGAAGCAGCATTTGTCTGGCAAGTATGATTACTCAGCAAGATTATGGGCTATTTTAATGTTTCAAGCTTGGCTTGAAACATGAGTTATGATTTTGTGATCTTTTGAATTTTTTTAAAGCATAAATTTAGAGAATTCTGCCAATGTGGAATATTGATATCAAGTAAAGATGAAATTTTATCTGTATTTAACACTGTGAATGCTGGCCTTTTTGCTTCCGTTAAATAATCCTCAGTGTTAATTGGTACAATGTCGCATGAAGATTTGGAAAGTTTGATAATTTCTTTTGAAAGTTCATGCCAACTGCATTGCCCTGAATTTGAATAATGGTAAATTTGTGTCCTATAATCGGAGGACATAAGGCTTTTATTTTGAATAATATTTATAATTACTTCCGCTAAATCATGCGCATAAGTGGGAGACCCTACTTGATCAGATACCACATTAAGCTTATCTTTCATTCTAGAAAGTTTAAGGATAGTTTTAACAAAATTATTTCCGTATTCTGAAAATAACCAACTAGTTCTGATAATAGTGGCGTTATAAGGCATAGCTTCCTGCACTACTTTTTCACTCTTGAGTTTGCTTACGCCATAAGTATTTATTGGGCTCCCAAAATCTTCTTCAGTATATGGTTTTGATCCTTTGCCATTGAATATGTAGTCAGTTGAGATATGAATAAGTTTAATCCGCTTCGTATTAGATATATTAGCTATCTGTTTCACAGCTAAATGGTTAATTTGATTAACTAATTTTGTTTCTGATTCGGCTTTATCGACAGCTGTATACGCAGCACAGTTTATTATTAAATCAAAATTATGATTACAAAAGAAAGATTCAATGTTATCAGGCAAGCTGAAATCTAATTGTTTCCTATCAACAAAGACAAACTTATGTTGAGTTTTCGAGCTGTTTACAATATGCTTGATTGATTTGGCTAGTTGTCCACTTTTTCCTGTAACTAATATTTTCACTATTTTCAGTTGGAAGTAATCTAGTGTTTAGATTATATAATGTTAAGGGTTTATAATGCTTTGTAAAACATAAACACCCGAAATATTTTGAAAGCCCTGTATGGTTTGTTTTTATGAACAAAGAAAATAATTTTCAAATAATCATACCAATGTCAGGCTTTGGTGAGCGTTTTAGAAGAGCTGGATATGAGGTACCAAAGCCCCTTATAAAAGTTGAAGAAAAACCAGTTATTGCCCATGTGATTGACATGTTTCCCGGTGAGAGTGACTTTATTTTTATTTGTAATCAAGACCATTTAGACAACCCTGAATATCATATGAAAGATATTTTGAGTCAATATTGCCCAACTGGAAAAATTGTAGGAATTAAACCTCACAAACTAGGCCCAATTTATGCTGTGCAGCAAGCTGAGAATTTTATTGATAGAAATAGACCCGCAGTAGTTAATTATTGTGACTTTACGTGTTATTGGAATTGGAGACATTTTAAGGAATTTGTTATTCGAACTGAATGTATGGGTGCAATACCAGCATATAAAGGATTTCATCCGCACTCACTTGGTAGCACCAATTATGCTTATATGCGTGAAACTAACGGCTGGGTTGATGATATCCAGGAAAAACAACCCTTTACTAATAATAGAATGGAAGAGTTTGCTTCAAGTGGCACCTATTACTTTTCTTCTGGAAAAGTTATGAGTGAATCATTTAAAGCCACAGTGGATGATGATTTAAATTTAAGTGGCGAGTTTTATGTGAGTCTTGCATATAAACATTTATTAAAGCAAGGTGATCCAGTGGCCGTTTATCCCCTAAAACACTTTATGCAGTGGGGCACCCCACAAGATGTTGCAGAATATAATATGTGGTCTAAAACTTTTAGAAGATTGTTGGAACAAGAGTCCTACGAAGATGAACCTTATGGCTCGCTGATCATACCCATGGCTGGTTTAGGGCAGCGTTTCGTAGATGAAGGGTATCAAACCACTAAGCCGCTTATTCCTGTATCTGAAAAACCTATGGTAATACAAGCCACTAATGATTTTCCTAGTGCTTCTAATTATGTGTTTGTATTAAGAAATGATATGCCGGGATATCAAGAGATATCTTTAGAATTAAGCCAAACCTATCCCAATGCCATTATTAAAACAATAGATAGAGCTACTGAAGGGCAGGCATGCACAGCTCTAATTGGCCTTGAGGCGCTCGAAGAAGAAAATGACACGGCAGGAGAGTGGATTACTTTTGGTGCGTGTGATAATGGCATGCTTTATAACAAAAGTGCTTTTAAAGAAATAACAAATGATATAAATGTTGATATTATTGTTTGGGCTGCAAGAGGCCATGCTAATGCTGTCAGAAACCCACAAATGTTTGGCTGGATTGAGACCAATGAAAGTGGAAAGATTTCTAATATATCAGTAAAAAAACCTTTGGAGTCTCCAGATACTGATCCTATTGTTATAGGGGCATTTACTTTTCGTCATGCAAAAGACTACCATAATGTCATCAATCATTTAATTGAAAGAGATGGCCGGGTTAATGGTGAATTTTATATTGATACCTGTATCAATGACGCTATTGATATGGACTTAAATTGTCAATTATTTGAAGTTGATAGTTTTATATCATGGGGCACACCAAATGACTTAAAAACTTTTGAATATTGGCAGGTATGCTTTCATAAATGGAATTCACACCCTTATCGTTTAGAGCTTGATAAAAGAGTTAATCAAGACTCATTGGCTGGGTTTGAAAAAAAATCCATTTTCGCTAAGACTGAATTCAAATGATTAAGAAAGAGCTAACTGTGTTTGTTGTTGTTGGTGTAATTACTGTACTTATCGACTTCATTGTTTACAATGTATTGGTTGAATTTAGACTGTCTGATGTTAATGTCGCTAAAGGTGTGGGCTTTGTTTCTGGTACTATTTTTTCCTATTTTATGCATAGAATATGGACTTTTGGCCATAAGACGCATAAACCCAGGACAGTCTGGCGTTATGTGTTGTTATATATGAGCACTTTAGGAGTCAATGTTTCTATAAACTCATTTATATTAATTTTTTTATTGGAGTTTCAGTTTATTATTTTACTTGCATTTTTGATTGCAACTGGAGCCTCAACTATTTTAAATTTTATTGGAATGAAATGGTTTGTATTTAAAGAGACGCCAGTACTAAAGGAGGCTTCTTGAAATTCTCTCTTATCATTCCCTGTTATAACGAAGCTATTAATATTCCACTCTTGTTAGAGCGCTGCAAGGGTGTTACAGAAAACCTTGAGGTAGAAGTAATTTTGGTTGATAATGGTTCAACCGATAATACACAGCAAGTTTTACTAGAGTTATTACCCTTATATAGGAATTGTAGAAGTATTAGGGTAGAAGAGAACCAAGGTTATGGCTATGGAATTCTATCAGGCCTAAATTCCTCAATAGGTGAAATTATTGGCTGGACTCATGCAGATATGCAAACAGATCCCCAAGATTTTTTACTTGGAATTGAGCTATTCAGTCAACATGGAAACGATGTTTTTGTAAAAGGAGTTCGTTTTGGGAGGCCTTTGATGGATGTTTTTTTTACTATTGGAATGAGTGTTTTTGAGACTATATTGTTAAGAAAAAAAATGTGGGATATAAATGCACAACCAACAATATTTTCGCGTAAATTTTTTGAATCCTGGCAAAACCCACCGCATGATTTTTCACTTGATCTTTTTGCCTATTATCAAGCCAGATTCAGTGGCATCAAAATGTGCAGATTTCCCGTATTTTTTGGTAAGAGAGCTTATGGTGTTTCAAAGTGGAATTTCAGTCTTGCCTCCAAGTATCGTTTCATTAAAAGAACTCTTACCTACAGTTTAGATCTTTATCAAAAGATGAAAAAACATGCATAGAATATTACACCGAGTTAATACACGAGAAGAGCTAATAAATACTCCTGTGGATTTAGGTGTAGAAGTTGATATTAGATCAAATGCCAAGGATTTAATCATTCATCATGACCCTTTTAGTAAAGGCGAATTATTTGAAGAATGGTTAGCACATTACCAACACGGTACTTTGATTCTAAATGTTAAAGAAGAAGGTCTTGAAGATCACTTATTGAAGTTGATGAGTCGATTTGGTATTAAAGATTTTTTCTTCCTAGATCAATCATTTCCATTTTTACGAAAAACTGCTTCTCTAGGTGAGTTTCGATGTGCAGTTCGTATCTCAGAATATGAGCACATTGAAACCGCGTTATCACTTTCTGGAATGGTGAAGTGGGCTTGGATAGATTGTTTTACTCGATTCCCTCTAACCCATGAAGATGCAAAAAAATTACAAGAAAATGGGTTTAAGCTTTGCTTTGTTTCCCCAGAGCTTCAAGGTCGTACAGACCGATCTCAAGTTATTGAGTTCCGGAGTGAAATTGAATCAAAGAATATCAAAGGAGATGCAGTATGCACCAAATATCCAGACCTCTGGGTTTGATTGTATCTGAACTTTTGGGCGACCGATTATTTCTTTTCGGTGTTGTAATAAAACTCGTTTTAATATTACTCTTGTTGCCTAAAATTCAGCAAGAGTGGTTTGTGCCTTTTGTGGTAAGCTGGATTGAAAACCCAATAACACTTCCTTGGACTGGGTATTTGTTAAATGGTGGTGATGTGCTCGCCTTCCCATATGGAATAGTTATGTTTATCTCACATCTGCCGACTACAGCATTAGGCTGGCTGATTGACAACTCTTTTGGGCTTGATTATTTCTCT
This sequence comes from uncultured Gammaproteobacteria bacterium, assembly GCA_902512485.1. Lineage (GTDB taxonomy): Bacteria > Pseudomonadota > Gammaproteobacteria > PS1 > Pseudothioglobaceae > Pseudothioglobus. The sequence goes on from CABXJL010000013.1 coordinate 12,295, forward strand.
AGCTTCGGCTTTCGTATTAGCCTGCTCTGTGCAGATATATTGCTTCTAATGATTTTACTGAAGACATTTGAGAATTGTTGGTCTGGAATAATGAAATATTATTGGCTTTCTCCTCTTTTATTATTCATAACCTATTGGCATGGTCAGACTGACATCATACCAATAGCTCTGTTTTTCTATGCTATTACGCTAATTAAGCGTAAGCACTTTAAGCTTGCTGGTTTAATGTTAGCTTGCTCTATTTCTGCAAAACACAGCATGATAATTGCAGTTCCATTTATTTTTTTATATTTGTGGTCACAGAATGGAAATCATAGGGAGCTAGGTCGTATTTTACTAGTTTTTGTTTTTGTATCGGTATTGATAGAAGCTCCTTTGTTTTTCACTGATGCTTTTCAAACGATGGTGCTAGAGAATAGAGAGGTAGATAAACTGTATTGGCTTTATATAAATATGAGTAATGGAAATACAATATATTTGACTTTGGTTGCATACTTATTGTTGCTTTATTTTTTTTGGAGGATTAAAAGAGTAAATTTCGATTTGCTTTTTGCTGTACTGGGGGTTGCATTTAGTGTTGTTATTTTGATGACACCTTCACCGCCTGGCTGGTATTTATGGTTAATTCCCATTTTTGCTATTCACCAAAGTCGGTACGGTTCTGGAGCTGTCTTTTTGATTGGAATTTTTAGTTTAATTTTTATAACTTATCATTTGATGCTCACTAGTGGCGCAAGTATCATTCTCTTTGATATTGATTTGTTCAGTGGTTTAATTATACAAAGTCAAAAAAATCAGTCCATTCATTACACCCTTATGGTTGGTTTTGGTTTGCTAATCGCTATACAGTTGTTGCGTACAGGAGTACGTGAGAATGATTACTATCGGTTGGGTTTTAGGCCGCTGACATTGGGTATTGCGGGTGATTCTGGAGCTGGTAAAAGCACTTTCTCTAGAAGTCTTGCATTAATATTTGGGGATAAATCTGTTGCTGAGGTATCTGGAGATGACTATCACAATTGGGATCGACTGTCGCCAATGTGGCAATCATTTACACACCTTGATCCAAAGTCGAATCGACTTTTTCAAATGGTTAAAGACGTAAGGTCTTTGATAGACGGGAAAGTAGTACATGCTAGGAGTTATGATCATAAGACAGGCCGCTTTCAGCCGGCAAGGATTAAAAAAAGTAGAAATGTAATCCTTGTTGAGGGTCTACACGCGCTCTATCCAAAGCAGCTTTTAGAAGAAATGGATGTTCGAATATTCATAGAGATGGACAATTCTTTGAGACTTTTTCTCCGTACCAACCGAGATATCAAAGACAGGGGGCACAACGAAAAATCAGTAAAAATAGATTCAGATCGTCGTATGCTTGATTCGAAGCGGTATATTGAGCCCCAATCAGAACGTGCTGATGTTGTTTTTTCATTATTGCCAATTAATTCAGAGCTTTTAATGCAGTTTGAGCCTATAGAGGCAAATATCAAAATCCGAGCACGAATTAAAGACGGTATCTATTACCATGACCTAATACGAGTATTAATTGGTGTCTGTGGGCTTCAAGTGAACATTGAATCGACTAATGAGATTGGAGAAGTAACACTTGAGATTGCTGGCGATATTATGGCAGAAGATGTGGCTCTCTCCATCAACATGTTGGTGCCCCATATGGAAGAAATGCTTGATTTAAATGCAAAGTTTTCAGGTGGTTTTCAGGGTGTCATGCAAATTATTACAATAATGGAAATAGATGGAGCGCTGAAGCGGCGAAGAAAGTTATGAAAGTACTAGAAACCGGTTTTATAGAAACATTAAAGTTACCTGAAGCTGTTATTTTTGATACCGACAATACGCTTTACCCCTATACTCCTGCCCATTCAGCTGCCACTAAAGCAGTTGAGGAAAAAGTAGAGAAGACTCTCGGAATTAACAAAAAGTTATTTCGAGAGGTATTTTCTCAGGCAAGAATGGAAATAAAAAAAAGATTAGGAGATGTTGCTAGTTCTCATAGTAGACTGTTGTATATGCAGACTGCGATTGAAAAACTTGGCCTAGGGACGCGAATTTTGTTAACACTTGATTTGGAGCAGACCTATTGGCGTACCTTTCTAACTAATTGTAAATTATTTCCGGGTGTTCTTGATTTTATACACTTGTTAAAAAGTCAGGGCATAGCTACTGCTAATATTACCGATTTGACTGCACAAATACAATTTCGAAAATTAGTGTATTTTGGTCTAGACGAATTTTTTGATTACGTTGTCACTTCAGAAGAAGCAGGAAGAGATAAGCCTGATAGGAGTCCATTTGAAGTGGCCTTCAATAAATTGAAAGCTGAGCCAAAAAACATATGGATGATAGGCGACAATCCCTCCAGTGATATGGTTGGTGCACATAATGCAGGAATGGTAAAAATACAAAAAATTCACCTAGGTGTATCAATAGGTGATGGTAAAGCCAAACCTCATTTAAGTTTTGAGAATTACAGAGAACTAAATGAGCTTATTAGCATTATAACTAAGAATGACTAAAGAAAACACCCGTAAAGAAGTTCAGGATTATTGTGTAAAGGTTGGGAGTAATCGACTATTTACTCAGGGTGCTGGTGGTAATGTCTCTTGGAAAGATGGTAATTCTCTCTACATAAAAGCCTCAGGAACATGGCTGGTGGATGCAAATAATAAAGATATTTTCCTTCCAGTCGATCTGCAAGCATTAAACACTAGAATGGCTTCTGGAATATTTTCTATGCCTGAAAATATTTCAAAGAGTAATAAATTGAAACCATCTATAGAAACACTGTTTCATGCAATTATTCCCCACGAGGTAGTTGTGCATTTACATGTTGTTGATATTTTGACTATCCTAGTAAGAAAAGAAGCTAAGCAAATTATTGACAATGTATTTAGGGCTAAGATTAGCTACATATTTATTGATTATCTAAAGCCTGGACCTGACTTAGCTGAATCCATATTTAAGAGTACTTTGAATAATACTGTAGATATTATTTTCTTAAAAAATCATGGAATTATCATTGGTGGAAAAAACACACAAGAAGTTCAAAATAAACTGGAATTCATATTAGAAGAAATACAATTGCATGCAAGCATTCAGAAATTGCCATTAACTTGTGGCATCCCTTATAATTTAAAGATTGATGGATACAGTATTCTGGATATTCCGGAAGTAAACGAACTTGCCATAAATCATGAGTTGTTCGATAAGTTGAATAGTAATTGGGCTCTGTATCCAGATCATGTAGTATTTTTGGGGGAAAGGCCTAATTTAACCACTAATATTGAATTTGGTAGAAAGCTAGTCTCTTCCCAGAATGTAAGTTATGTTATCGTTAGAGATTGTGGAGTCTTTGTTAGCGATAATGCACTTAAATCAGTAGTTGCGCAATTGATTTGTTATGCTGACGTACTGGTTCGGCAGTCTAAAAATCACGAATTGGATCCTCTCAGTAGTCGAGAAATTAATGAGTTAATTAACTGGGATTCTGAAAAGTTTAGAGTTAAAAATTCAGTTTAATTTGCAAGATTTATATTATTGAAAGCTAATAGTAACAGTATGTCCGTCGGATTAAAAGTGATATTGTGTTTTACAATACTGTTAATTATTGCTGTTTTTGTATGGTCTAGAGTTGAGATGGTGCCACTGCACTTTACTCATTATGATGACTTGTATGCACCGTATTTATTTACTGTTATTGGGCAATACGACCCTGTATTTTTCAGCACTCAATTGGAAAAATATGGTGGATCGATTGGTGACATATTGGCCCCAGTTCTGCTTGATTTTTTCTCGAATTATCCATCAGTATTTGCATTTTTTAAAAGTTCATTGACTCCCATTGCCATTGCAAAAACCTCAACTTTTGCACCATTACAGTTTTACCTGACAGCGCTAACAGCAGATTTTGATACATCTTACACGGTATCAAAAATAACATTCCGCCTACCTTCAGCTATCTTTTCCTTTCTGACAGTATTCATGCTTTATCAATTTTCAAGAAAATTAAACCAAACCGAGGGTTTATATACTTTTATTGTTGGCAGTACAGTGCTTACTGCATCATGGATGTTTCTAATTTATTCTTCACAAGGTGAAAATTTTGCTGCCGGGGTATTTTCATTAATAACAATGATATATCTATACAAGCACTACAAAGATTCAGAAATATCTACCAAAGATTCTTTTAAGGTTGGATTATTCTTGTCTTTGTTGTGCTTACTACAGTACCAAGCAATTTTTTTCTTGCCTAGTTTTTTTCTTGCCATGTTTTATGAATCTAATTTTTCAATTAGAGTTTTTATTAAAAGGTGGGCAGGAAGCATCTTTACTGTAAGTGCTACTCTATTGTTCATTTATTATGTTTTTTTAAAAGACAGATTAAAAGTAAACCCTGGAGTTCATTGGAATGCTGGCCCAGATGGGCAATATATATTTAATTCCGATTGTGGGGGTGGTTTATTTAGTTGCATAACGCAAGTATTTACTGATAATTTTTTTGAAGTTTTTCAGTCAATTGCCTCGTTTAGCAATCTAGCTGGATCGACTTCTATAATCTATACGGTTGTTTTACTACTATTAACCTTGTGTGGGTTTTTCTACCTTTATAAACAAGTACAACATAGAGGTTTGCTCTTATTTTTTATTGTTGGATTCCTTGTATGGGTGTTCTTGGTATTAATGGGAAAATTAACTTTTAGCCCCACGCGACATTCATTAATTCTATTGATAAACATCGCCATATTATCCTCATTGGGGCTATATTTTATTAGTAGTAGATTTAGTAAATTTTCTATAGCTGTTTATATGGCCCCTGTGTTTAGTATAGCGGTATTAACCTTGTATATTCTTGAGTTTGATGGACAAAAGCATAAGCGAATGGATCCTTTGGAAGAGGTAAATATTCAAAATATTATTAATATCTATAATCCAGATTCACTAGTTGCTTACAGTCACAATAGTCACTTAGAATTTTATCCAGAAATTAGAAAGCATTATTCAGAGAAGGCGTATGTTAATTCATTTCCTTTTTCAAGTGTATACACAAAAAATCAAGAAAATAATACAGTTTTGGTTCTATGCGTAAGTGGGATATTATGCGGGGATGATACATCCGAAGGTGTGACCACAATATTAAGCCAATATTTTGGAGAAAGAATTCGGTATAAAAATATATATAAATATGAGGTGGAGTCTGATGTTTTAAACGGATTTGGCAGCAAGGCGGGCAGTGGTTCTAACAGTTTATATATAAGCGTATGGAGTGTGCATGAGTAAAAGCAGTATAAAAATTTCTAGACAAGAAACCTTGCGAACCCTATTAAAATTACCACTCAGGAAATATTTGCATATTCTATCAAATAAATATATTGACTCCGATCTACCACAACTTGCCACTTATTCGTTTGATTATATAGGCACCACCATTGCTATTGATGGGGTGTATGAGATTAGAGAACTGGATCTAATTAAGGACTTTCTGGTAGAGTATCATCCAAATGCTCTAAAAGGTAGTTGCCTTGATATTGGTGCTAATATAGGTAACCATACGGTTTATTTTTCTAAATTTTTTAATAAGGTTTTGTCGTTTGAACCCAATCCGCACTCGTTTAAATTGCTAAAGGTAAATACTGAGAATTATGAGAATATCCTTATATCAAACTTTGGCTTATCAAATTCGCGCCGTTCTGCAACTTTTTTTACCAGCAAGTCAAATATCGGAGGGTCTGGTCTGCATGGTGAAAGTGTCGATGAAATTCAAGTTCAGTTAGAAACTTTGGATGAATTGAATTTGAATAAAGAAAACATTTCATTTATCAAGATAGATATTGAGGGACATGAATTGCAAGTTCTTGATGGAGGTTCAAACTTCTTCAAAGAGTATTCTCCTATTGTTGTATTCGAGCAGCATTCGCATGAATTCTTTCAAGGAGAGTCTCTCGTAATTAATAAGCTAAAGAGTTTTGGTTATACCAGCTTCTATTGTATAAAGACTTCTCTAACGTACATCAAGTCATTTATGCCATTTAAAAATATTATTAGATTACTTCATCATTTGATATTTGGTGGATCAAAATTACTGGTTAAGCTGAATCGATTTGAACCAGATTTTTATCCTTTAATTATAGCAACTAAGTAATTATTATTGAAAGAGCACATCATGACAAATATAGACTCAAACCCATTAATTTCTATACTAACCCCTACTTGGAATCGTGCAGAGTATTTAAAGAAAGTATGGAAAGGTCTCGACAGTCAAACTTATAAAAATATTGAGTGGGTTATTGCTAATGATGGCTCTACGGACAATACTAAAGAGGTTGTGGAAGAGTTATCGAAAAAATCTAGTTTCCCAGTAACCTTTATTAATGCAGATATGCGCATTGGAAAGCCAAGAATGGATAACGAACTTATGAATCATGCTAATGGTGAATTCTTTATTTGGAATGATTCAGACGATTTTCTTCTTCCCGATGCTATCAATAAATTGGTTGAATTATGGCGCAATATACCCAATATAAAGCGTCATGAATATCTTGGGGTAATGGCCTTATGTTCCGACAATAAAGGTGTCATGCAAACTTTGAGTTTTGATAGTGATGGATCAATTTTAGATACGATATGGGACGCTATAATGGCCAATGAAATTGGTGATGGAATTATTATGTGCAGGTCCGATTTAATAAAGAATAAAAGGTTCTTAGAGGTTGATTTTTTAATCACTGAGTCAAGCTTCTGGCAACCTATAGCTTCTGGTATGAGAGTTATATTATTATCTAGTGTTTTGAAAATCATGGATAGGACAGCTCCGAGCAGTATTTCATTTGGCGAAAAGATGGAGTACAACCGTGGTAAGGCGTATGCTATTTCACTTTCAGATATTGGTTATCATTTTTATAGAAGAAGCGTAAAGTATAGGCTGTGGAAAGCACTGAACTATTGGCGATATAGTGTCTTAGGTGAATTGAGTTTTTTAAGGTCTGTTAGAATATGGAAGATAGTACTGCACAACCCTTTGTATCTATTACTTTATCCTGTTGGATGCTTATTGGCTTTGCGTGATCATGTTAAAGGAAGGGTTGTAATGACACATAGGGCATTTGACAATGCTAATAAGAATGTCAAAATTACCGTTAAAAGAATAGTATAAAATAACCATCGATTTTAGTAAACATAATTAAAAAAAGGTCTAGACAACTTTATGGTTGTAAAAAACAAGTATATATTTAATCTATACTTGTACTCGTGTAAGGACAAGGTTGATTTTGATAAAAGTAGCAAAAATAATTACAACATCTTTTGTTCCTAGGGTGGTTAGAGAGACTAGCGAATTATGCGGCAATCCGTTGGGTTTTTTTTCCCATAGCCAGAATTTCCCTTCAAAAGAATCAGTGCTTGATTTATTAAAATTTGTTATAAACAGGGAAAAAGAGTGCGACCCTGGCTGTAGCACAGACTTGATTATTGTTAATAATGATACAGGATGGCAAAAGGGCATTGAGTATTTAGACACGGTTAATCAGGTAAGATTAAAACGTGGCGTGATACGTGTATTTCATAGAGAGAATTTTGGCAGGTCTTTCGGGGGTTATAATTTTGCATTTAAAAAACTCAAGGATGAATATGATTATTTTATTTTTACTGAAGATGACACAGTAATAAGTGTCGATGGATATGCGTCAATCGGAATCGATATTTTTAATAAAACTGAAAATTGCGGTTTTGTAGCTTATGAAGGCGTATCAAATAAATCCATGTTTAACTTAAGTAAAGAAGATACGATATCGGCTCACGGTGGGGTAGGATTATCGAGTACAAAAGTGTTAAATTATATTTTGGATAAATACGGGTCGTTGCCGTATGCCAGAAAAGAATCGTCACAAGAGTATGTGGATATTATAAAAAATGGTGAAATTGCATTCACTAATAAAATATATAAGGCCGGGTTTCAACTTGTAAGCGTACCAAAAAATATAAAACTATATGGCTTTGCGTACGATATGATGAACGGTATTAGTATTAAAAGATACCCATCTTTATTTGAGGTAATTAATCACAAAGTAAAAATAATTCTCTATAAAATTTCAATAGTAAGAAGAATACACAGACTCTGCAAGAATGTTTTCAGGGAAACTTAGCTTATCAGCTTAATTAAGAGTCTTATTTCAATAATTATATCTAAATACTATTCTATCTGATTTTTGCGGAGCTGTTCCCTTGTGATATCCAAGATCATTAAATAAAATTGCATCACCCGCTTTGCACTCTAAAACAAAATCTTTATCACTGCACATGGCCTCCTCACCACTATCAATAAAATTCTCTAGAGACTCCTTAGAGCAAACTTTTAGTAATTCGTTATAATATTCCCCTTTGACTAAATTCACTGCATCTTGAAGAAGAAATATTGGTTTATAAGCTACGATCCCTGCATTTATTAGTTTTCTAATGGCTATATTAATTTTATGAGAATATGGAATGTACGAAAAACATCCATTTTGATATTTCACATCTGTTGCATGAATAAATAATCTATTGACATTATTCAAAGACATAATTCCACTTGTGCCTCCAAAAAACTCAGCAGGATGTGTTGCCCCTCCAAACGCTTGATCACAGTGCCATTCCACTATATTTTTATCGCTTTTATAAGAGATGTAGCTATCAATTCTAGAAATTGACCTAAAGCCCTGAAAGTTAAAAGTATCGATTAATGATTTAAATTTCGGCCTAAAGGTTTGAGAAATTAAAAAATATGAATCTTGATAAAACTTAGGAGTAATAGGTTTATAAATGTGTTTATAAGCTCTAGGGTCGAAAAATCTTACCGTACTACTAAAATATGTAATATTTTCATTGGTGGTGCCGGAATCGTAACGTTTTGCAATCCCTACAAATTTACTGACATCCTGAGGGTCGATCAGCCCTTTGATTACAGTAAATCCTTTTTGATTATGTTCTGTTACAACTTTGTCGATAACCATAAATGCTCCTTAAGACGTGGTTGTCTGAATTTTATATGATGATTTCAATTTTTAGTCTTTAAGCCCTAACAATTATTATTTACTCAATACATTTTTTGAAAAATAATGAATTGATCCATACCTTGTAATGACTCATAAATAACTTTCATTCTAACTTCTTTTGCTACCTTGTGTAGAAGTTTAAAATCAAAAACGTGGTGGTGTAAGCACCTATTTTCATAATTTTTTAAACTTCTTTCTAAAAGTTTTTCTTTGCTTCCTGCTGCTGTATCCATTGACAAATCATGAAGTTTTAAAATTTCATCCAGTTCGCTCAGGTCATCTTCTCCAATATTTAACTTATATTTTTCTATTAATGTGTGTATAGATGTAACACTTCTTTTATGGTCGAAAGTGTATTCTTTTTTTGGTAGTATTAAAACCAATAGTCCAAATTTAACTATTGATTTTCCCCATGTATGGATTGCTTTTAGAGGGTTTGCTATATGCTCTAATACATGTGAAGCCATAACAAAGTCATACTTATTATTAAGTAATTCAGGAATTAATTCTGTTCCTTCTGCAATGTATTGCTTTCCTGTTCCGTTGTACGCCCCTTTAACTACCGTACCTTGCCATATTGTTTCACCATGATTGACACCATCGATTGAGTTGGCTATATCATATATTGGATTGAAAATCTTGCTAGGTCCCCCTATCTCCAGTCCATGTTTGTTCTGAAATAAGCCTAATATATTACTATAAAAGACTTTCTTCCTTCTGTTTATTTTTCGTTTAAAATTTAAAACTAATCTCTCTAGCCACAATATTTTGTGTGCCGATTTTTTGATTATTGTCAAAGTTTTGCTAAACAATTTCATAAGTTATAGTTGTAAAATTTGCTATTAGGTACCTTTATTTTGACTGCAATTATACAATTTAACTTTATTTAATAAGGTAAAGTTTGTTTTTTTGATACCTAATAAATTTTTTGGATATAGAGCCATGTCAAAAGCAGTATTGAATTTTATAAAATTACGTATTTATGAATAGTAATCAACTATCACTATCTATTTATGGGGGGACGGGGTTTATAGGTAGTCGTTTTTGCAAGTTAAGTAAGCAAAAATGTATATTATCAGGTAGAGAAATTCGGAACCCTCTAAGTGACAATATTGTGTACTTTATTAGTACAACCCATAATTACCATGTTTTTGACGATCTCAAGAGGGATATAAATACAAATTTAATAGTTCTTATGGAGGTCCTTGATGCCATAAAAGAAAAAAATAACATTGTTGTAAACTTTATTTCTTCTTGGTTTGTTTATGGTGAAACTAGTTTGCCAGCACATGAAAATGATTGCTGCCAGCCTAAAGGCTTTTATTCTATTACGAAGCATGCTGCTGAAGAGCTGTTGATTTCATTCTGTAAAACATATGGGATAAAGTATAGAATACTGAGATTAAGTAATGTATATGGACTTGGCGATAATAGCATTTCTAAGAAAAAAAATGCGCTTCAGTATTTAATTTCAGAAATGAAAAAAAATAATCCAATCAGCCTCTATCATGGTGGAGACTTTTATCGAGATTATATGCATATTGACGACATTTGTAGGGCGATTGATTTATGTGTTGAGAGAGGGCCGCTCAATGAAATTATTAATATTGGGACAGGTAACAAAGTAAAATTTAGGGATGTTATTGAGATTGCAAAAAAAGAACTTAATTCAGATAGCAAAATTACTACAATCAATCCTCCACAGTTTCATAAAGTTATTCAAGTAAAAGATTTTTACATGGATGTATCTAAATTGGAGAAGCTTGGATTTAATCCAAAAATTAATATTGAAGAGGGAATAAAAGATATATGTCATCATTAAATGAGCAAATTACTAGCTTCTTAGAAAGTGTTGGAGAAGATAACGATATTCTGCATTTCTTGTACAATTTGAATAATAAAAAATTTGACCGTAAAAATCAAAGTATTTATTATTCTGGCCCTTTTTGGGACAATAAAGAGGCTATTGCAATAATAGAAACTTTATTAAGTGGAAAATGGCTAGTGAGTGGTGAAAAAGTCAATAAATTTGAACGACAATTTTCAAAAAAATTTGGTCATTCTGATTCAGTTATGGTCAATTCCGGTAGTTCGGCAAATCTCGTAATGATAGCCGCATTAAAGAAATATTTTGATTGGCATGATAATGATGAAATTATTGTCTCTCCGGTTGGATTTCCAACCACAATAGCGCCTTTATTACAAAATAACCTGACGCCAGTTTTTATAGATATTGATATCAAAGATCTGAATTTTGATTTAGATGAGATAGAGCGAAAAATTACCAAAAAAACGAAAGGGATTTTTGTATCTCCGGTCTTAGGAAACCCTCCAAATATGGATCGAATAGCTGACATTGCCAAGAAACATAATATTGAAATTATTTTAGATAATTGTGACAGTCTTGGTAGTAAGTGGGATCATAACGACTTATCATATTATGCAGTGGCAAGTTCATGCTCTTTTTATCCGGCACATCATATAACCACTGGTGAAGGTGGCATGGTCTCGTCCAATATACAAGAAATTGTTGACCTTGCAAGGAGTTTTGCTTGGTGGGGCAGAGATTGTTATTGTGTGGGTTCTGCTAATTTGTTGACTAATGGTACATGTAAAAAGAGGTTTGATAAATGGTTACCAAATGTCGATATTGTAATAGACCACAAGTATGTATTTTCTAATGTTGGTTATAATTTAAAACCTTTAGACATGCAAGGTGCTATTGGAATTGAGCAATTACTGAAATTTGACGACATTCATAGATTGAGGAGGCTTAATAAAAAGACCATATCTGAATTTTTTATGAAGCATATTAGTGGCATTCGCGTAGTTGATGAGCATGAGAAATCCGAGACAAGTTGGTTTGGTGTTCCTATTGTATGTGATACTCCTTCAATAAAGGCAAGGCTTGTAAAGCATTTAGAAGACAACAAGATACAAACAAGGAATTACTTTGCAGGAAATATACTTCAACATCCTGCCTATAGCAATTTAGATAATGCCTCACTTTATCCAATTGCAAATTCGGTGTTAAAAAATATTTTCTTTGTTGGTTGCTCTCCAACATATAGCGATGAAATGCTTAAGTATATTGAATCAGTATTAAAAATTTACATTAGGTGTTAACACATAGATTGATTCTGGCTCGTTCGATGTATTTATAGTCCATGCTGATTTAGGATGTTTAAAATAGCACTCAATGTTTCATAATCCAAAACCCCACCATTCACCTGTTAACTATTTCCCTTACATCGATGGCCTTAGAGCAATCGCAGTTTTGTCTGTGGTTTTCCATCACTTATTACCCAATCTGGTTCTAGGTGGTTTCGTTGGAGTTGATATTTTTTTCGTTATTTCAGGTTATTTGATTACAAAAATTATAAGAAGAGAGGTCAATGAAAATTCTTTTACTTTTATTGGCTTTTATGAAAGAAGGGTTCGAAGAATATTTCCAGCACTTTTTTCAGTTCTAATTTGCACCCTTATAGTTGGTTATTTTTTGTTTTTACCGAGTGATTTTGAGGCAACATTAAGGGGTACATTTGGGGCATTATTTTTTGTTTCAAATATAGTCTTTTGGAGAGACTTGCAAGAAGGTTATTTTGCCGCAATGGACACGGGTCTCAATCCTGTTGTTCATACTTGGTCTTTGGCCGTTGAGGAGCAGTTCTATATACTCTTTCCTATTTTTCTTTTATTTTTACACAAAATTAAATTTAAAAAAATTATATTAATTTTATTCCTCTTTTTCTTTGTTTCATTAATAGGAAGCGAACTTTTTTTGAAAGAGAAAAGCGTGGCAGTTTTTTTTCTAACCCCATTTAGAGCTTGGGAGTTATTAGCCGGTGTTTTGTTGGCATTTAATATTTTTCCAGCATTACACAATCGATTTTTTTCAGAATTGCTAATTGGTTTAGGAGTGGTAGCAATATTATTTTCTTGTTTTTTTTATAGCCCATCTACGCCTTTTCCAGGTTTAACTGCCCTGTTGCCAACTTTAGGGTCTGTCGCTATTATTTATGCTGGGCAAAACAGATATAGTTTTACTAGGTCGATTTTAGAATTTCAACCCCTTGTGTATATTGGTTTAATATCGTACTCACTCTATTTATGGCATTGGCCAGTAATTGTTATTGGTGGATTATTAATTTCAAATTCTTTTACAGTTGTTGGTGTTACGTTCCTTTTGCTTATATCAATTGTTTTGGCAAGCCTGTCTTATCATTTTATAGAGCAGCCATTTAGAGGCAAAATAGGGCAAGAGAATTTTAGTAGGCCTACAGTGTTTAAATTATCTTTACTGATGGTTTTTGGCTTATCTCTTTTTTCATTATCTGGAGTTATTACAAACGGTTACGAACATAGATTTTCTAATGAAATAATTAATTTCGACAGAGCAAGGTTGCCAGATTTTTCATATAAAAGTTGTGATAATAGACCTGAGCCTCAAACTTGGTGCACTATTGGTCAAGAAGAATCCTCATCTCAAACAATAATTTATGGTGACAGCCATCTTTTATCGTGGGCTCCTGCCCTTGATAAAATTTTTAAAAAACGTGGGCAAAGTGCAATTCTAGCAGTTCTATCAAATTGCCCTCCAGTTTTTGGAGTTAAAAGTTGGGACTCTAATCATAGAAGCAATAATGAATGTTCAGACAAAAGCTTTGAAGTTGAAAGGCTAATTAAAAATAATAGAAGTATTGAAAATGTTGTTATTGTAGCTATTTGGCGTACATATTTTTTAAAAGATTCCTCTTTAGTGGTGGTTGAAGATGGGAAGGAGTATGAGGGTGTGTTAGCAGCTTACGAAGGTCTTAAAAGCACTCTAAATAAAATTAACCAATACGATAAAAACATTGTAGTGATTGGCCCTGTGCCTACATATGAGAAAAGCGTACCCTATCTGCACGCCCTAGCTCTGGATAAAAATATAAAGTTTCCAACTTCGGATTTGTTAGAACAGAAAAAAAGAAATGGTAAGTTCTATGATTTAGTAGATTCATTTTTACCTACAAATAATTTCAACTTTATTGATCCATTGGGATGGATGTGCAACCAAGAATGCATTACTACTATAAATGAAAGATCGCTGTATCATGATTCAAATCATTTGAATACATTTGGCGCTTTGAGTTTTGAAGATGCATTAAATGAAGCATTAGATCAGTCATTGTTTAAGTGATATCTATAGTTCGATTGTATTTGTTGTAAATAAGACCGTGTTTGAGAAATGAAATGGCAACTGAGAGTTTGGCGAAACTATTTTATAAGTAATAGAAGTATGTTGTAAATTGTTAAACGTCTATGTAATTACATGAAACTAAAATTATTATTAATTACAAACAAATTAAATCATAATGTTGGTGGTAGAGAGCAACTTTGTAGCCTTAACCGTAACATCTTAGAAGATATATGCAAGAGTCAATTTCATTTAGCTGAAATTGAAAAATCACCACCTGTATTTTTTTTTGAAAAAGTCGCTGTTTTTAAAGGTTATATTGACGGCCTAAATAAGGACACTGTTAGCCGCATTATTGAAGAAATTAGGACGAACAATATAAACCAGGTTTTTATAGATGGGTCCAACTTTGGAGAACTTGCTAGAGCTTTAAAGGGCTTTGCTCCAAAGGTCAAAATATATACTTTTTTTCATAATGTAGAGGCAAGATTTTTCTGGAGGTCTTTTGGGAGTGCGCCGTCTATCCATGCGTTTTCAGTTTTTGTAGCTAATTATTTTGCAGAAAGAAAATCTATTAAACACAGCGATCAGATTATTTGCTTAAACGAAAGAGATAGCTCTTTACTGGTCAAATGGCATGGAAGGTCGGCCGATCATATTACTCCATTGAGTATTGCGGACAAATTTACAGGGGAAAAATCGATAAATAATGAGCCACAACGATTTGTTCTATTTGTAGGCGGTGATTTTTATGCTAATATTTCTGGTATTCAATGGTATGTAGACAATGTATCTGCTATCGTTGGTATGCATACTTACATAGTTGGTAGGGGTATGGAAAAATTTAAAGAAAAACTCGAGATAAATGATAAGGTTAGGGTTATTGGTGAGGTGGACAGTTTAGAGAAATGGTATCAAGATGCATATCTTGTCATAGCGCCTATTTTTGATGGATCTGGCATGAAGACCAAAGTGGCTGAAGCTTTAATGTTTGGCAAAAAAATCATCGGAACCCCCGAAGCGTTTGCGGGCTATGAAAGTATAGTTAGTGCCGCAGGGGTTGTATGTAATAATGCGAAAGAATTTATTAGTGCTATTGATAATGCCGAGCACTTAGTTATTGCTAATCATGATAGTGCATTGAGAGAAGTCTATCAAGCTAATTATTCTTATGATGCTGCAAAGTGTAGACTAGAAAATATTATAAAAATGTAGTTTGCCTATATAATTCCTTAATGAAGATTAGCGTCATAACGCCAAGGTTCTCACTTGCTGGTGTTCCTCTTGCTCAAATTAGATTTGCAAAAGCTTTGTCATCTTTAGGTCATGATGTTGTATTATTAATTGGATATGTTAATAAAGGTTATGAATTGCCCACTATTAAAGGTGTTAATGTACAAGTTTTAGGAAAGGAAAGAGTAATATCTATGACTAGCTCTATAGCCAATCATCTGAAAATGGTTAAGCCAGACGTTGTATTCTCTGCAGAAGATCATCTTAATGTTGTAGTGCTTATAGCAGCTTTTTTTGCTAGGTGTAAAGCCAAAATAAGTTGCTCTTCTAGAGTAACACCATTTGATACTTATTCAAATACCTTTCTCTCAAAGCGCTGGTTTCTTAAACAATTGATGAAATTGTTTATGCGAAAAGCAAAGGTATTGACTTGTGTTTCTAAAGACATGGTTAAGCAGTACAGAACTGTCTTTAATAATCCTCCACACATTAGTATTTATAATATTGTCGAAGACTCACAAGCGCATTCTAGAATGTTAGAATCATTGGGCGAGCCATGGCTTGATAGTGACATTCCTACGATAGTGGCAGCTGGAAGGCTTGCACCCTGGAAAGGTTTTTCAGATTTGATTTATGCCATGAAAGAGCTGAATAAGACGACAGAAGCTAGGCTAATCATTCTTGGTGGCGGCCCCTTAAAAAAAGAGCTGGAGTTGCTGATTAAAGAGTTACATTTAGAAAATATTGTAAAACTTATGGGTTATGTTGATAATACGTTAAAGTACTTTAAAAGGGCAAATGTATTTGTCTTATCCTCCCATGTTGAGGGGTTGCCCAATGTCTTAGTTGAGGCAATGATGTGTGGATGTACGCCTGTATCTACAGATTGTCCAACAGGCCCAAGGGAGGTATTAAAAGATGGGGCATATGGCTACTTAACACCAGTTGGTGATATAGCTTCTATGGCGAATAGCATTAAAAAAGCTTTGAAAAATCCAATTTCAGAGGATATTTTAAAACAAGCAGTTGAGCCATTTTCTGAACAAAGAGTATTTGAAGAACATTG
>CABXJL010000014.1:0-28523 GCA_902512485.1 uncultured Gammaproteobacteria bacterium
GTGAAT
This sequence comes from uncultured Gammaproteobacteria bacterium, assembly GCA_902512485.1. Lineage (GTDB taxonomy): Bacteria > Pseudomonadota > Gammaproteobacteria > PS1 > Pseudothioglobaceae > Pseudothioglobus. The sequence continues at coordinate 7 of CABXJL010000014.1, forward strand.
CATCTGCCAAGGTTATTGATAATTTAACCTTTGAGTTTATGCTCAATAGTCTTAGATTAAAGAATGGCTTTAATGTCGAATTATTTGAGACAAGGACGGGCCAACCATTTCAAGTGTTAAACTCCAAACTCGACATAGCGATTGATTTGGGTTTAATCCAAATTCAAAAAAAATGCATCAAACCGACCACAAAGGGTTTCAATTTTTTAAATGAATTGCAGGAAATATTTTTGTGATAGCTATTGAAAGATTTCATTAGTCTTTTATTGACTATATTTGGAGTCTATGGCCTAATGCAATACAAAAATATGATATTTAGGGTTAGAGTATGAGTGATAATTTTTGGTCCTGTAAAAATACTTGGCGGACTAGCGCTAATAACACCAAGTGGTGTTTGATTGGCTGTGCTATTGGTGATTTTGGAACTATAGCGCTGATGCAAGATAGTGGTGTGTCAGTTTTAATAATTTTTGCCTTGGCGATGCTGAATGGCATCATTGTCAGTATTCTTCTAGAAACATATATGTTGATGAGGCAATCGATTAAATTTGGGAATGCCATTAGAACTGCTTTAGGGATGAGTTTGATTTCTATGTTGTCGATGGAATTGGTAATGAATTTGGTCGATTATTTATTCACGGGCGGAGCCATATTCCAATGGTCGGTATTACCGATTGCCTTATTTTTTGGATTTATAACTCCATGGCCTTTTAATTATTGGAGATTAAAAAAATTAGGTAAAGCCTGTCATTAGTTAGGCTGGCTGTTAAAATACTCGCTAGTTTTTACATATGTATAGATTATGAAATCACATAAAATCGCTGACGTTCTTACAGAGTCTTTGCCTTATATTCAAAAGTTTAAAGGCAAAACAATTGTTATTAAATATGGCGGAAACGCCATGGTAGATGAAGAACTAAAGTCTAGTTTCGCACGAGATATTGTGCTCATGAAATCTGTTGGTATGAACCCGATAGTTGTTCATGGTGGTGGTCCTCAAATCGGAAAAACCCTTGAAAAACTGGGCAAAGATAGTAAGTTTGTTGATGGTATGCGTGTTACTGATAGTGAAACCATGGATGTTGTTGAGATGGTACTCGGTGGCCTAGTCAACAAAGGGATTGTCAACCTAATACAACAACATGGAGGCAACTCTATCGGCTTAACAGGGAAAGATGGTCGCCTTATTACCGCAAAGAAGTTAAAAAGCAAAATCGAACCAACCTCTGAGATTATTGACTTAGGTCATGTTGGAGAAGTTGATCAAATAGATGTTTCAGTTATCGATTTATTATTGCAGCGTGACTTTATTCCCGTTATAGCGCCTATCGGAGTCGGCAAGGATGGCTTATCATACAATATTAATGCAGACCTAGTGGCAGGTTCAATCGCTGAGGCTCTGAATGCAGAAAAACTCATTCTACTTACCAATACTGCAGGTTTGTTAGATAACAACGGTGAGCTTGTGACTGGACTGAATTCGACAACAGTAACAAAACTTATAGATGATGGCACAATTCATAACGGCATGTTGCCGAAGATAAACTGTGCACTCTCAGCGGTTGAGAATGGCGTAGAAAGGAGTCACATCATTGATGGCCGAGTATCTCATGCAGTACTATTAGAGATTTTCACTGATTCAGGTGTTGGAACATTGATTACCCGAAATGGCAAACAGTAATCGAGAAACAATTAGTGTTAATGATTGCCAGGTTTTAACTCACGATAAATACGATGGTGAGCAATATATCCTAACATTATCATCTTCCGACATTGCTCAAACAACTATTCCCGGCCAATTTGTGCATATCACAGTATCAGACGTTATCGCTATGCGCAGACCTATTTCAGTTATGTCAGTCGATAAAGAGAATAACAGCTTCGATCTACTCTACAAGATTGTCGGTGAAGGAACTCGGCAGTTGGCTGAGTGCAAAATAGGTGACATATTGTCTGTCATTGGCCCAATCGGAAATGGTTTTCATGTAACTGATAAAAAATATCCACTTTTAATAGGTGGCGGCGTTGGTATGCCACCGATAATAGCGATTGCACAACAAATTAAAAACAACAATAAATACAAGCCTTTTGTCATTTTGGGCTCCGAAGTACCGTTTCCTTTCACACCACAAGCTAGTGAAATAAGCAATACTTGCCCTTCAAAAACGCTCACTATGCCAATTTTGGAGGAATGGAATGTGGCTTGCGGATTAGCCAGTTTGCAGGACTTTGAAGGAGTCTACAAGGGCTATGTAACTGATTTAGCAAAAAAATATTTAGACACTCTGTCGAAAGAGGATTTGTCGCAAGTTGAGGTTTATTCTTGCGGACCACACCCGATGCTAGAGGCGGTAGCTAAATTGGCTAGAGATTATAATTTGCCCTGTCAGGTTTCATTAGAAGAATATATGGCTTGCGCAGTGGGTGGTTGCGCTGGTTGTGTAGTTGAAGTGCAAACTGATGACGGTCCGGCCATGAGGAGAGTTTGTGTTGACGGTCCTGTGTTTGATGCACAAACAGTTTTTCAATGATTGCTGAGAATCTTAATAAAGTAAAGTCACGAATCGATTCGGTTAAGCACGAACAAAAAGTTCAGTTAATTGCCGTTAGTAAAGCTCGCTCAGTCACTGAAATTCAAGAGGCTGTAGATGCAGGACAAATGCATTTCGGAGAAAATTATCTTCAAGAGTCTCTAGATAAGATTGAAGCATTTGAGGAAAAGAATCTGGTTTGGCATTTTATTGGTCCAATACAGTCCAACAAAACTGCAAGCATTGCTGAAAAATTTGATTGGGTTCACAGTGTTGAAAGATATAAGATTGCAAAGAGATTGAGTGACCAAAGACCTTCCCAGTTGGACCAATTGAATGTCCTACTTCAGCTCAACATCGACCGAGAAAAGACCAAGTCTGGTTTTTTTCTAGAGGATATTGAAGAAATTGTTCCAGAAATAAATAAGTTGCCAAATCTTTCCTTAAGAGGTTTTATGTGCATTCCAAATCCAGATAATTCTGCTGACAGTTTTACTAAAATGGACGAATTAATCTCAAAATATCCTGATTTAGATGCTCTTTCTATGGGAATGTCCGCTGATTTGGAGTTGGCGATAGAGAAAGGAGCCACTTTCGTAAGAGTTGGTACCGATATTTTTGGTGAGAGAGAATATAATTGATTGACATCATATTACGAGATAAATACTTTTAATGAGATATGACAATATGAAAATTAGATTATTTATTACCGGTGGAACTATTGACAAGGTTTACAATCAATCAAACGGTGAACTTGAATTTGATCAAACTCATTTTCCGGAAATACTCTCAAGGGCAAGACTAGAAATAGATGTGTTGATAGAAGAGCTGCTATTAATAGATAGCCTGGACATAGTTGATGCTGACCGCGAGTTAATCTTAGAGAAGTGTGTTAAGTGTGATGAAAGATTCATTCTTATTACTCATGGGACTGACACGATGTGTGAAACTGCTAGACTATTGGGAGAGAACTCTATTGACAAGACAATCGTTTTATTTGGATCGATGGTGCCTTATACAGTCAATGATTCTGATGCATTTTTTAATTTTGGTTGTGCTTTAGGCTCACTGCAGTTGCTAAAAGCGGGCGTTTATATAGCCATGAATGGGCGAATACTGCCATGGCAAGATGTAGAAAAAAATAGGAGCTTGGGCATCTTTCAGACACGAAGCTCCTAATTATTGATCAAAGTTTATTTGGCGTTATCAATGATGTATTGAATGGCGGACTTAAGCTCGTTGTCTGAACAATCCATACAAGTCCCTTTTGGCGGCATGCCACCCTTACCGGCAATGGCTACCGTAAGAAGATTATCAATTCCACGTTCGATTCTTGGTGCCCAATCCTCAAGAGAGCCAAACTTTGGTGCATCCATGATGCCCGAATCATGACAACTCTGGCACTTACTGTAAACTTGCTCACCTGAACGTTCAGTTTGATTTGAGGTGTCAGTTGATGCCACAGTGCTAGAGCTATCAATACTAACTTCTCCAATGGGCTTTATACGTTCTATTGTTGCATTATCGACCTGAAAATCTTTGCTAGCTGAATGATCGCTAGAAGCGTTAAAGGACTTAAAACCAATAAAAAGCATAACAATAGCCCAGACGGCAATCATTAATTTTGTAGAACCTTTACTACCTTGACTCATTGTATCTTCCTTGTTAATTCGATTAAATTCCGGCATATTATACATTTGGTTATAATTGCCTACAGTTGAATGCAATAGAAATATGCTTAAAAAAACTCTCCTCAGAGGTCTTAATTTACTAAAAATAAGTACCTGGATAACTGCCATAGTTTCAGTACTTTTGTTGTTGATTATTGCATTTTTTGTCACATTCCCACAAACAATTAAAAACTCCCTAGAGGACAGACTTTCCGAAATTAGTGGCTTAGAGGTTAGAGTTGATAAATTGTCACTCGAATTCCAAGACAACGAACTCTTGTTGGCGGTTAGAGGGCTCGATATTAGTGCTGCAGGCTTAAATCCGATAGCGTCAATTGATGTGTTGCGATGGGATGCTAATTTATTGGCTCTTTATAGAGGAATTGAAATACCTGGTCACATCGATATCAATGAATTGGTCATTGATACCTCTTCTATTGACGAATATATATCTATTATCAATACGGATTCAGTATTTTCTAATTTGGGTTTGTCAGGCATACTAGCTCTTCAAACCCTATCAGTGAATAGTACAGTACTTATTGGTGATGAATCAGTCCAACTTGCACCTATAGAATTAAAAAGGAACAAAGAGAAGATTGTTTTGTCAATGGTGAACCAGCCACTTATTATTGATTCTGAGATACCAAAACTTGGCAACACAGTAAACATCAAAACCAGTATTGATGTTAAAAAGGCAAGAGCTGATAGGGTTGCCGTTATTCCATTTACGATAAAGAATGAAGATTTTAATCTTTCAGCTCAACTTAAAATTTTTTCAGAAAAAGATAAAGTTTATCTAGAGTTTCAAAGCTATATTGATCAGATTGATATCACTAAAATCAATCAAAATATTCCGGAAGCACTTGCGAACACACACAGTACCAAATGGCTCGATGAAGTTATCACAGAGGGTATGTTGACAGACATCATGCTGACGACACGGTTTAATATATCTGGTGAACTTGAAACTCCAAATACAAAGTTTTCAGCTAACCTTAAAGATGCCAAGTTAAGTGTGAATCCTGATTGGATGCCGATAACAGGTCTAAATGCAAAAGTAACATTTTCCAATGATTATGTCAATATAACCGGAAGAAATGCAAAACTTGAAGACATTGATTTAAACTACTTAAATATTTCTACTCGCAATTTTAATAAGCCTGAAGCTAAATTAGTATTAAACGGTAGATTTAATTCAGACAGTGAGACAATTTCTCAATTTATAGAGAAGTCACCGGTCCCAGTTCGAGTTAAAGACTATCTAAATGAATTTGAATTGAGTGGTGATATTTGGGGTAATGTCACTATTGTCGTACCATTTCAACAGGATAATAAGAAAACATTTGGGATTGATTTTGACATGTATGTAACCGACAATACTTTAAGTCTATTTGATGAAAAGTTTTCCGTTCATCAATACAACTCACAGATTTCATACCATGATGGCTTAATACAAACTAAAGGCAAGGGTGAAATAGGTGGTGAGTTATTTGAATTAGCCTTAAACCCTAATGACTGGATTGATAACAAATCTTCAACACTGAGGGTAAAAATGAGTCATTCAGGTCATAACATCGATGCTTATGTTAGTAAGAAAACGCGTAATGAATGGCATACTCAAATTGAGTCAAAAGACCTACAAGTGAGTGTCGACTTTTCACTACGTGATAATAATCCAAGCATTGTTAAATTGAGTGGTCTCAATATAACATCTGTCGAGGAAATCAATAGTCCTTGGAAAATTTCTCCAGAAAATTTTCCAAGCTTTCACTTAATATCAAAGGATGCTGTTGTAAATGGGAAACATGTGCCAAACCTTGAAGCTGATTTGATCAGTCATGGTTCAGTCATGGAAATCAGTAACTTGATATTTGAAAATGTTGGGCTAAGCGAAGAGGACTTGATATTTAATGGCACCTGGTTGGATGGTCGGACGGCACTAAGAGCAAATGCTTCACATCGAAACCTATCTGACTTCTTGGTCAAATTTGGCGTAGATGAACCGGTCAGCGGTGGCGCATTTGCAGCGGATGTTCGTCTATTTTGCGACTGCAATCCCTGGGAAGCAACAGTACCAAAAATTAGCGGTTTTATGACAACTGATATTGAGGAGGGAGTCTTTACTAATCAGGATCCAAACTTCTTTAAGTTGCTCTCATTCATTAATTTAGAGTCAATCGCGAATAGGATGAGAATGTCAAGAAGTGAACTTAGGGAGCAGGGTTTTGTGTATGACCGAATTAATGTTAAATTGTTAGTAAACAATGGTAAGGCCAAGATTGAATATTTTCAAGTCGAGAGTGAGGAAAGCGACATCGAGTTGACAGGTTATGTGGATTTAATTGAGCGCGATTATAATTTGGCAGCAAATGTCCAACCTTCAATTGCTGATACCATACCCTTGGCGACTTATTTAGCTGGCGGCGGTTTGGCTGGTTTTGGTGTATGGGCTGCCGATAAGATGCTTTTTGGTGGTGAAATTATTAGTTCCTTATTTGATAATGTTGTTGAGATTACCTTTGTCATTACAGGGCCTTGGTCTGATCCCGTAATCGAAAAACTAGATGGAGTTAAAGTTTTATGATAAATCAATTACTTAATGATCATAGTATTACTAAAGATAGGATTTATGGGTTACTAAATTCCCTATTTGAAACTGGCGCTGACTATTCTGATTTATATTTTCAACACTCAATAGCAGAATCATGGCTATTGGATGAGGGTATCGTCAAGGATGGATCATATAGTATCAGTCACGGTACTGGTGTCCGTTGTGTTAAAGGAGATAAAACAGGTTTTTCTTATTCAGATGACCTGAATCTTAAGGCAATCCAGGGCGCTATTGATTTTGCAAAAGGAATATCTGATAGCACTCAAGGTCAAAACTCAAACCCTCTTAAGAGTAGAGATTATCCTTCTAAGTATCCAGCTTTAAGCCCACTTGAGAGCTTAACCTCAAAAGAAAAGGTTGAATTACTGAGGCAGATTAACTCGATTGCTCGAAAAGAACCCAAAGTGGTTCAAGTCAGTGCTTCACTTTCCGGTGCTTACACCGAGGTTTTAATTGCTTCTACGGATGGTGTTTATCAAATGGATTGCCGTCCAATGGTAAGAGTCAATGTAACTGTCATTGTTGAGCACAATGGCAGAATTGAGCAAGGCTCAAGTGGCGGCGGCGGTCGCTATGATTATGGATACTTTGTCAACAACTCTTTAGCTGAAACTTACACCAAAGAGGCTCTTCGATTAGCTCTAGTAGCGCTGGAATCAATAGAAGCACCTGCAGGTAAAATGCCTGTCATCCTTGGCTCTGGTTGGCCAGGTGTGTTGCTTCACGAAGCAATCGGGCATGGACTCGAGGGTGACTTTAACCGCAAGGGTAGTTCCGTTTTTAGTAACAGAATTGGCGAACAGATTTCTAGTGAAAAGTGCACGATTGTTGACAATGGAACAATAGAAAATCGTCGTGGAAGTTTGACAGTTGATGATGAGGGTACTCCAACTCAGGAGACAGTATTAATAGAGAATGGAATATTAAAAAGTTACATGCTGGATAAACTAAACGGTCGCCTCATGGGTCAACCCAGTACCGGTAATGCAAGACGTGAGTCCTATGCCCACATCCCCATGCCAAGAATGACCAACACTTACATGCTAAATGGTGAGGATCATTTTGAGGATATGGTGTCTTCAGTAGAGGATGGCATTTATGCGAAAAATTTTGATGGTGGACAGGTTGATATTACGTCTGGAAAATTTGTTTTTTCAGCCAATGAAGCTTATCTGATAAAAGCTGGCAAGATAACTAAACCCATTAAGGGGGCTACATTGATTGGGTCAGGTGATGAGGTACTACATCAGATTTCTATGGTCGGGGACGACCTCAAATTAGATTCAGGTGTTGGCGTTTGTGGTAAAGAGGGTCAAACCGTTCCAGTTGGGGTTGGTCAGCCTAGTTTGAAGGTAGATATGCTGACTGTTGGAGGTACGCAGTTAAATATGTAGGTTAACACCTGTTCTTTTGCTGGTTTTTAGCACTTTTTTCTGGATTTTTTTGTTTAAGTTGTTATAATCTCTTGTGGTTCAAACTAACAAAAAAAGTGCTAGAAAATTATTTACCTATTCTCGTTTTTATTTTCTTAGGAATTGCCTTCGGTGTAGGGCTGACACTTGTTGGTTATCTTCTTGGACCTAGCAAACCTAATGAAGAGAAAAATTCCCAGTTTGAGTGTGGTTTCCCTGCATTTGAAGATTCAAGAATGCATTTTAATGTGCGCTATTATCTTGTAGCTATTCTATTCATTCTTTTTGATCTAGAGGTTGCCTTTTTTATCCCCTGGGCAGTCGTTCAATCGAAACTTGGCTGGTTTGGCTTTATAGGAATGTCCGTTTTCTTGTTGTTGCTTGTAGTTGGTTTTATTTTCGAGTGGAAGAAAGGTGCTCTAGAGTGGGAGTAATGAGAATTTATTATGGCTATTGAAGGTTTAATGAAAGAGGGCTTTGTGACCACTTCGCTGGATAAGATAATCAACTGGGCGCGCACTGGATCTCTTTGGCCAATGAGCTTTGGTTTGGCTTGTTGCGCCGTTGAAATGATGGAAGCTGGTTCGTCACGATACGATCTCGACCGCTTTGGTATCGTTTTCCGGCCAACACCTCGACAATCTGACTTGATGATTGTCGCTGGAACCTTAACAAACAAGATGGCGCCTGCTTTGCGCAAAGTTTATGATCAGATGCCAGAGCCAAGATATGTAATATCTATGGGCTCCTGCGCTAATGGTGGTGGTTATTATCACTACTCTTACGCGGTTGTCAGGGGTTGCGACAGAATTGTGCCGGTTGATGTTTATGTGCCTGGCTGTCCACCTACTGCAGAAGCGCTGCTGTATGGAATACTTCAACTGCAAGATAAGATACGTCGCACCAATACCATTGCTCGAAGCTAGTTTATGAAGAAATTAAAACAACAATTAATAAAAGCATTCGGCAGAAAAAACGTTAAAGACTCCTTTGATGAGTTGACTTTGACAATCGATAGCAACAGTGTTACAGAGATCTGCACTCAACTAAGAGATGAATTTAATTTTGATATTTTGGTTGACTTGTGTGGTATCGATTACCTATCTTATGGAGAATCAGATTGGGATGGTAACTCTAGCTCTTCTGGTTATGGTCGCGCCCGTGAGGCACAACTTTCTGAAAAAAAACAAAGCAATCGATTTGGCGTTGTTTACCACTTATTGTCGATTTCAAACAATAATCGTCTACGAGTAAAAGCACTTCTTCCAGATGATTCGCTGATGATTAAGTCTGTTACAGATATTTGGAATTCTGCTGATTGGTATGAAAGAGAGGCCTTTGATTTATTTGGCATCTTGTTTGAGAACCATACCGATTTGCGCAGAATTTTGACGGATTACGGCTTTGTTGGCCACCCACTTAGAAAAGACTTTCCAATGATTGGTGAAGTCGAAATGCGCTACGACGAGGAATTAGGCAGAGTAGTTTATGAGCCAGTAAGTATAGAGCCGAATGTCAACGTTCCTAGGGTTATAAGGAAATAACTATGTCAGAGATGCGAAATTACACCCTTAACTTTGGGCCACAACACCCTGCGGCACATGGCGTGTTGAGGCTTATTCTTGAGATGGATGGGGAAGTGATAGAGCGTGCTGACCCTCATATCGGGCTTTTGCATAGAGGTACTGAGAAATTAGCAGAATCAAAACCCTACAACCAGTCAATTGGCTACATGGACAGGCTCGACTATGTTTCCATGATGTGTAATGAACATGCCTATGTGATGGCGATTGAAAAGATGCTTGGATTAGAGGTACCTGAGCGTGCAAAATACATTCGCGTGATGTTTGATGAAATCACTCGTATCCTTAATCACTTAATGTGGTTAGGTACACATGCACTTGATGTTGGTGCAATGAGTGTCTTCCTTTATGCTTTCAGAGAACGTGAGAAGTTAATTGATTGTTATGAAGCAGTCAGTGGTTCAAGGATGCATGCGACTTATTATCGTCCAGGCGGCGTTTATCGTGACTTGCCTGATAAGATGCCTCAATATCTTGAGTCAAAATTACGCAAAAAAGAGGAACTCAAGGAGATGAATAAAAATCGTCAAGGATCGTTGCTTGAATTTATCTCAGATTTTGCTGAAAATTTTCCAGATAGCATCGACCAGTATTCTGGTCTTTTGACAGACAATAGGATTTGGAAACAGCGCCTAGTCAATATTGGCGTTGTTACTGAAGATCGTGCAAAGCAGTTAGGTTTTACCGGACCTATGCTGCGTGGCTCAGGTGTTGAGTGGGATCTACGCAAAAACCAACCTTATTCAGTTTATGATCAATTGGAGTTTGACATTCCTGTTGGTGTCACGGGTGACTGCTACGACCGTTATTTGGTGCGCATGGAAGAAATGCGCCAGTCATGCCACCTTATTAAACAATGTGTTAAATGGTTAAAATCTAACTCCGGCCCCGTTATGTCTGATGACCATAAAGTATCTCCACCTAGTCGGGGCGATATGAAAGATGACATGGAGTCATTGATCCATCACTTTAAATTGTTCACCGAAGGTTACTGCCTGCCTGAAGGTGAAGTGTATTCAGCTGTTGAAGCCCCTAAAGGTGAGTTTGGCGTCTATTTAGTATCTGATGGTGCCAACAAACCCTACCGTGTCAAAATGAGGGCTCCTGGCTTTCCTCATTTAGCGTCCATAGACGAGATGGCCAAAGGACACATGCTCTCAGATGTGGTAACGATTATTGGCACACAGGACATTGTTTTTGGAGAAATTGATAGATGATTTCGGACCAAGCGAAAAAAGAAATTGATATTTGGGTAGCAAAATACCCACAAGGGAAGCAAAGCTCTGCTGTGATGCAGGCGCTGACGATTGTTCAAAATGAAAATGGCGGGAGTTTAACAAATGATCTAATACAAGTTGTTGCTGATTACCTTGAAATGCCCGCGATTAGCGTTCAAGAGGTAGCCACTTTTTATGAGAACTACAACAACAAGCCGGTAGGGAAGCATGTGATTCGCTTTTGTCACAATATATCTTGCATGCTAAACGGCTCGGACGAGTTAATCTCTTATTTAGAAGAAAAATTGGATGTCAAGACAGGAGAGATAAGTAAGGATGGTCTGGTGAGTGTCAAAAAGGTTGAATGTTTGGGTGCCTGTGTGGGAGGGCCAATGTGTCAAATTGGTGACCAATATTACGAAAATCTAACAGAAAAACGCGTTGATGAGATTTTGGATGATCTAAAGTGAATAACATTTGTTTGAAAACCATAGATAAAGATAACCCTTCAAGTCTAGCGACTTATGAAACCATGGGTGGCTATAAGGTTTGGTACAAAATTCTTCATGGCGAGCTATCACCCGAGAAGATTCTTGAAGAGTTAAAGACTTCAGGTCTAAGGGGGCGAGGTGGTGCTGGTTTTCCAACAGGACTAAAGTGGAGTTTTATGCCGCGCAACCAAGAGGGACAGAAGTACGTGGTTTGTAATTCTGACGAAGGCGAGCCGGGCACTTGTCATGATCGTGACATTTTAAGATTTAATCCTCACTCAGTCATTGAAGGGATGGCTATAGCAGGCTATGTGATGAATGCAACAGTGGGTTATAACTATATTCGTGGTGAGTTCATGGAGCCTTATTACCGTTTTGAAGAGGCCTTGAATGAGGTTTATGAAGCTGGCTTATTGGGCACTAACATTAAAGGCAGTAAGGTGTGTTTTGATCTTTATTCACACCTAGGAGCAGGCGCCTATATTTGTGGTGAGGAAACAGCACTACTGGAGTCACTTGAGGGTAAAAAAGGACAACCAAGATTTAAGCCACCGTTCCCAGCAAATGTAGGCCTTTATGGCAAACCAACAACCATCAATAATACTGAGAGTTTTGCATCAGTACCTGAAATTCTTTCTCAAGGTGGCCAATGGTTTGCTGATCTAGGTGTGGCAAATTCAGGTGGTACCAAGTGTTTTTCTGTAACTGGTAATGTCAAGAATCCTGCTAATTTTGAAGTTCCAATGGGGACACCTTTTAGTGAATTATTGGAATTGGCTGGTGGATTAAAGAAAGGAAGAACTCTTAAAGGAGTAATTCCTGGAGGTTCATCAACACCATTAATTCCTGCAGAAGAGGCGATGAAAATGACAATGGATTATGATTCCATTGAAAAGGCAGGGTCGATGCTAGGAGCCGGTTCAGTTATTGTGATGGATGATACAACCTGCATGGTGAAGACTTTGACGCGCTTGGCGCACTTTTATTACGATGAATCTTGTGGTCAGTGCACTCCATGCAGAGAAGGTACAGGCTGGATGTATCGAGTCCTAAAACGCATTATGGATGGCAAGGGCAAGAGAGAAGACTTGAAGCTGCTACTTTCAGTGCAGGATAAGATGTTAGGCAATACCATTTGTGCATTGGCTGATGGCGCTGCGATGCCCATTGAGAGTTTTATTAGACATTTTAGAGAAGAGTTTGAATACTACATCAAACACGGAAAAAGTATGGTTGAAAACGATGGTTGATATTGAAATCGAAATCGACGGTAAAGTTGTACATGGATATTCAGGTGAGAATCTCATTTCAATTGCGGATAGAGAGGGTATCGATATTCCTCGATTCTGTTACCACAAAAAACTATCTGTAGCAGCAAACTGCAGAATGTGTTTAGTCGATATAGAGGGTAATCCAAAACCACAACCTGCATGTTCAACACCAAGCTCTGCTGGGATGAAAGTTCATACCAAGAATGAAAAGGCTAAAACTGCACAAAAGGCTGTTATGGAGTTTTTGTTAATCAACCACCCACTGGATTGTCCAATTTGTGACCAAGGTGGTGAATGTGAATTACAAGATGTTGCTATGGAATATGGTTCTGATATATCAAGGTTTACCGAAGGTAAGCGTATTGTTGATGATAAGGGGATAGGTGCCCTTATTCAAACAGATATGACACGATGTATCCACTGTACACGTTGTGTTCGATTTGGTGCAGAAGTTGCAGGCATAGTTGAAATGGGTGCTACAGGTCGAGGCGAAGATTTGAAGATTGAACCGTTTTTATCAGAAGGGATTCAGTCAGAACTTTCGGGTAATATGATTGATGTATGTCCGGTCGGAGCATTAACCTCTAAACCTTTCCGTTATGAGGTTAGGTCTTGGCAAATGAACTCGATTCAGACCATTGCGCGTCATGATCTAGTGGGTTCAAATATCTTTGCTCAAACGCATAAAAGCAAAGTCAAGCGTGTAGTTGCCAGAGACAATGAAAGCATCAATGAGACTTGGATTTCAGATAGAGATCGTTTTTCATACCAAGGGCTTAATAGTGAAAATCGTATCTTGATTCCTAAGATTAAAATCAAAGGTGAATGGCAAGATGCTTCATGGGAAGATGCACTAGATTTTGCAACAAACGGCATAAAAAAGTACGCCAAAGAGGGACCACAATTTGGTACTCTTGCATCCAAAAACGCAACTCTTGAAGAGTTATATTTGCTACAAAAATTTACAAGAAGCCTAGAATCAGATAACCTTGATTATCGTCTAGATGCTTCCAATCCGAATAACGCGAAAGTATTAGAATCAAATATTTCTTTAACTGAATTAGAGGCAATCGATTATGCGCTTATTGTAAATTCATATTTACGCTTAGAGCAGCCAATGATCAATCATCGTATTAGAAAGGCGACTTTAAATGGTGCGAGCGTTTCGACAATAAATGCGAAGGCGTTTGATTTCAATTATCGCGTCAGTCATTCTCTATTGACATCCCCACAAAATACTGTAGCTACTCTTTCATCTGTCTTAAAAGTGTTGCTCGATAAAAGTTCACAAGCCTTGCCTGACTACCTAAATTCTGTAACTGTTCATCAAGCCCATATTGATATTGCTCATGAGCTTTTGAATGCCGATCATCCAGTGGTTGTGCTTGGAGAGCATGTGAATGGCAATAGATGCTCGGATCAAGTAGCTAAACTGGTTTTTGAAATCGCTAAAGCAGCGGATGCAAAAACGCTAAATGCAAGTTTAACGGGCAATGCACATTCTGCAGAAAGGGTGAATTTTAAGCCTGACAACGGTAAAAATGCGCTACAAATTCTTGCATCTGATTTGACTGCGTTTATTTTGTTCGATGTTTATCCGAATTTTGACTGTATTGAACCAGAAAATGCAATCGAACATTTGAGTCGAGATGATGCATTTGTTGTTGCCATGAATAGTTTTGAAGATGAATCGGTTTTGAGTTTTGCAAACGTAATTTTACCAATTGCAAGTTTCTATGAAACTTCTGGTACACACATCAATGTAGACAATCTTGCTCAGTCCTATAGTGCATCAATTAAGAGTGCTGGAGAATCGAAACCAGGCTGGAAAGTAATTAAAGTTTTAGCGGATTTGCTAAATCTAGAAGGCTTTGACTTTACGGATTCATCCCAGATAGCTGATGAAGCGCTATCTTCAACCTCTAGTGTCTCTGAGATAGAGGTCCCTACTAGCAATTCTGAAATGCCGAATGTTACTACTGTTTGGCAATACACACCCTATGCTAGTGATGTAGTTGTTCGTCATGCTTCTTCATTACAACAAACACGGATTGGCCAGATGAGTGAAGCTTCGGTTTGCAAGGCGACTGCAAAATTATTAAAACTCTCAGAAGGTGACCTGTATAAGGGTGTCCCAGTCAATATTAACGAATCAGTAGCGGAAGGTTGTGTGTTTGTTCACACTCATCTTCCAAGACAGTTAGGAGTGGCATAGATTATGTGGCAAGGATTTGTAGATTTTGTACATCAATGGGTACCATGGCTTGATGGTGGTCTGGCAGTTGTACTTCTCCTCCTCGTCAAAGGCGTCGCACTAATATTGCCACTGATTATTATGATGGCCTACATGACTTATGCTGAGCGCAAAGTGATTGGCTATATGCAGCTAAGAATCGGTCCAAACCGAGTCGGCCCAATTGGGCTATTGCAGCCATTTGCTGATGTATTCAAAATGATGTTTAAAGAAATCATTTTTCCAAGCAAGGCCAATATTTATTTATTTGTATTGGCACCGATATTAGCTTTTGTACCAGCAATTGCAATCTGGGCAGTCATACCTCTGGGGCAAAACTTCTACATCACCAACTTGGACATCAGCCTGCTTTATGTTCTAGCGATTGGCTCTGTTGGTGTTTATGGCATCATCTTAGCGGGATGGGCTTCCAACTCAAAATACCCATTATTGGGGGCATTAAGAAGTGCCTCTTTATTAGTCTCATATGAAATTGTGATTGGATTTGTAGTTGTTACAGTGGTAATGGTAGCAAGCTCTGTAAATTTAAACGAAATCGTTTCAAGCCAGTCTGGCGGTATTTGGAATTGGTACTGGATCCCATTATTTCCAATGATGATTGTTTTCTGGATTTCTGCATTAACAGAAACAAACCGAGCTCCATTTGATGTCGTCGAAGGTGAATCAGAAATTGCAGGTGGTACTCATGTTGAGTATTCAGGGATGTGTTTTGCATTATTCTTTATGGCCGAATATATCAACATGATTATGATGGCAGCGCTCGCAGTATTGATGTTTTTTGGAGGTTGGCATTCTCCATTTGAAGGTGTGCCATATTTACAAGAATTCTTTGCATTTGTGCCAGACATAGTATGGTTGCTTGGGAAGATGAGCTTCTTCCTATTCCTTTATTTATGGATTAGGGCAACCTTCCCAAGATATCGTTATGACCAAATTATGCGTCTATGTTGGAAAGTGTTTTTACCGCTCACTATTGTTTGGATTATGGTTGTGGCTTTGATGACCCAACTTCATTTAGGACCTTGGTTCTAAGGAGTAGATAAGTAATGATTAATAAAATTAAAAAAATTATTAAAGATTTCGGGTTAAGTGAGATTCGTGCCGGTATGAAGATTACTGGAAAACAGTTAACCAATGACAAAATTACCGTTCAGTTTCCTGAAGAGCGGACACCGATTTCGCCTAGGTTTAGAGGACTGCTTGCGTTGCGCCGATATCCTAATGGTGAAGAGCGTTGTATCGCTTGTAAATTGTGCGAGGCGGTGTGTCCTGCAAATGCAATTACCATTGAGTCCGAGATGAGGGACGATGGAACACGCAGAACAACGCAATACGACATTGATTTATTTAAGTGCATTTTCTGTGGCTTTTGTGAAGAGGCTTGTCCAGTAGACGCCATCGTTGGGACCCATATCTTCGACTATGCATTTGAGTCTAGAGAGGGCAGTATCATTGACAAAGAAGGTTTGCTGGAGGTAGGTGATAAGCACGAAAAGGCTATCAGTAAAGCAAGACAAGAGGACTCGAAGTTCAGATAAAGGCTGATTATGGAATTTTCATCAATTTTGTTTTATGTATTTGGTTTCTGCTTCGTTGCAAGTTCTGCGATGTTGGTAATTGCAAGGAATACACTGAAGGCGGCAATGCTTTTAATTTTGTCTTTCTTCAGTGTGGCAAGTTTATGGCTATTGTTAGAAGCTGAGTTTTTGGCAATCACATTGATTCTAGTCTACGTAGGTGCTGTCATGGTGCTTTTCTTGTTTGTAATAAAAATGCTTAATATTGATCAGTCAACGATTCGAGCAAAATTTACTACATATCTACCACTTGGAATCTTTGTTTCGATGGTTGTTATTGCCCAAATAGCACTTGTTTTAAGTGCTGGACAGTTTGATCTTGAAGCTGTTGAGGAGCCTGCTAGGCATGTTGCTGGCTATAGCAATATCACTGAGTTGGCAAGTGATTTATATACCACCTATGTCTACCCATTTGAGCTTGCAGCTGTCTTATTATTAATTGCGATCATTGCCGCCATTACCCTTGTACACCGCAAAGAGAGCAGAAGTAAGAGGCAAAATATTTCTGAGCAGGTTAGTGTCCAGGCATCAGACAGAGTGCGTTTGGCTTCCATTTCGTTATCCAAGTCCAAGGAGTCGAAATGATAGCACTTTCTGATTATCTGATTTTGAGTGCCATTGTTTTTTGTATTGGCTTGGCGGGTATTTTTATCAACAGGACTAATATCATTATGTTATTGATGTGTGTTGAATTAATCCTTGCAGCAGTCAACACAAACTTTATTGCATTTTCTTATTACTCCTCAGATGTGGCGGGTCAGATATTTGTCTTCTTTATTTTGACGGTTGCAGCGGCGGAAGTTGCTATTGGTCTGGCTATTCTAACTTTGATGTACAGAAATCGTGGTTCGATCGACGTTGATGTGACCAATAGTTTGAAAGGCTAGTTATGGAAAATATCTATTTAACAATTGTTCTAGCACCACTAATTGGTGCAATCATAGTTGGTCTTGCTGGTCACCGATTGGGTCGAACCTTGTCCCATTCTATTGCCATTTTTGGTGTTACAGTTTCAACGGTTTTGGCGCTTTATGTCTTCAATCATCATGTGCTTAAGGGGGCTGAAGTATTTAATGAAAATATCTATACCTGGATGCAGGTTGGTGGACTGAATATGAGTGTTGGCTTTCTTGTAGACAATTTAACATCGGTGATGTTGCTTGTAGTTTCATTTGTATCTTTAATGGTGCATATTTATACGATTGGCTATATGCAAGAAGACGAAGGCTACACAAAGTTTTTCAGCTATATCTCTCTATTCACTTTTGCAATGTTTATGCTGGTGATCTCGAACAACTTTATGCAACTATTTTTTGGCTGGGAGGCTGTGGGTCTAGTTTCTTATCTTTTGATTGGTTTTTGGCACCATAAAGAATCAGCAGTTGAAGCAAGCCTAAAAGCTTTCCTAGTTAACAGAGTAGGAGATTTCGGTTTTCTTTTGGGGATAGCGGTTTTGCTAATGTTTTTCGGCACCTTGGATTACTTAGAAACATTTACTCTGGCTAATCAAGTAAATGGGCAAACAATCTTTGGAGATATGTCAGTAATTACAGTTATTTGTCTGCTGTTATTTGTAGGCGCTATGGGTAAATCAGCACAAGTGCCATTGCATGTCTGGCTGCCAGGCTCAATGGAAGGTCCGACACCTATTTCAGCTTTGATCCATGCGGCAACTATGGTTACGGCTGGTATTTTTATGGTCTCACGTATGTCGCCTATTTTCGAACTCAGTGATGTGGCATTAACTGTTGTGATGGTGGTTGGAGCGATTACGGCAATATTCATGGGATTGCTGGGTATCGTTCAGAATGATATCAAGCGTGTTGTTGCATACTCAACACTTTCTCAGTTAGGATACATGACGGTAGCCTTAGGTGTTAGTGCATACTCTGTCGCTATTTTTCACCTGATGACACATGCTTTCTTCAAAGCTTTATTGTTCTTGGCTGCGGGTTCAGTGATTGTTGCATTGCACCATGAACAAGATATCCGAAAAATGGGTGCACTCAGAAAGAAAATGCCAATTACTTATTTCACGGCTTTGATAGGAACGCTTGCGTTGATTGGCTTCCCAGGTTTTGCAGGTTTTTATTCAAAAGATATGATTATTGAAGCGGTTCATTTCTCCAATTTACCGTTTGCTGATTGGGTTTATTGTGCGGTTGTTTTCGGTGTGTTTATTACAGCTTTCTACTCGTTACGTATGTTTTTTGTTGTGTTCCATGGTGAATCTCGTCTTGACCAACATGCAGAAGAGCATGTACACGAAACTGCGTTATCGATTACCGTGCCACTAATTGTTTTGGCTGTACCTTCTGTAATTATTGGGTATTTAACAATTGAACCGATGTTGTTCACGGGCTGGTTAGAAAACTCTATTTATATTGACGCTAGCGTGCATGGCTCTGTAGCAGCTCTGAAGGAGCATTTCCATTCAGCTTTTAACTTGATGCTTCATGCAATTGTCACTGTTCCTTTCTGGATGATGATTGGTGGTAGTTTGGCTGCTTGGATATTTTCGCTTTATCGAACAGATTGGGCGAAGAAAATTCAAGAACGTTTCCATCGCACAAACTACGTGCTGGAATCGCTTTACGGCTTTGACCGTTTGAATGATATTGTCTTCGTCAAGGGTTCCAGAAAGCTTGGCGAATTTTTGTGGCGGGTTTCGGATATGACAATCATTGACCAAATTGTGGTTAATGGCAGTGCAAGATTAATGCGTTTTATGGGTTCGGTTATTCGGCCCGTTCAAACTGGCTACGTTTATCATTACGCCTTTTTTATGATTATCGGTCTAATGCTTGTTTTAACTTGGGTTCTTGTTGTTAACGAAAACCCGCTCATTCAATTAGGTTCATAGTATGGAGTCGATACTTAGTTTGTTAATTTGGTTGCCAATAGTGGGAGGCGTCTCGGTCCTAGTTATTGGAAACAGTCGAAGTAATTTAGCCCGCTGGGCCAGTGTCGCAGTTTCAATTATTGTATTTGCGTTGTCATTGAATCTTTGGACTGGCTTTGACACCTCAACCCAAGGAATGCAGTTTGTTGAAAACACTGTCTGGATATCTCAGTTTGATATCAACTACCATATTGGTATTGACGGTATTTCAATGCTCCTTATCTTATTAACGACTTTATCAACCTTCTTGGTCATCATCGCTGGTTGGCAAGTTATTCAAAATAGAGCGGCTGACTATATGGCAGCATTTTTGATAATGGAGGGTGTTATTATTGGCGTATTCTCTTCGCTGGACGCAATACTGTTCTATGTTTTTTGGGAAGCATCACTCATACCAATGCTGCTCATTGTTGGTATTTGGGGTGGTCAGAATCGCGTTTATGCTGCAATTAAGTTTTTCCTTTATACATTTCTAGGTTCGGTATTCATGCTGGTGTCACTAATATACATGTACATCCAAGGTGGTTCGTTCTCTTTGGATGCGCTTAATGAGTTGCCGTTGACACTCACTGAGCAAAGTTGGATTTTTTGGGCATTTTTCTTAGCATTTGCAGTCAAAGTGCCAATGTTTCCGGTGCACACTTGGCTGCCTGATGCACATGTGCAAGCACCAACCGGTGGATCGGTCATATTAGCTGCAATTATGTTAAAGATGGGTGGTTACGGTTTCTTCCGTTTCTCATTACCCATAACACCTGACGCTTCATCAGAGTTTGCAATGATAGTGATTGTTCTTTCATTGATTGCAATTGTCTATATTGGTTTTGTTGCACTTGTGCAGAAAGACATGAAGAAGCTTATTGCCTATTCCTCTATTTCTCATATGGGTTTTGTGACATTAGGTGTTTTCGCACTATTCTCAGTTGTTAAGATGGGTACAGATGGTCAAATTCACTCGATAGCTGGTGGTAGCCTTGAAAGTGTTTACCTTGGCCTTGAAGGCGCAATGATTCAAATGATATCTCACGGATTTATTTCAGCGGCACTGTTTTTGGTTGTCGGTGTTCTTTACGAAAGACTACATTCAAGAGAAATTTCTAGCTACGGTGGTGTGATTAATTCAATGCCAAAATTTACTGGCTTTGCAGTCTTGTTTGCCCTTGCAAATGCAGGTCTTCCAGGTACCTCAGGCTTTGTAGGTGAGTTCATGGTAATTCTAAGTTCGCTTCAAGCAAATTTCTGGTACGCCTTCTTTGCGGCAATGACTTTAATAGTCGGCGCAGCGTACACATTGTGGATGGTGAAGAGAGTTTTCTGGGGGCCTATAGTGAATTCAGATGTTAGTAACTTAAATGATATTAATACAAGAGAGTTTTTTATATTGGGGGTTCTGGCAGTAGCTGTCTTAGCTGTTGGTGTCTATCCTCAACCTTTGATTGAAGTGATGCATGTTTCAATGGTTCACCTTCTTGAACAAGCACTCACAACCAAACTACCGGTGGCATTATGATAGATTATCAATTCAATACTGCCGACTTGTTTTTTGCGCTTCCAGAGTTGTTTATGGTATCTGCTATTGCATTAATATTGCTACTTGACTTGTTTGTTTCTGAGCGCTTCCAAAATCTTACTTATTACTTAACTCAATCCACATTAGCGATTACTGGCTACTTAGCATTTAATCTAATCGGCGAATCGGCAATTATTTTTGATGGCACTTTTGTACTTGACACTATCGGCTCTTATTTCAAAGTCTTTATGATGGTCTTTAGTATAGTAGCTTTGGTTTATTCTCGATATTATTTAAGGGCACATAATTTATTGAAAGGTGAATACTTTATTCTATCTCTGCTCTCAGTGCTTGGCATGATGGTTATGGTTTCTGCCCACAGTATGCTGACGATTTACTTAGGTTTAGAGATTATGTCATTGTCTTTGTACACACTTATAGCAATCGCTAGAGATCGGGCTGTCGCAGTAGAAGCGGCGTTAAAGTATTTTGTTCTTGGTGCAATCGCGTCAGGTTTGCTTCTTTATGGCATGTCGATGATTTATGGTATTACAGGTAGTCTAGATATTGGTCAAATTGCGGCATTTGCAACGGCTACAAACTTGAATTCTGAGCAAGTACTTATTCTTAACTTTGGCTTAGTATTCTTAGTAATTGGTGTTGCATTCAAATTCGGTGCTGTTCCATTTCATATGTGGGTACCGGATGTTTATCAGGGCGCACCAACTTCAGTCACAATGTTTTTATCCACTGTGCCAAAGATTGCTGCAACCGCTATGTTGGTTCGCCTACTTATCGATGGTCTAGGCGCGCTGCAAGCTTATTGGGCAGATTTGTTCATGATTCTTGCGATTCTTTCTATCGGCTTAGGTTCATTAGTTGCCTTGATGCAGACAAATATAAAACGCTTGTTGGCGTACTCAACTATTTCCCATATTGGTTTTATTTTGCTTGGTTTTATAACCGGTGTCGTTGAAGGTTATGGTGCTGCAGCCTTTTATGTTTTAGCTTATGTATTAATGAGTTTGACAGCTTTTGGCATTATTATTGTTTTGAATAAAAAAGGATTTGAGGCAGATCAAATTGTTGACTTTAGGGGCTTGAGCAAACACTCACCGTGGTTTGCTCTGTTAATGCTATTTGTTATGCTTTCAATGGCTGGCGTGCCTCCATTCATTGGCTTCTATTCTAAGTTGTTTATTCTTCAGCAAGTCGTTTCAGCAGGTTATGTTTATTTGGCGGTTGCTGCGGTTGTATTTGCTGTAATCAGTGCATATTACTACCTTCAAATTATCAAAACAATGTACTTTGATGATGCTGAAAAAGAAATTACAGTATCAGCGCCCATGGATATGCGCATTATTCTTTCCATCAATGGAGCTTTGATTCTGGTTTTTGGTTTAATGCCAAGCTACTGGATGGAGTTGGCCATTTCTTTGTTTTAAAATATCAAGCATCATCAGCCAAATTGCCTAAGTGGTTTAGGAGCGCGTTAAGAATCAACTATAAATCACAGAGTTTATAATGAAAGTATTTATGAGATTGATCAATGATTATTGCGCATAGAGGTGCTTCCGAAGATGCACCTGAAAATACTCTTGAGGCATTTCGCTTAGCTTGGTTGCAGAACGCTGATGCGATTGAGGGTGATTTTCGTCTTACTAAAGATGGGCAGATTGTCTGTATTCATGACGAGGATACCTCTCGCACCTGTGGTGAAAAAATGATTGTTGCAGAAAGCACTTATGCTGAATTAAGTCAGCTCGATGCATCTGCACACTTTAAAGGTGATTTAGCTCCTCAGTCAATCCCTCTACTTAGCGAAGTCTTGAAAGCAATACCAAACAATAAAGGTATTTATATCGAGATTAAATGTGGTCCTGAAATTGTCCCTACTCTTATCAATTTGATAATAGATTCGGATCTTCGAAAGGAACAAATTTCAATCATAGCATTTGATAATCAAGTGATTAAAGCCTTTAAATCAATTGCGCCTCATATTAAAGCGTTTTGGTTATATGACGTGAATGAGCCAGTCAGTATCTACGAGCTGCTAGATACTTTAGAAGATATTAAGGCAGATGGTCTTGGCTCGAACAATACAAGCTCTAAAGAGCTTGTTAACAGTATATCCAAAGCTGGTTTTGAGTACCACTCATGGACTATTGATGACAGTCAAGTTGCTGAACAATTACTGAAGTGGGGGGCGGCTTCAATTACAACAAACCAGCCAAGCTATTTAAGGCAACAGCTTTCTAGTAATTAAATTTACTTCTTGACGACAACTCTTAATGGGTTATAAAATGCAGGCTTTCATTTCAAGGCAAATTTGTGTTTTCAATGAGCCATAAATTTTCTACAAATGTACTTGCAGCAATAATCTCAGCTTTTAGCTTCTCGCTTGCAGCGGCAGCTGTTCCATACTTTTATAAAGTAGGAGGTAGCGTTTTCTTGTTGCTTGGTGTGCGTTATATTTTCACTCTATCTTTGTCGAGCGTTTTAGATAAGTCACCCAAAAAACAAAAAACTAAGGAAGCTCGAATACGGTTAGTGTTAATTAGCATATTTCAAGCAATATTTGTTGGCTCATACATGTATTCCATCAAACTGATCCCTTTAAGTTTGGCTGTGGTTGTAATTTACACGTTCCCAATCATTACTTTTTTCGCTAATTCATTAATTAGGAGTAGGTCAATTGATGTGTTGTCGATTTTGGCTCTATTAGCTTCTTTGCTGGGCATATGGGTGATGGTTCAGAGTGATACTAGTGACTGGAATTTGTGGGGTGTTTTTTGGGGTTTGTTTGCATCAGTTGCACAGAGTTTTGTTAATATTCTATCTCGTCACGAGAGTGTGAGTCCAGGGTGGGGCTTAATTAAATATATTATGGTGTTGCCTGCAGCGGTTTTTGTAATAATTTATTTTATGACCACTGCAGCACCAATAGCATCACTAACTGCACCGATGTTAATGTGGAGTCTTGCTTCAGCTATCGGTATGACTGGTGGTTTTTACTTTTTCTTTCACTCTATTGCGAAAATTGGTCCTGTTCGCACGGCTAATGTGATGTACATGGAGCCAGTTTTTACAATTATTCTTGGCGTTATACTACTCCAAAATGTACTCGGCTATTCTCAGTGGCTAGGTATGCTAATAATTTTGTTAGCTACAATTTCTCTTGAGCGATGGGGTAAAAAATATGATTAAATTTAAGGTGTCATTATGAATGAAAGAATAGACATTTTATTATCAAACTTTTTGAAGAACAGCGTGCCTGCTCACGGGCTTCCTGCTGTAGCTTATAATGATTCTGAGTTCTGGGAAATTGAGTCCGAAACTGTATTTACTCAGAATTGGGTTTTTGTGGGATTTGTTCATGAACTCAAAAAGCCTGGTGATGTTGTTACATGTTCGGTTGCCGGTCAACCCTTGATACTTATTAAGAACAAGCTTGGTGAAATCAACGCCTTTCATAACGCCTGTAGACACCGTTGCCTAAAATTGGTTGATGAAGCAAAAAATGTGGGAACTAAGTTGCGTTGTCCGTATCATTCTTGGACTTATAATTTGGATGGGGAGCTTTGCGAAACTCCTTTTTTTGCTGGAGAAGAACATCATGTCGAGGGTTTTGAGTTTTCTGAAAATGGCCTCAAACCAGTAAGAATGGCTATCTGGCATGACTGGATTTTCGTTAACCTTAGTGCTGATGCACCAGTATTTGAGGAGTATTCAGCTCCCTTGATGAAGTATTTTGATGATATCAACTTTGAACAAGTTGAGCCAATTGCGACACTTGATTTTGGTGAAATTTCAACCAATTGGAAGTTTCTAATGGAAAACTATATTGAACCTTACCATGTTCAGTTTGTTCATCGCACGACAACAAATCAACCACTCAAAGACCACTACACTATCGTTGATGATGTTTGTCTAGGAAGCGCTATTGAACTGGATGAAGAAGACAAAGTGAAAGGCAGCCTTTCTGTCAGCTCACGCTACCTCACACTATTTCCTAACTTCATTATTGGACGATATTTCCCTGACCAGATTGGGGTCTACTTGAATGTTCCAGTTGACTCAGGGCACACTCAGCAGAAAAGAGTTATTTATACGACTGAGGGACAAACTCTATCAAAAGAAGACGTTGATGCAATGAAAAAATTATGGTGGGATGTTCATAAAGAAGACCATGCAATTTGTGAAAGAATGCAACTCGGTCGCGCCTCACCAGTAGCAAAGGAAGGTGGCTTTCTGTCGCCTCATTGGGAGAATAGCGTTCGTGCATTCCAGACAATGATCGCAGAGGCTGTAATGAAAACATCAAAAAACATTTAAGGGAGGACATATGTCTACTGAAAGTAATGATAATGGCTATAGATTAGCTCACACAATGATAAGAGTGCTAGACCTAGAAAAATCAATCCATTTTTATTGTGATATTTTGGGTATGCAAGTCTTGAGAAGAACCGATTATCCTGGAGGAAGCTACACCAATGCATTTGTAGGTTATGGACCCGAAATTGAATTCCCAGCATTGGAGTTGACATATAACTGGGGTCAAAAAGAGCATTATGACAAAGGTAATGGCTGGGGTCATATCTGTATCGAAACACCTGACGTTTATAAAGCTGTAGAAGACCTAGAAGCTCAAGGAGCAAAGATTCTCAGTCCAGCTAAACCAATGAATGCTGGTACCCGTATCCTTGCATTTATAGAAGATCCGGATGGTTATGTTGTTGAATTGAATGAAAAACTTAACTTAACTCAATAAGGAAAATGATGAAAGATAATAAACCAAAACTTTATAAATTTAGCGATATAGAGCATCGTCTGCATACTTTGGAGCCAGGACAAACCTATATCAAGCCTTTTGTCACCAGTGCTGTCAGTGACACTATGTGTGGTGGTCTAAATTTTTTAAATCAAGTTTCAGTTCCTTGGGAATTAACTTGTGATGAAATTATTTATTGCATGGAAGGTACTTTCAGGTTGACCTGTGATGGAGAGTCCTATGTTTGTTCACCTGGAGATGTTTTGTATATACCTAAGGACAATTCAATCGCATACGAATGTGATGAAAAGTGTGTCATATTCTATGCCGCCTATCCGCATGACTGGAAACAACAAGCAGGAATTACTTTTGTGCCTGGCATTGACCCAGAGGACATGCCAAAAAATTAAAAGCAGATTCTATTTTGATAGTTAAGTGAATACTTTGTTATGAAAATAGTCATAGCACCAGATTCCTTCAAAGAAAGCCTTTCAGCCAGTGAAGTTGCCAATGCTATAGAAGCAGGATTTGTTGGCGTCTTCCCAAACGCTGAAGTACTCAAATTGCCCGTTGCAGATGGCGGTGAAGGTACAACTGAGGCGCTTGTCTCTGCTACTCAAGGTCGTTATTTTTCGACACAAGTGATGGGTCCAATGGGAGAAGCCATTAATGCAAGTTGGGGTATGCTTGGTAATTCGAAGACGGCAGTCATTGAGGTTGCCAAAGCTTGTGGTTTGAGCTTGGTGCCCTTAGAAAATCGTAATCCATTGTTGGCAACTAGTCAAGGAGTAGGAGAACTCATCTTGGCAGCAGTGAATGAGGGCGCTAATCACATCATTGTTGGTTTAGGTGGAAGTGCTTCTAATGATGGTGGTGCAGGTTTATTACAAGCTTTGGGTATTTGTTTGCTAGATATTGAAGGGCATCAACTCAATCGAGGTGGTGGTAGTTTGAGTTCTCTTAGCAGTATTGATCCTAGTGCAATAGACTCTCGCCTTCAAGGCGTCAGCTTTGAGGTAGCGTGTGATGTTGATAATCCATTACTTGGTCCAAAAGGTGCTTCAGTTGTATTTGGTTCTCAAAAAGGTGCTAACAGTAAAATAATTGCTCAACTGGAAGCCAATCTGACATATTATTCTGACATTGTAACAAGCATAATAAAAAAAGATGTATCAGATATTCCAGGTTCTGGTGCTGCAGGAGGGATAGGCTCAGCTTTTCTTGCCTTTTTAAATGCTGAACTCAAAAGTGGCATCAATATTGTTCTTGATGCCATGGATTTCGAGCATCATATTGAAGATGCTGATTTAGTTATCACAGGTGAGGGTTGTTTCGATAGTCAAAGCATAAGAGGAAAAGCTCCTATTGGCGTTGCTAAATGCGCTAAGAGGAATCGATGTGTAGTATTTATGATTGCCGGCTCGGTCGCAGATGATGTCAGACTGATACATATACACGACATAGATAGAGTTTTCAGTGTTGTCTCAAAGCAGTTAACATTTGAACAGGCATTGGCAAATCCATCTGAAAGTATAACTCTTGCTTCTATTAGTGCCGCTAAATATTTCAGAGAAAATCACTCAGTAGTAAGCCTGTAAAATAGAGCTCAGTCATAATATTCAGGTCACCATGGGTAAGTAAAACGTATCCAACCAGAATCAAAGAAAATTATTTAGAATTAAATCTTTAGCTTCTTCTTTAAGTGAAGATTGATTGTAAGAATCCCATTCTTCTCTAAAAGCCTTTACTACTTTATCATCAACATTCTTTTAGGATTTTTTTTTGCTACTAATATGATATAAATAGATTCCCTGAAATATACCAATAATCCTACCGAAGTCCAACACTATGCCTACCGGTAGCATATATATAATCGTAAGCGGGTGATCAAGAAATACCGAAATCCCTCTGGATTTAATTGTTGGAATGAAAAACCATCTAGCTAATATATAAATTAATATAAACCAAATTATAAACATGAAGTTAAAAAACATAGAAATTCCGAGGAAAGATACTATAACAGCAAATATATATGGCATGTAGTAGTGCTGAATTGCAGTTGATGACTTTGAATACAAAATCATCTTCTTAAACAAAGAAATAAACGAGTCTGCAAAATTCACTCCATTGTAACGGATAACCGCATCTAAATTTACCCCTCGCAATATCGCTGCCTTTTTCAAATATATCTTCCATGCATGGTCGTAACCAGCGCGACGATTCTCGAGAAACAGACCTGTCTGCTTAAATATTGATTTTCTAACCAGTGTAGAAGGAACCACTACTCTTTTTCTTTGATATCCGTAAGTATGCGCCAAACAGCAGTTATCAATTGTACTTGTCCCAGTAAAATCACATACCCCAGATACAATATCCAATCCACTGTTATTAATATAGCAAATTTGCGACTCAAGCAATTTTTTTGAAAATAGCAAACCACAGTCCATGAAAGCAACCCATTCAGTTTTAGCTAGACGGATACCAACATTTTTCGAAGATGAGGGCGTATCTGTATATTCAAAGATATTTCTGTAATGAACACCGTTCTGTCCTTGATGTTGTTCAATCCATTTGTTCAAGAATGCACTGCCACCATCCGTAGAAGATGAGTTGACAAATATTACTTCTTTTGGAAGATTTGTTTGTTGGCTAATTATTGTTACAGTTTTATCAAGTGACTGTTCCTCATTATGATAAGGAATGATAACTGTAAT
>CABXJL010000015.1:0-26194 GCA_902512485.1 uncultured Gammaproteobacteria bacterium
GAGAGCCTCCTCGAAACTCTTGACCGCAGCATCCAGTTGAGCGAGATCTTGGAAAATAATACCGAGGTTATTATGCATTTCAGCAAAGTCCGGTTTAATAGCTAATACTTTCTCATAGCTATTAACCGCAGCATCCAGTTGACCAAGATCCTGGAGCGTAATACCAAGACTGTAATGCACCTCAACATAGTCCGGTTTAATCGCTAGAGCCTGCTCATAACTTTTAACTGCAGCATCCAGTTGACCAAGCTCCTTGAGAGCATTACCTAGGTTGTAATGTGCTTCAGCGTAGACCGGTTTTATCGCCAGTGCTTGCTTATAACTCTCAACCGAGGTATTCAATTGACCGAGCTCTTGGAGCGTGATGGCGAGGTTGTTGTGCGCCTCAGCGTAGTCCGGTTTAATGTCTAACGCCTTTTCATAAAGCTTTACTGCACTATCCAGCTGTTCTAAACCGGCATAGCAGGCGCCACTAATATTGTAAAGTATTGCTTCATTAGGATAGTTTTTGATTAAGGCTTCAGCGCTATCAAGCGCTTCTTGTATCTGGCCGTTAGAGTAGAGCTCAATGACAGAGTTGATTTGTGATTGTTTTAGTTGTTCAGGTTTTGATGTCATTTAAGTTGCTTGCGTTATAGCTATAACTAGTCTCAGTTTGGAAGTTAAGGTGTACAGATTTTAGATAGAGTTCACTCCATTAATTGAACTCTCCGATGAAATTTAGTTCAATAAGCTAAGATATAAAAATAATACACTATATATATAAAAAATAAACCTTGCCTATAAAGAAAATAAACCTACTCTTACTTCTATATTTTATCTTTTTAACTATAGTATAAATTTCCCTTTACATAGAGATTTTCAATCTTAATAAACCTTATGTGTAAGTATAATGGCGCTTTATATAAAAATATTTTTGTTCTTTAATGTCTGATTATAAAACCACCCTAAACTTACCTGCAACAGACTTTCCAATGAAGGCCAATCTAGCGAATCGTGAGGGTGGTTTTTTAGATGGATGGTATGACAAGGATTTATATCAACAAATTCGTCAGAGATTTAAAGGGAACCCTATATTTGTTCTTCACGATGGACCGCCATATGCAAACGGCGATATTCATATTGGACATGCAGTCAATAAAGTCCTGAAAGATGTTATTGTGAAAAGTAAAACATTATCTGGGTTTGATGCTCCTTATGTGCCTGGTTGGGATTGTCATGGCTTGCCAATTGAGCATAACATCGAAAAAAAGAAAGGTAAGGTAGGAGAAAAAATTAATGCTGATGACTTCCGTGCTGCTTGTCGAGAATATGCTGACCAACAAATTGAAAAACAAAAGGTTGATTTCAAGCGCCTAGGAATCATAGGCGACTGGGATAACCCATATTTAACAAAAAACTTTAAGTATGAAGCAGACATTGTTAGATCTCTCGGAAAAATATTAAAAAAAGGCCACCTTTCAAGGGGTTATAAGCCTGTTCACTGGTGTACCGAATGTTCTTCAGCGTTAGCAGAAGCAGAAGTGGAATACAAAGACAAGGAGTCTGACACCATTGATGTTGCTTTTGAAGTTTTAGATTCTAGCGTGCTTGGTTTGGATAAGCCGGTTTCAGTTGTTATCTGGACAACAACCCCATGGACCTTACCTGCCAATGAAGCGGTTGCTCTGCACCCTGAACTTGATTATGTTTTAGTTGACCTAGGAGAACATTACTTTCTCTTGGCAGAAGAACTTTTTGAAGCATCATTAGAGCGGTTCAACATTAAAGCTAAGGGTAAATTAGATAAGATTTATAAAGGTTCAGATTTGGAAGGAATTTTGCTAAATCATCCCTTTTATAACAAGCAAGTTCCAATTATTTTGGGAGAGCATGTAACAACTGAAACAGGTACTGGAGCAGTTCACACATCTCCTTCTCATGGTCAGGATGATTACATAGTAGGGCTTAAGTACAACTTGCCCCTTGATTGCCCTGTTGACGGTAAAGGTGTGTTTAGAGAAACAGCAGAAAGTGTAGCTGGAGAATATATATTTAAAGCAAATACTACTATCATTGAATTATTAAAAAAGGAAAATACTCTTGTCAGTCATATTCCAATGACGCATTCTTACCCTCATTGCTGGAGACATAAGACTCCGGTAATATTTCGTGCGACACCGCAATGGTTTGTTTCTATGACTCAAAAAAAGTTAAGAGATACCGTTAATGATGCAATTCTAAATGTTAAATGGATACCAAATTGGGGACAGAAACGAATCGAATTGATGGTTGGAAATCGTCCTGACTGGTGTATTTCTCGGCAAAGGTTTTGGGGTTCTCCTATTACTCTTTTTATGAATAAAAATACTGGAGAATTACACCCAGATACTGAACATCTGTTTGAGATAGTTGCTAAAAAAATTGAGAAGGGTGGTATAGAGGCCTGGTTTAGTCTTAAGGTCGAAGATGTTTTGGGTTCTGAAGCTTCGGAATATGAAAAAACGACTGATACACTTGATGTCTGGTTTGATTCTGGAGTTAGTCACTACGCGGTTTTAAAGGCTAGTGACTATTTGAGTGATATTGCTGATATGTATCTAGAAGGTTCCGATCAGCATAGAGGTTGGTTTCAATCCTCTCTAATAACTTCCTGTGCGATTAATGGTAGGGCGCCATATAAACAAGTACTTACTCATGGCTTTACGGTTGATCAAAATGGTCACAAAATGAGCAAATCTTTGGGTAATGTGATTCCGCCTCAAAAGGTGGTTAATTCTTTAGGTGCAGACATATTAAGATTATGGATAGGGAGTACTGACTATTCTGGAGAAATGACGGTCTCTGATGAGATTCTCAAGAGAAGTGCTGATAGTTACAGACGTATTCGCAATACGATGCGCTTTATGTTGGCTAATATGCAAGGATTTGATCCTAATAAAGACCTTTTAAGTATTGACAAAATGTTAGTATTGGATCAATGGATTGTTTCTAAAACCGCCGATTTACAGTCACAAGTTGTTAATGAATATGATGAATATAACTTTCATCTTGCAATGAAAATGATACTTAATTTCTGTACTAACGATTTAGGTGGATTTTATTTGGACATCATAAAGGATAGGCAATATACGACAAAAACAGATTCTTTAGCGCGAAGATCTGCGCAAAGCGCTTTATATCAAATTGCTCATGCAATGGTGCGCTGGATTGCACCGGTGCTGTCATTTACTGCTGAAGAAGTTTGGCAACATCTCCCTGGTGCCTCGAATGAGAGTGTCTTTTTGCAAACTTGGTACGAAGGTCTTGAAGGCAACTTTAACAATCACTCAATTGATGTTGCAAGAGATATTAATGCTCATCTTCGTAAAGAGCTTGAAGAGATGCGCAGTAATAAGGTTATTGGTTCATCGCTTAATGCCGAAGTGGATATATATTGCAACGATGAGAATTATCAAGCACTTGCAGAGTTAAAAGATGAATTAAGGTTTGTTTTTATTACTTCAGATGCTAGAATTCATTTACTATCTGAAAAACCAAAGGAAGCAACTGATATTGATAAATCCTTAGCCATCATGGTTGTTAAAAGTAGCTATTTAAAGTGTGTTCGTTGTTGGCATCACCGAGAAGAAATTGGTGAAAATGAAGCGCATAAAGATTTGTGTGGGCGCTGTATTGAGAATGTTGAAGGTGAGGGAGAAACCAGGGTATTTGCTTAATGTCAATTAAACTAAAAATTCTAAACGTAGAACTTGGCGATAAATCCTACCCTATTTATATTGGGAGAAATTTGCTTTCATATAATACCTACCTCACAAAACATATTTCTGGTCAACAGGTGATGGTTGTTACTAGCTCGACAATCGAGCCCCTTTATTTAGAAAAAGTTAAAAATTTACTGAGTAGTTTTGAAGTCCAGGTAACAATTCTTCCTGATGGAGAACAATACAAAACACTGGAAACAGTGAATTCTATATTTGACGCTCTACTAGAGGCAAAGTTTGATCGTAGCGCGACATTGATTGCCCTGGGTGGTGGTGTTGTTGGCGACATAACAGGTTTTGCAGCAGCATCCTATCTACGCGGGGTAGATTTTATTCAAATTCCGACAACTTTACTTTCCCAGGTAGACTCCAGTGTGGGAGGTAAGACTGGGGTTAATCATACTTTAGGTAAAAATATGATTGGCGCATTTTACCAACCTCGAGCAGTTATTATTGACGTAGACACATTGGATACTTTGCCTATATCCGAGTTTTCAGCAGGAATGGCCGAAGTAATCAAATACGGTTTGCTAGGCAATATTGATTTTCTTTCAGACCTTGAAAAAAATATTGATTCAATAAAGAAAGGACTTCACCAAGAAGACAAGGGTTTTCTTATCGATGCTATTTATCGTTCTTGTGCGGAAAAGGCAGAAATTGTGTCTTTAGACGAGTTTGAGAGCAGTGTAAGAGGATTACTGAATCTTGGTCATACTTTTGGACATGGGATTGAGAACGTTTTAGGCTATGGTACTTATTTGCATGGAGAAGCCGTTGCGATTGGTATGTGCATGGCAGCTAGACTTTCTCAACTTGAAGGAAACTTAACATCAGAAGATGTAGAGAGGATTAAAAGTATTCTTACTTTGGCAGGGTTGCCTTGTAGTATAGGAAAAAACAACATTACTGCAACACAACTAAACAAAGCAATGTCACTCGACAAAAAAGTCATCGATGGTAATATACGTCTTGTGTTGTTTTTGTCGTTAGGGAATACATATATTTCACAAGACTACTCTGAAGAAAACCTAAAGCAAGTTTTATCGGAATTTTGTCATTCGTAATGAGTCATTTGTATGTCATTAAATAAAGAACAAGTCAAAGAGATTGCCCAGTTAGCAAAACTCAGCATTAGTGACTCTGAAATCGAGCAAAGTACAATCGAACTAAATAACATACTGAGTTTGATGGCAGAGTTAGGTGAGATAGAAACTGACCACGTAGAACCGATGGCTCATCCCCTCGATATGTCACAACGTCTTAGAGAAGATGTTGTGAGTGAAGCTGACCTATCTGAAGAATTTCAAGCAATTGCACCAAAAACTGGAAAGCATCACTTTCTTGTGCCAACGGTTATCGAATAAAAATGCACACATTATCAGTAGCTGAACTATCTAAAAGTTTAAAAAATAAAGAATTTTCTTCAGTTGAGCTAACTCAACACTATCTTGATAGAATTAATCGTTCAGATCTCAATGCATTTATTACTGTAACTGATGATCTTGCATTATCACAGGCACGAGCAGCTGACGTTAAACTGGCAAATGGTAGTGGCAGTATTTTGACGGGAATTCCTTTTGCTCATAAAGATATTTTTTGTACCAAAGGCGTTAAAACGTCTGCTGGTTCGAAGATTCTAGACCCTTTTATTTCCCCTTATGATGCAACACTTAGTCATAAACTAAATATTGAAAATATGGTTATGCTGGGTAAGACAAATATGGATGAATTTGCCATGGGTTCTTCAAATGAAAACTCTTTCTATGGTCCAGTTAAAAATCCCTGGAACAAAAAAATGGTTCCTGGCGGTTCATCAGGTGGCTCTGCGGCCGCGGTTGCAGGGCGCTTAACACCATTTGCTACTGGTACTGATACAGGTGGGAGCATTAGACAGCCTTCAAGTCTTTGTGGGATTACTGGTATTAAGCCAACATATGGGAGAGTCTCAAGATATGGCATGATAGCCTATGCTTCTAGTCTGGACCAGGCTGGACCATTGACCCAAACTGCTGAAGATGCCGCGTTAGTTTTAAATGCTATTGCTGGTTTCGATGAAAAAGATTCAACCAGTGCCTTAAGAGATGTTCCCGATTACACAAAAACTTTAAGAGATTCGATAAAAGGTTTAAAAATAGGGATTCCGAAGGAGTTTTTTTCAGAAGGCCTAGATAGTGGCGTTGAAAAGGTCATAACAGAATCAATGAAAGAATTTGAAGCTATGGGAGCTAAACTACAAGAAATAAGCCTTCCAAATTCAGCATACGCTATTCCAACTTACTACATTGTTGCACCTTGTGAATGTTCATCAAATTTGTCGCGTCTTGATGGTGTTCGTTATGGTTATCGATGTGAAGATCCAAAAGACATGAATGATTTATATCTTAGGTCTCGTTCAGAAGGATTTGGTGATGAAGTTAAGAGACGAATCATGATTGGTACTTATGCACTTTCGGCAGGTTATTACGATGCATACTATCTTAAAGCGCAAAAGGTCCGCCAATTGATTAGTAAAGACTTTAAAAAGGCTTTTCAGAATGTTGACATAATTATGGGTCCTGTTTCACCGACTACGGCATTTGAGTTAGGAGCTATCAAGGATCCCGTTTCCATGTATTTAGCAGATATTTATACACTTTCTGCTAATTTGGCGGGCTTGCCGGGGATGAGTATTCCAGCTGGTTTCTCTAACAATCTGCCTGTCGGTCTACAGATGATTGGTAACTACTGGTCTGAAGAAGTTTTATTAAATGCAGCCCATCAATTTCAAACTCAGACTGATTGGCATTCAGTTTTACCTGAGAATATTTAAGGGGTTTACTATGGCTTGGGAAACAGTGATTGGTTTGGAAATTCATTCTCAGTTAAATACGAAATCTAAAATTTTTTCTGGCGCATCAACAGAATATGGTTCTGAACCAAATACTCAAGCCTGTGCGGTTGATCTAGGCCTACCAGGAGTTCTACCCGTACTTAACAAAGAAGCTGTCAATATGGCACTTAGATTTGGTTTGGCAGTCAATGCAAAAATTAATCAACACTCTATTTTTGCGCGAAAGAATTATTTTTATCCAGACCTACCCAAGGGTTATCAGATTTCTCAATTTGAAATACCAATTGTAGGGAAAGGAGTAATTGATATTAGTACTGAGGAGGGCGATTCAAAAATGGTCGGTATTACTCGTGCTCATTTAGAAGAGGATGCAGGAAAATCAATCCATGACTTATATGAAGACTATTCAGCGATTGACCTTAACCGAGCTGGAACACCACTCCTTGAGATTGTTTCAGAGCCAGACATGGGAAGTGCCAAAGAAGCTGTAGCTTATGCAAAAAAAATTCACGCCTTGGTTCAGTATATTGGTATTTGTGATGGCAACATGCAGGAAGGTTCGTTTCGTTGCGATGCCAACGTTTCAATCAGAAAAAAAGGGGCAAAAAAGTTAGGTACCCGTGCTGAACTAAAAAACATTAACTCCTTTAAGTTTTTAGAGAAAGCTATCAATATAGAGATTGAGAGACAACAAGACATCTTAGAAGAGGGCGGTGAAGTTATCCAAGAGACACGTCTTTATGATGCAGAAAAAAATGAAACACGCTCGATGCGTACCAAAGAAGAAGCTAATGATTATAGATATTTCCCAGATCCTGACTTATTGCCTGTCGATATTGAAGATGAAATGCTTGCTGAAATTAAAAACAGCCTACCTGAACTACCAACAGCAAAGAAAAATAGGTTTATTAGTGAATTTGGTTTAAGTGATTATGATGCAGAAAATTTAACAGCTCAAAAATCTATAGCGGACTATTATGAGGCAATGCTGAATGATGGCGCCGAAGCGAAACTTGCAGCAAATTGGGTGATGGGTGAGCTTTCAGCAGCATTTAATAGAAACCAAATGGATGTTAAAGATTCACCCATATCAGCCAATGAATTGTCTGGACTTGTTAAAAGAATTAGTGATGATACAATTTCTGGAAAAATTGCTAAAGATGTTTTTAAAGCTATGTGGGAAGGGAACGAAAGTGTCGATGACATTATTCAAAGCCAAGGCTTAAGGCAGATGACAGATGTTGGAGCTATTGAAGACATCATAGATGGAATTATTGCTAATAATAGTGAGCAAGTTCAACAATTTAAAACTGGCAACACTAAACTCTTAGGCTATTTTGTAGGTCAAGTTATGAAGGCAACTAAAGGCAAGGCTAATCCAAAACAAGTCAATCAAATCCTGAATGACAAGCTCTCTTAAATTTGCGGAGCTAGGCGAAGAATATTATTCACGAGTTGAGACTCAGAGGCTTGAAAATACTCAACTAATTCATGTAAACAAGGATTTAAAAGTAAAGCTCGGTCTGAAATTGAATGAAAAAGAGTTGCTCGGGGTTTGTGCTGGTGAAGCAAAGCTAGATGGAATTGAACCTCTTTCTAGTGTATATGCTGGCCACCAGTTTGGCTACTTTGCCCCGCAACTTGGTGATGGCCGTTCCTGTTTGATTGGAGAGGCTAACGGTTATGAATTGTCTCTCAAAGGAGCAGGAACTACACCATATTCACGTGGTGCTGATGGTCGAGCGGTGCTAAGGTCATCCATACGTGAGTATCTATGTTCTATCACTATGGAAGGATTAAATATACCAACCACAAAAGCCCTTGCTATTGTTGCAAGTGAGACAGATGTCTATCGTGAACATGTTGAAAGTGGTGCAATCGTTACCCGTGTTGCCAAAAGCCATGTCCGCTTTGGCCACTTTGAATTGTTTGCTTCAAGAGGACAAAGCGCCGAAGTCAAAAAATTAGCGGATTTCGTTATTGATCATTATTATCCTCAACTGAAAGGTAAGGATTCTTATCTGCAATTATTTAAGACAGTTATTCGCTCTACTGCTGTAATGATTGCTCGTTGGCAAGCTCAAGGTTTTGCTCACGGCGTGATGAATAGTGACAATATGTCAATTTTGGGATTGACGATTGATTATGGGCCTTTCAGTTTTATGGAGACTTATAACCCTGGTTTTATTTGTAATCATTCTGATCATCAGGGTCGTTATTCATTTGAAAGACAGCCTTCTGTCGCTTTATGGAATTTAGATCGACTTGCTAATGCAATCAGGAGTTTGCTTGATGAAACTCATTTAAAAGACGCTCTAGCTGAATATGAGGGGTTTTTAGTTAAAGAATATTCAGCTCTGATGAGACAAAAGTTTGGTTTGGTTGAGGTTCATGAAGATGATAGCAAATTAATTAACGATTATTTACATTTACTTTATATAAACAGTAAAGATTACCCTCTCTCAATGAGGTTATTATCAAAAGAAGACAATAATATGGGTTCTGATTTGGATTTATGGTTTGAGCGTTATCATCAAAGATTAACCCAAGAGAAAATAAATCCCAAGCAAAGGCAAAAATCAATGGATTCAGTGAATCCCAAATATGTTTTAAGAAATTATTTGGCAGAAGTAGCTATTAGAAAAGCTGAAGACCATCATCAGTATGATGAAATCAACACTTTGTTTAACTTATTAAAAAATCCATTTGATGAACATAAAGGGTTTGAGTTTTACACCAAAGAAGCCCCAGAATGGGCAAAAAACCTAGAACTTAGTTGTTCATCTTAAGAAAATATAAAATTTATCAAGCCGATTAAATTAAGTCCAGAAAGTACTGACATCCAATTTAAAACTAACCCAACAATTGGCCAAACTATATAAGTAAAACCTCCTAGAAACATTAGGCCGATTAGTATAAAAAAGCCGTATTGTTCTAGTTGATTGTATCTATAAGCTAATGGGTTGGGCAGGAGTGCACTAATGACTCGGGACCCGTCTAGAGGGGGAATCGGAAGTAGATTAAATACTGCAAGTAATATATTAATAAAAATTCCAGCTCCTGCCATTTTTAGCAAAATAGGTACATTCATATTAATTGCAAGGTAGGCAACAAATAGCCAACCAATAGCCATAATCAAGTTTGCTCCCGGGCCTGCAAGTGCAACCCAAATCATGCCAGATTTGGGTGATCGAAGAGCATTAAAATTAATCGGAACAGGCTTAGCCCAGCCAAAAATAAATCCAGTTGACATTATTAATAATGCTACAGGTACGAGGATTGTACCTACTGGGTCAATATGTTTCACCGGATTGAGGGTGACTCTGCCCATCATTCTGGCAGTATGATCTCCGAATTTACCCGCTATCCAGCCGTGTGCAGCCTCATGAAGGGTAATAGCAAAGAGAACGGGAATAATCCAAATAAATAAAGTTTGCAAATCAGGCATTGGGTAAAATCAAATCATTTATTGTAATTAGTGCCTATTTTATATGAAAAGCAGTGATTTATTAATCCCGACGATTAAAGAAGCGCCTAACGATGCACAAATTATTTCACACCAACTAATGATTCGTGCGGGTCTAGTTTCAAAGCTGGCTTCAGGTTTATATTCATATCTTCCGATAGGGCTTAGGGTTATACAAAAAGTTGAAAAAATTATTCGCGAAGAAATGAATAAGTCTTTGGCACAAGAGTTATTGATGCCCGTTGCTCAACCTGCAGAACTTTGGCAAGAATCTGGGAGATGGGAAGAGTATGGTCCAGAGCTGCTAAGATTTAAGGACAGACATGACAGGGATTTTTGTCTTGGGCCGACACATGAAGAAGTTATCACTAATATCGCTAAGCAATATCTTCGAAGTTACAAGCAGCTTCCAATAAATTTTTACCAAATTCAAACCAAATTTAGAGATGAAATTCGCCCACGTTTTGGTGTTATGCGTTCTCGTGAATTTATTATGAAGGATGCCTATTCATTTCATATTGATGAAGCATCACTTGGTGAAACTTATAAAATTATGCATCAAACTTATTGCAATATTTTTGACAGACTTGGGCTTAAATATAAAGTAGTTTTGGCTGATTCCGGCGCCATTGGTGGCGACAGTTCACATGAATTTCATGTGCTCGCAGATTCTGGTGAAGATGCAATTTGTTTTTCAGATAAATCAGACTATTCAGCTAATATCGATCGTGCGGAAACTTTACCTCAGGGTAAACCAAAACCTCCAAAAAAAGCTATAGCGGTTGTTGAAACGCCAGATCTTAAAACAATAGATGATGTTTGTCAATTGCTTGATATAAAGCCAAAAACTACAATAAAGACACTAGTAGTTGAAGGCGATAATGAATCTCTTGTTGCAATAGTGCTGCGAGGAGACCATGAATTAAATGAAGTAAAAGCAGCAAAAATTAAAGGTGTGAAACAACCCCTTCAGATGGCAGCTGAAGAAAAAATTCTACAGCATTTAGGTTGTTCGGTTGGCTCTATAGGTGTTGTTGATCTTTCTATTCCAATTATTGTTGACTATGCAGCGGCTTGTTTGTCGAATTTTGTGTGTGGTGCGAATGAAGAAGGAAAACATTTAACTGGTGTTAACTGGGCTCGTGATACATCAAACATTGTTGCAGCTGACTTACGTAATGTTGTATCTGGTGATCCTTCTCCAGATGGAAAAGGTAAGCTTGAAATTAAGCGTGGTATTGAAGTTGGTCATATTTTTGAATTAGGTACAAAATATTCTGACGCAATGAATGCCAATGTTATCGGTGAAGATGGTAAAGCTGTAAATATGAATATGGGCTGTTATGGCATAGGTGTAACTCGTATTGTTGCGGCAAGCATTGAGCAAAACCATGACGATAAGGGGATTATTTTCCCTGAGTCGATAGCTCCGTTTCAGCTTGTCATTGTTCCAATAAATTACAACAAATCTAGCCGGGTTAGAAAGCTGGCTGATGAACTCTATGAAAAGTTTCTGAGTCAAGGGGTTGAGGTATTACTAGATAATCGTAAAGAGAGACCAGGTATCATGTTTGCTGACTCTGAACTGTTGGGTATCCCTCACCGACTTGTTATTAGTGATACACATGCCGATAGTGGCAATATAGAATACAAATCAAGAAACGAAGTTGATAAAGTTGAAATTGAGTTCAAGGCTGCAATTGACTTTATTTTGGCAAAGCTTGCTTAATGACTTTTCTTCAGTATTTATTGCCTCAGCATTTGGTATCGAAGCTGATGTTTCGGTTCGCACGCATCGAAAATGTTTGGATTAAAGACACCTTCACTCGTTGGTTTATCAATAAACATCAAGTCAATTTAGCTGAAGCTGAAAGCGATAGTATCTCTGATTATGCTCATTTTAACGATTTCTTTACTCGAGCTTTAAAACCACAGGTTAGGCCTATCTCAGAATCGCCAATTATTTCACCTGTTGATGGCGTTGTATCGCAAGCAGGACAAATAAAAGACTCTCAAATCCTGCAAGCCAAAGGTCATCATTTCTCTATATCACAACTTCTGGGTGGAGAATCATTAGAGAAAATAGAAAATGGATATTTTGCCACTATTTATCTTGCGCCAAAAGATTATCATCGTATTCATATGCCAATAGATGGAAAGTTGGTTTCGATGCGATATATTCCTGGAAATCTATTCTCAGTGAATCAGAAAACGGTAAATAAAGTTAATGGGGTTTTTGCTCGAAACGAGCGCTTACTTTGTCTATTTGATACTGTTTATGGAAGAGTGGTTTGTGTTCTGGTTGGAGCAATTTTTGTTGGTTCTATGGAAACTTCATGGCAGGGCCAAGTAACACCTCCGTATGGAAAAGAGGTTAAGGTTTATGATTACACAGAAAAAGAGTTTGAATTATTTAAAGGTGACGAGCTAGGTCGGTTTAATATGGGCTCAACGGTTATTATGATTCTTCCAGAGACCGCTCCAACATTAAAACTACAGTCAGGACAAGAGCTTAAAATGGGCCAATCTTTGATTTAGTTACGCTTCTACTTCCGATTCGGTCATTAAATCAATTTGTCGTTCAAACTCTCTGAGACGTTTATAAACACTAGCTAATTCTATAATCGTTGGCCATGCATTAAACAAGTATTGGAGTGACCCTTCTACTCTACCAAAAGCTCTCAGTATTTGTTGCATTACACCAAGTGTCATTACTCCAGCAACTATTGCAGGTGCTAGGAAAATATATCCAACCAAAACGTTGGCTTGCAAGTACGCAAGTCTTCCAATGTTAAAATACAAATAAAACAGATAACTTCTGAAATGAATTTTTCTTACTCCGTCAAATAGCTCTTCTAATGACTTTGGTCTTATAGTTCCGTCGTCTTCTGCTATAACAAGTATTTTTCTATAAGCGGCTTCCCTCTTTTGAAGGTCATACTCAATACCTACAAGTCTTAATATCCAAGCTAGTGCAATCATTAAAACTGTACCACCTACAGCCCAAATAAGTGCGCCAGAAACCAATCCATATGACCAATCTCCAAACCACATAATAGGAATACCTACTGATAAGCCCATCAATAACGGAAAGTACTCAACTAATACCATCACTGATTCGATGAAAGCTGTTCCCAAGCCCTCCATGATTCGTGAAAACCTGATTGTGTCTTCTTGTACACGTTGTGATGCACCTTCAATAGTGCGTGCTTTATCATATACGCTGTGATAATACTCAACCATTGATGTACGCCATCTAAACAAAAAGTGTGACGTAAGAAATGCGGTAGCGAGTCCTAATACAATCCACAAGGCGGCAAGTTTACCAAAGCTATATAGTCCTCCTATATATTCTGTCATTGTAATTGCATTTGGCGTTCCTAATGCTTTTTGAATCATATCGTAGAAGACACCAAACCATTCATTAATCTTTACGTCAATTTGTACTGATAACCATAACGACGTTAAGATTACAGTCGAACCAAGATAGGCCCAGAGAAACCATTTTTTGCTTGTGAAGAATCTAAACATTTTTTTCTAACTATTTTAAATTTAATATTACTTAAAACAGGATAATACCTAATATATTTTGGTGATTCGAACAAGTTTAATGCCTTGTTTTGATACTTGTACAATCTCAATTATTATTGGTTCAATTTTAAGAGATACGTTGTGTTGAGGAAAGCTTTGTAAATTTTCTAAAATTAGTCCATTCAACGTTGTAGCATTTTTGTATGGGAGTTTAATCTTTAATGCTTTGTTGAGTTCACGAATGTTTATCCGAGGATCTACTAGATAGCTACCATCTTCTTCTTGATTAATTTCTTCTATAGTTTCGCTTTGGTTAGAAGTAAATTGTCCAACAATTTCCTCCAAAATATCCTCAAGGACAGCCATTCCTTTAACCTCTCCATACTCATCAACCACTAGACCTAGTCTTCTTTTTTGTTTCTTAAAATGTTCAAGTTGCATGGATAGAGATATCCCTTCAGGAATAAAGTAAGGTTCACGAATTAGCTCTTTAATTGCTGTTATAGTTACTTCATCTTTGGCATAAAGATTAACAACATCTCTCATATGAATAGTACCAATAATATTATTTTCTGATCCCTTAAATATGAGAA
Organism: uncultured Gammaproteobacteria bacterium; assembly: GCA_902512485.1. GTDB lineage: Bacteria > Pseudomonadota > Gammaproteobacteria > PS1 > Pseudothioglobaceae > Pseudothioglobus. The sequence goes on from CABXJL010000015.1 coordinate 14,164, forward strand.
GTCGATTGTGTTGTATACGTTTGAGTTGATCAAATAAGTCAACTTCATTATTAATATCGACACTAACAAGTTCACTGTGTGGAACCATAATATCCTCAACATTAACTTTTTCTAAATCAATAATGTTGAGAAGCATCTTTTGATAATTTTGTGAAACTATAGATTTTGAATCTACAACAGCCATTCTTAGCTCTTCTGAGTTTAAATTATCTTGACTCAAATGTTTTACGCCAAAAGGTTTTAGAATAGCTTGTGAAATATAGGAAATTAACCAAATAACGGGCCTGAAAATTTTAATTAGTAATTCTATGGTTGCCGAAGCAGGAAAGGCAATTCTCTCTGGGTTTTTTGCAGCAAATGTTTTTGGCGTAGTTTCTGCAAAAATTAAAATAATTAGAGTTAAAGTTAACGATGCAAAAATCACCGAACCTTCTCCCCAAAGTTTCAGTGCAAGAATAGTTGCAATACTTGCTGCAAGAATGTTGACAAAATTATTTCCCAGTAGAATAGCACCAATTAAATAATCAACATTTTTTAAGAGTTTTTCTACTCTTTTTGCTTGTGGGTTATTTTTAGCACTAAGAGTTTTTAGGCGATAACGGTTCATAGCCATCATCGAAGTTTCAGTACCAGAGAAAAAAGCTGAAGCTAGAATTAGAACGAAAAGTAAAACACTTAGCCAAAAAGTGGACAGTGATTCCAATCAATTACCCATATTTATTCAATGAATACTTATTTTAACCTTAAAGAAGATAAAAAATCTTGGAACAAGTATATTGTTAAAGATGTTTGAATGCGCTGAGTCCAGGATAGGAAGAATCATCCCCTAGTTCCTCTTCAATACGCAGCAATCGATTATATTTTGCAAGCCTATCAGAACGAGACAATGAACCTGTTTTAATTTGTCCACAGCTGGTTGCAACTGATAGGTCTGCGATAGTAGTGTCTTCAGTTTCGCCACTTCTATGAGACATAACGCAAGTGTATCCAGCATTCAAAGCCATTTTCATTGCATTAAAGGTTTCTGTAAGTGTGCCTATTTGGTTTACTTTGATAAGTATCGAGTTGGCAATATTACTTTCTATACCTTTAGCTAAAATTTTGCTATTAGTGACAAATAAATCATCACCTACCAGTTGAACTTTGTCAGATAATCTTTTCGTAAGCATCTCCCAGCCTAGCCAGTCATTTTCATCCATCCCGTCTTCAATAGAAATAATTGGATATTTTTCAACCCAAGATGCAAGATAACTCGTAAATTCCTCACTACTAAGTTTTAAGCCTTCTGAGGACAAGTCATAGGTGCCATTATTGTAAAACTCAGAACTAGCAGCATCAATTCCAATAAAGATATCTTTTCCAGCTTCATATCCCGCACTCTCAATAGCTTTAACTATAATCTTTAAAGCCTCTTCGTTGGAGCTTAAGTCAGGTGCAAAGCCACCTTCATCACCAACTGCTGTATTAAGACCCTCTTGATCAAGCAACTTTTTTAAATGATGAAAAACTTCAGCACCGTATCGTAATGCTTCTTTGAAGCTAGGTGCTCCAGCTGGAATAATCATAAACTCTTGGATATCAACACTATTATTGGCATGCTCTCCGCCATTGATAATATTCATCATGGGGACTGGAAGTTGATAGGTTTCAGAAAAATTAAACGAACGAAAAAGTGATTGTTTGTTGTTATTTGCGTTGGCATGAGCACATGCTAAAGAAACGGCCAAAATAGAATTTGCACCCAAGCGAGATTTTGTTTCAGTGCCATCCATGTCAATCATTTTTTGATCAATAGCTTGTTGATTTGAGATTTTCATACCAACGAGGGCTTCGTTAATCTCATGGTTGATATTATTAACAGATTGAATAACACCTTTTCCCAAATAACGGCTTTTATCGCCATCTCTTAGCTCTAAGGCTTCACGTTGCCCAGTGGATGCTCCGGATGGAACCATTGCCCTTCCAAAAACACCATTACTAAGAATTACATCTGCTTCAACAGTAGGGTTACCTCTAGAGTCTAAAACCTCACGGGCTTTGATTTGTTTAATTGTCATTAAGAATTGGAAGTTTATTCAAAGAAAGACTTCATTTTACCAAAAAAGGAATTTGATTCTGGGTGTTGTTTAGCATTGCAAGAGCTAGAAAAGTCCTTTAAAAGCTGCTTTTGTTTAGAATTTAGATTAACAGGTGTCTCTAATTTAACCTGACAGAGAAGATCTCCAGAACCATTGTACCTCATTGCTGGCATACCTTTACCACGAAGTCTAAAGAGTTTTGAGGTTTGAGTACCTGACGGAATATTAATTTTAAGCTTACCATCTAAGGTTGGAACTTCTATCGAGCCACCAAGAGTAGCTGTTGCGAAATCGATAGGAACTTCACAATACAAGTCGTTCCCCTCACGTTGAAAGATTTGGTGATCTTTGATATGAATTTGTACATAAAGATCACCAGAAGGTCCACCACGTAAACCAGCTTCACCTTCACTACTGAGACGAATTCTATTTCCACTATCCACTCCAGCCGGTATCTTGACAGAAAGAGTTTTTTGTTTTCTTACAATACCTTGTCCACCACAAGTGCGACATGGAGAGTCAATTTTTTCACCAGTACCATTACATTGGTTGCAAGGTCTTTGAATAGTAAAGAAACCTTGTTGCATCTGAGTTTGGCCACTACCATGACAATTTCCACAAGTTTTAACTTTTGTTCCTGGTTTTGCTCCAGTACCAGAACATGTATCACAAGTGTCGTTTTTAGGTACTCTAATTTTAACTGTATCGCCTTTGGCAGCTTGTTTTAAATCAATTTCTAGGTCATATCGAAGGTCAGGACCTCGATTATCAGGTTTAGCATTTCCACCACCAAATATATCACCAAAAATATCTCCAAATCCACCAGCACCAAAAGGATTGCCACCACCAAAACCACCTGTACCTTGTTGTTCTACACCAGCATGTCCAAATTGATCATAAGTTGCACGTTTTTGAGGGTCAGAGATAACATCGTATGCTTTACGTACTTCTTTAAATTTTTTTTCAGCACCAGCCTTATCGCCAGCATTTCGATCAGGGTGATATTTCATCGCAAGACGTTTATAAGCCTTTTTGATTTCGGCTTCATCAGCGCCTTTTTTAACACCTAAAACTTCATAGTAATCTCTTTGCGACATATATCCCTTAAATTAAATAAAAACCTCCAATGAATAATCAAAGGAGGTTTTTTTGCAGCTTATTTTGTTAATTACTTTTCTTCTTTAACTTCTTCAAAATCAGCATCTACAACATCTTCATCAGCTTTCCCATTATCAGCTTCAGGATTTTCCGCACTGGCTTTTTCTTGAGCTTTTTGTGCTAATACTTGTGCTTTTTCGCTTAAGTTTTGTACTTTAGCATCGATGTCATCTTTGTCGTCTCCCTTGATGCTCTCTTCAAGTTCATTCACTGCAGACTCAATCGTTGTTTTTTCTTCGTCAGAAATTTCATCTTTGAGTTCTTCAAGTGTTTGTTTTGTAGAGTGAACAAGTGAATCAGCCATGTTACGAGTAGTAATTAGTTCCTGGAATTTTTTATCTTCCTCTGCATGAGTTTCAGCATCTTTAATCATTTTTTCAACTTCTTCATCAGAAAGACCACTGGAAGATTTAATCGTGATTGATTGCTCTTTACCAGTGTTCTTATCTTTAGCAGAAACATGTAAAATGCCATCCGAATCAAGATCAAGCGTTACTTCAATTTGTGGCTGACCTTTTGGAGCAGGAGCAATACCTTCTAAATTAAATTGTCCAAGAGATTTATTAGCGTTTGCAACTTCACGTTCACCTTGAAGAACATGAACGGTTACTGCTGACTGATTGTCTGCTGCAGTTGAAAATACTTGGGATTGATTAGTTGGAATAGTTGTATTTTTCTCAATCAGTTTAGTCATCACACCGCCCAAGGTTTCAATACCAAGAGAAAGTGGAGTGACATCGAGAAGCAGTACATCTTTAACATCACCACCCAATACTCCAGCCTGGATGGCAGCTCCCATAGCTACAGCTTCATCAGGGTTTAGGTCTTTTTTAGGCTCTTTGCCAAAAAAGTCTTGTACCATTTTTTGTACTTTTGGCATTCTAGTTTGACCACCAACGAGAAGTACTTCATCTACGTCACCGCTAGATAATCCTGCGTCTTTCAGGGCTATCTTGCAAGGCTCAATAGAGCGCTTTAGTAAGTCAGCAACTAAAGATTCTAATTTTGCTCGGGTGATTTTAATATTAAGATGTTTTGGACCAGAAGCATCTGCTGTGACATAAGGAAGGCTTACTTCAGTTTGTTCTGATGAAGACAGTTCAATTTTGGCCTTTTCTGCAGCCTCTTTTAGTCGTTGCAATGCCATAGCATCATTTGAAAGGTCAAGACCTTGGTCCTTCTTAAATTCTGCAACTAAGTGGTTAATAATGCGTTGGTCAAAATCTTCACCACCTAGGAATGTATCACCATTTGTGGATAGTACTTCAAAGTGTTTTTCACCATCAATATCTTCCATTTCAATGATAGATACATCAAATGTTCCACCGCCCAAATCATAGACCGCAACTTTTTTATCACCTGTTTTTTTATCAACGCCGTAAGCTAGTGCTGCAGCTGTTGGTTCATTGATAATGCGCTTAACATCTAAACCTGCAATTTTTCCAGCATCCTTTGTGGCCTGTCGTTGTGAGTCATTAAAGTAGGCAGGGACAGTAATAACAGCTTCTTTAACTTCAGAGCCTAAATAATCTTCTGCAGTCTGTTTCATTTTTTGAATCACACGTGCAGAAATTTCAGGTGCTGCCATTTTTTTACCTTTAACTTCAACCCATGCATCACCGTTTTTGGCTTTAATGATCTTGTAAGGAACCAGGTCGATATCTTTTTGTACCTCATCTTCTTCGAAGCGTCGACCTATCAATCTTTTGATAGCATAAAGGGTATTTTCAGGATTAGTTACAGCTTGTCGTTTTGCAGGTTGACCCACCAAAATTTCTTCAGAATCTTTTGGGTAAGCAATGATAGAAGGGGTTGTACGATTACCTTCTGAGTTTTCAATAATTTTAACCGTACCGCCATCCATAACTGCGACACATGAATTTGTTGTGCCTAAGTCAATTCCAATAATTTTTGCCATTTTTCATATACTCCTTGTATTTGATATAACCCCTATGTAGGGATATAAAATCTTATTTCAAGACTTAAATGGAATTATTTTCTAGAGTTTCTGTGGAGTATTTTTTCCACAGGTGCAGGCACGAAGGGACTTATATTGCCACCTAGTGACAAGATTTCTCGTACCAAAGATGAAGAAATGTTAGCAAATTCTTCAGACGGTGTCATAAATAGAGTTTCAATTCCGGGATTGAGTCGTTTGTTCATACCACTAAGTTGAAACTCATATTCAAAGTCAGAAACAGCCCTTAATCCTCTGATAATTATTTGTGCATTTTGATCCTTTGCAAAGTCGACCAGTAAGGAATTAAAACCTAATACTTGGGTATTATTTATTGATGTTATGGAAGCTTCGACTGCTTCAATCCTTTGATTGATAGGTAGTAAGCTTGTTTTGCTTGCATTTTGAGTGATTGCAATGATAACCTCGTCAAATAGTTTACAAGCACGATGAATTAAATCTATATGACCGTTAGTTATTGGATCGAAAGAACCTGGATAAATGGCAATTGTTTTCATAATGCTACTAAGCTTATCAGACAATAATGGACATTACCCGATTTTTTTTGTTTATTAATTTTAAAGTGATAATTGATGAGTGAACTTAAATTGTCTTTGTTTATCTTATATTCAGATTCTATGTAGATTTGACTTTGACTATTTATGTAATGATTTTTCGAAAGCTTTTCTATAGTTTCTATTAACAGATTTTTTGTAAAGGGAGGGTCTAAAAACACCAAGTCAAAATAATGCTCACTTGGTGTATTAAGATAAACCATGGCATTTTCATTAATTATTGTGTATCGGCCACTATCTAAAAACTTGAAATTGGATTTAAGTTTTTCATAAACCTTTCTATCCTTTTCGATTAGGTAAACTTCTTTAGCGCCTCTCGATATTGCTTCAAGGCTCAGTGCACCACTTCCTGCAAAAGGATCAAGGGCAGTTTTGTTAATAATATCGAATTGTAGCCAATTAAAAAGTGTTTCACGAATTTTTCCAGAGGTTGGACGCAATCCTTCCACTTCAGGAAAACTAAACTTTCTACCTCGGAAATCTCCTGAAATAATTCTGAAACTATTTTGCATTTAATTCTTCATTGTTAAATAGCTTTGCTCTCCAGCCACTGCATAAAGGTGCACTTAAGTCTCCCCTTATGAATCTTATTAATGACTTGCTAGTGCTTATAACTTCAGGTGGCAGATTATAAGTCTCAGCTATACTATTAATAATTCTTTGAAGTTCATTTTTTTTGATTTTTTCGGAACTACTTAATGGTTTTTGAGGTATTAACAATTCAGATAGAGAAAGAGTCTCAGATGATTCTTTAACAAAATCATCAAAAAGTTGCTGTGATTTTGTTGAAAGTTTATTTTTTCCACAAGCGTAATCTAGCAATTTTTGATCAGTCATTATCCATTTTCGAGGCTTGTTTTTTTGTTGGGCATTATTCTCTCGCCATGCTACAAGTTTAATAGCTTTGTCTTGAAATTTTTTTTCTAGCTGTGAAAGTCCTTTTGTTTTATAACAAATTTGTTTAATATTGGGATTATAAAGTTCGTAATCTAAAAGAAATTTTGTCTCTTCATCTAGCCATTGTATTTTTTTATTAATCGTTAGTTCATGTTTCAGTTTTTCGAAATTAGGCAGCAAATATCTGACATCATCTAAAGCGTATTCTACAACATTCGTTGGGAGTGGTCTTGTTGTCCAGTCAAATCGAGTAAAACTTTTATCTAGTCGGACGTCTTGCAAAATTTCTGTTAAGGATTGATAGGAAATTTGCAGTGGGTAATTCAATAATGAGGCAGCAATCTGAGTATCAAATAACGAAACTGGTATTCTTTTTGATAAATTATATAAGGCTTCAATATCTTGCCTGGCTGAGTGAACAACCCACTCGGTTTTATTATGATAGAGTTTTTCAAATAATGCTTCCAAATTGTTAATTGAGAGAACATCAATACATTCTACGGAGTGGGTGGTTGCAATTTGGACTAAACACAACTCTGGACAATAAGTATTAATGCGTTTAAATTCTGTATCAATAGCAAGACGAGAGTCTCTGTTAATTGTTTTAAGATAGCGCTCTAATTGTGGTCTTGTTCGTATCAAAGTCTGCAAATATAGTAAATTGTTGTATTTTATCAACAACTCGCGCTAGCAATAATCCATTTATGAGATAATCAAGCCTATTTTAAGGTTGTATAAATATAGTTTATGTTGTTAGATCAAGCTTTTTCATTGAAAGAGTCACCTCGTGCTTTGTTTTGGATTGTGATTTTTTTAATCTCTTTCTTTGCAATGTTTTATCTCGGCCTCAATCCAAGTTTGATTGATGATTGGTATTTAGTATTGATTGGTTTTAACGTCGTTATGAGTTTAATTGCAATTTACTACATCATTCTTTCAATGAAAAAATTAAAAGAAAATACCAATCAAGGTGTTATAGGTTCAAAATTTACCTGGTCTTTCATTAAGATCGTTCCTGTCTTGGTTTTGGTTCCAGTGCTTTCATTCTATCTCTTTTCATTTGAATCAATCAGAGACAATCTAGAAAGAGCTGAGGAATCCACAGAAGAATTTAATCTCAAGGTAGGCGGTAGAGTCGACGAGCTTTCCAGTAATACAGAGGAAGTCGTCTTTAAATACTACGAAGACCGCACCCGAAATATAGGTAAATTGGTGAACTATTTTGACGCTCCTCGCGCCTCTAGTGACAAAATGCAGATAGTATTAAACTTGCTAGTTCAGGATAATTGGGCATGTGAGTTAAGGCTCTACGACAGTTTACAGAATCTTGTTGCGCAAAGTAAAAGTGATAAATTATGTTTACCAGATTACGGACATGATGTTTCGAGTTCTGGGTTTACTCTTACCGCTTACTATGCTTCTGATATAAGTATTAGTAAATTGACTCAAAAAATGATGACTTTTTCAGATGCTGTAAAGCAAGCAGAATTTACGCTCAACTCATCTATTATTCAAACCCGTTTTATGATTGATTTTTCTTCAACGATCTTATTAGCAGTTTTGAGTGCATTATTGGTTGTCTTAAGAATGATTGATCATTTAATGCGCCCAATGCACAATTTATCAGTGGCAACGAGAGAAATTTCCTCAGGTAATTATGATGTGCAGATCCAGCAAGATCCAAGAAGCAAAGATATGCATGACTTAATTGAACATTTCAATGAAATGAGTAAGCGAATAAAGTTGTCCAGAGAAGGTTTGGATACGCATAACTTATATCTAGAAACGATTTTAAAGTACTCATATGGTGTGATTGCTCTGAATCGGGATAAGACAATACAGCTGATAAATCCAGTAATTGGCAAGATTTTGCAAATTGATGATGAGACTATTTTTTTGGGGCAATCATACGACAGTATCATCAAAAGTTATAAAAACCTAAAACCTCTTTTTTTATTTATTGAGGAAAAAATTGAACTAGAGTTAACGGAGTGGAGTGGTGAAATTGAGTTAATGCTAAAAGATAGGCACCGTCTGATTTATTGTCAAGGTGCAACTCTTAGTGCCGAGAATAAAAATTTAGGTTATGTTGTTATGATTAATGACATATCAAAGCTAAATCGTGCACAGAAAAAAGCTGCCTGGGGAGAAGTGGCAGTTAGAATGGCACATGAGATTAAGAACCCTCTAACACCAATATTGCTTTCTGCACAGAGACTCCGTAATCTATTTTTAGATAAGCTGGATTCTAAAGATGCAGCAATTATTAATAAAACCACCAAAACTATTATTGATCAAGTAGCCTCAATGGATTCAATGGTAAGTGCCTTCGCCGATTATGCCAATACACCTGAAATTAAAAAAGTCTCTACGTCGCTCAACGCTTTGGTTAACAAGGCGGTCTCTTTATACGACAACCAAGCTGGAGTGCGAATTGATCTTGACTTGAGTGGTGATTTACCAAAATTAAAATTGGATAAAGATGCCATTTCCCGTGCATTGATAAATTTAATTAAAAATTCCATTGAATCTAAGAAAAAGAAAACCAGACTTAATATTATGATTAAATCACGAATTGTGAAGGATGAAGGCATCGTACGTTTGACAATTGTTGATAATGGTATTGGTTTTCCTGTGAATATTCTTGATCAGGTTTTCGAGCCCTATGTCACTACCAAGAAGAAGAGTGGAGGCTTAGGATTAGCAATTGTCCAGAATATTGTTGAGCAGCACGATGGGCAAATTTATGCTAGTAATGTCGAACCTCATGGAGCAAGAGTAACAATTGAAATTAGTATAATTGCAAGTTAAAGGAGTTGAGATGGAAGAAAAAACTACTTTTGGAAAAATATTAATTATTGATGATGAGAAAGACAACACTGAAATCATCAAGGATATTCTGGAGGATGTTAACTATGAAACTATCCTGGCTCGAAGTGCTAGTGAGGCAAAAGAAATTGTTTCTGCTAATACCTTTGATTTGGTTTTAATGGATGTATGGATGCCTGGTCAGGATGGAATTTCACTTCTAGCTGAATGGACTTCTGATGGATTTGAAACACCGATTGTTATGATGTCAGGTCACGCAGAACCCAGTGATATTGTTAGGGCAATGAAACTTGGGGCAATAGATTTTTTAAAGAAACCTTTACATGACTTTTTGCCGATTTTACGAAATATAATGACTCGTTCAGATCCACAAGAGTCAGAGCAGGAAGTTAGAGGTATTGATTTTTCTCTTAGACTCAAGGAGGCTCGAAATATTTTCGAGCGTCAATATTTACTTCATCACCTCGCATTAAACGATAATAATGTCGCTATTGTTGCTGAAAAAGCAGGATTAGAGAGGACAACTTTGTATCGTAAACTTAAAGATTTAGGGATTGACAAGAAATGAAGATTTTAATATTAGGTGCTGGACAGGTAGGTTCAACGCTTGCAAAGTATCTTTGCTTAGATGATGACAATGACATCACTATAGTTGACCAAGTAGAGGATAAACTCACCCTCCTTCAGAGACATTTAGACATCAAGACAGTTGTCGGTTATGGAGCTTATCCAAGCGTTTTAGAAAAAGCAGATATCAAAACCATGGATATGGTTATTGCTGTGATGGGCTCTGATGAGCGAAATATGGTTGCCTGCAGAATGGCCCACACGCTTTATCATGTTGAGAAGAAAATTGCTCGAATAAGAACCAGAGAATACTTGCTTCGACCTGAGATATTTAGTAATGAAGCTTTACCTATTGATTTTTTAATTACCCCTGAAATTTTAATCACCGACTATATCAAAGGGATCGTAGAAGAACCTGGCGCCGCTCAAGTCTTTGATTTTGAGAATGGCTTGGTTCAGTTAGTTGAAACGCGAGCTTATATTGGCACTCCAATTGTGAACCGGCCTATTAAAGAGTTGCACGATCACATTCCGGAAGTAAAAATGCGCATAGTCAGCCTTTACCGAAACGATAGAGCAATATTGGCTAACAGTGACACTGTGGTTCGAGAGGGCGACCATGTCTACTTTATTGCTAAGAAGGATCACGTTTCGAGGGCTCTAAAAGAGTTTAGACGCGCCGAAAATACATATCAAAAAATTTTCATTGCAGGTGGTGGAAACATTGGACTTAATGTTGCAAAACTTCTTGAGGACACTCATAATATTCGTATTATTGAGTTGGATGAAGATAGGGCTATAGGTTTAGCTGAAGAACTAAACCATACTTTGGTGTTGCAAGGCAATGCTTCTGATGAGGATTTACTACTAGAGGAAGGGATTGAAAATACTGATTTGTTTTTGGCTCTGACCGATTCTGATGAAGTAAATGTTATTGTCTCAATTTTAGCTAAACGCCTAGGAGCACATAAAACAATTGCCCTAGTGAAGCGTGATGTTTATGCCTCACTGGCAGAGCAAAGTGATGACGTAGATATTATTGTGTCTCCTGACCAAATAACAGTGAGCGGTATTTTGTCAAATATTAGAAAAGGCGATACCATGAAGGTGCACTCACTTCAACATGGTGAGGCTGAAGCCATAGAAGTTGTCGTTCATGGAGATAAAAATACCTCAAAAGTAGTTGGATTAAAGATTAAAGATTTATCGTTACCAGAAGGGGTGCAAGTAGGCGCTATTGTTAGAGATAATGAGCTGTTGATGGGCTCTAAAAAGTTAGTGATCGAGCAAGGAGATCACGTTATTATGATGTTGACTGATGTTGGAAAGATTCACCAAGTTGAAGCTCTATTCTCAGAGAATGAGTAACGGAAAAGAAAAATCCATAACCAAAAAGGCAAACTTAAAATGCAATTAAGTGTTGTTTCTAAAACCATTGGTTTATTGCTTATGGTTTTCAGCCTAACTCAAATTCCACCGATACTGATTGACTTCATGTATGTTGAAGGTGAGTATCTTGCTTTTGTCATTTCTTTTGTATTGACGCTTGTCGGTGGTTTTTCTTTGTGGTGGCCTTATCGAAATATCAAAAAAGATTTTCGTCTCAGAGACGGTGTACTAATTGTTGTCTGTTTTTGGTTGGTTTTGTCACTATTTGGTACTCTCCCCTTTCTTCTTACTGAGTCAATCAATGGCTTAACTTTCTCAGGTGCATTTTTTGAATCTATGTCAGGCTTGACGACCACAGGTGCTACGGTTTTAAGTCAGCTAGACGAGCTACCCAAAAGCATTCTCTTTTATCGCCAACAACTTCAATGGTTAGGTGGAATGGGAATTATTGTTCTCGCAGTTGCTGTTCTTCCACTTCTCGGTGTTGGAGGTATGGAGCTCTATCATGCAGAATCGAGTGGTATCTCAAAGGATAGGCTGACACCCAAGTTAAGACATACCGCGATTGCACTTTGGAAGAT
>CABXJL010000016.1:0-25358 GCA_902512485.1 uncultured Gammaproteobacteria bacterium
CCAAAAATCAGTATTGGATGTTCGAGTAATCGGCGCCATAGGTGTGATTGAATTTGAAAATCCACTTGATATGAAAGCAGTCCAGGAAGAGTTGATTGAAAATGGGGTTTGGTTAAGGCCTTACGGTAAGTTGCTCTATACCATGCCACCTTATGTCATAAATGACGATGAATTATTGTCTATCACCGAGGCAATGAGCGCAATCGCCCATAGTTTTTAATCTATTCTCTCTCAAAATATCCCAAAAACTTGGTTTAAGGTAAAGTTTAAGTTTAAGTAAATCTGGCTTAATCTGTAGGATCAACATCTAAAAACCAGCGCACCGACGAGCTAACTTTTATTGTTTCTAGGTGTTTATAAAAAGTTTTAATGACTCGGTGAAGTTGATTTCTATTTATTGACTGCAAGTAAAGATTAAAGTAGTAGTAATTGGCTTTTTTTTCAATAACGGCAGGAACTGGCCCCCAAATTTCAACGGAATCTATATCGATATTTTTAAGTAGGCCTGCAACTTCATTTAAGAATTTTTCTGCGTTGTTTTTGTTTTTAGAGTTGGCACAAATTAAAGTTTGGTGTGAATAAGGGGGTAATTGAGTCTTTTCACGTTCTTTTAGTAATTTGCTGGCGTATTTTGTGTATTGTGAAGATCTAATAAAGTTGAATATTGGGTGATTTGGGTAGCGAGTTTGAATCGATACCTCGCCCTTGTGGTCGCTTCTGCCGGCTCTACCGGAAACTTGGATTAAGAGTTGCGCCAAATGTTCCGTAGCTCTGAAATCCAATGATAATAATCCAACATCTACGTCCAGAATGCCCACAAATGCCAAGTTAGAAAAATCATGACCTTTGGCTAACATTTGAGTACCAACTATGATGCATGGTTCGCCTGAATTGATTTTTTCTAAGTGAGTTGCAAAAGCTCTTTTCCTGCGCGTGGTATCTCTATCAATTCTAATAATAGTTGTGTCGGGAAAATAAGACTCAAGGTTTTCCTCCAATCTTTCTGTCCCATAACCTAGAATCCTTAGAGTCTGTTGATGACAGGAAGTGCAAGTGGATTCAGGAATTTTTTCAATGCCACAATGATGACACTTTAGGCGATTAATGTGGCGATGATAGATAAGAGCAGAGTCGCAACGATCGCATTCGGCCTTCCAATCACAATTTGTACAGTAAAACACGGGAGCATAACCACGACGATTAATAAATAACATAACTTGTTTATTGTCTTTGAGGTAATGTTTCATTTTTGCAACCAAAGGCATTGATAACGCTTCTGCTGTCTGATTTCGCATATCAATTAAATTAACTTCTGGCATTATCGCTTGACCAGGGCGAGAGCTCAAAACGAGCCGGGTAAGCTTCTTATCGACCACATTTTTCAAGGTTTCCAGTGATGGCGTGGCAGTACCTAAAATTAAGGGAATGTTTGCTAGTTTTGCACGTATAAAGCTGAGATCTCGTGCAGAATAGCGGAAGCTGGATTGTTGTTTAAAAGATCCATCATGCTCCTCATCAACGATTACTAAGCCGAGGTTTGGCATAGGGGTAAAAATTGCCGAACGAGTGCCAAGAACGACACCAGCCTCTGCATTTTTTGCCAGAAGATAAGCGTCCAACTTTTGTGTTTCATTTAATTGTGAGTGGACAGCGACAACCTTGGCTTCAACTCTCTCCTCAAAGCGAGCAATCATTTGTGGTGTTAGTCCAATTTCAGGAACCAATACAAGGACCTGCCTTCCTTTCTTTAGTAGGGCTTGAGTGATGCTTAGGTAGACTTCAGTTTTACCACTGCCAGTGACACCATGAAGCAAAAAACCATGAAAATTGTTTTCTGATTTTAAAACTGATTTAATCGCTTTGTTCTGCTCAGTCGTTGCATCAAAGGTATATGGAGATGTTGTATTTTTATTTGTACTTATTTTTTTGATAACCGCAGGCTTGCCTTGTCTAAGGTTTTTGGGCAAGGCGCTAGCCAAGACCTCACCAACTGGATGGTGGTAATAATTTGCTGACCAGAACAAAAAATCAAGTATCTCTTTTGGCAGAAGAGCTTTCTGGTCGAGTATTTCTTCAACTGATCGAAGTTTATCGAAGTCGCTTTTCTTTTTATGTGACAACACAATAGCAGTTACTTTTTTTTGCCCAAACGGAACTTTGACTCTGGCTCCGATACTAACTTTTTGATCACACAAATAGTCAAATGTATTGTGTAAAGGGACGGGTATAGCTACTTCTATGATCGATGACAAAGTAAAATGTTTTAGGGATAAAATAACTATTTTATCAATATTCACAAGCCATGGTCGTTATTCAAAATATCATTAATGATGCAACCGTAGATGAGGAAAAACTCAAACTTACCTGCCAGCAATTTATGCAAGAGTTTGATGTTGATGATAGTGAGTTGGTGGTACGTCTTGTATCACCTATAGAGATTCAGGTTCTTAATAAAGAGTATCGATCGAAAAATCAAGTAACTAATGTCCTTTCTTTTTCAAGCGACATACCTTTGGAAATTGGAGAATCTATTTTAGGAGATGTGGTTATTTGTGTGGATGTGGTTCGAGAAGAAGCTGTATTAGGGGATAAAAATTTTCCAGATCATTTAAGTCACATGGCTATTCATGGGATTCTTCACTTGTTGGGCTATGACCATGAAGATTTAACTTCTGCAAATAAGATGGAAGGAATTGAGATTGAATTTTTAAAAAAAATTGGGGTTAATAACCCTTATCAATGATTTAACCGTCAACCATCTCACCTAAATTTTCCATAGCCCGTAACTTGCCATCGATGTAGTACATTCTTAGATGGTCCCTTTCCCACGGTGGGATATTTGCTTCTTGCAAAATTTTTTTCAGCGATTGTGAGTGCTGTTTACCTTTGAGCTTGATGCGTTGTCCATCTTTACGAAAGCGCACTTCAAAATTAGGTAGATCTTTTAATGATTCATAATAACGACAAGGCCTAATAGAGTTGGTTTGGGTTTCGTCAAAAAAATAGAGCTCGTTATGATATCGTCTAACCTCGTAATGATGCC
This sequence comes from uncultured Gammaproteobacteria bacterium, assembly GCA_902512485.1. Classification (GTDB taxonomy): domain Bacteria; phylum Pseudomonadota; class Gammaproteobacteria; order PS1; family Pseudothioglobaceae; genus Pseudothioglobus. Next base: position 3,044 of record CABXJL010000016.1, read on the forward strand.
AGCTAACGATAGATTTTGCATCTGCCTTGGCATGAATTAGAGAGATAATTTCTTGCAAGACTTTATCAGATGGAGAGAGTAATTCGTGCTGACCAATGTAATGACGAATAACATTAACCATTCTTCTGTTCTGTAATTTAACTAAAGGGGTAACTTGTAGTTTGTCCTCAATAATGAGGTTGTGATTAGAGATATCTAATATAGCCAAATCATGCATTAAATTGAGTGCTTCGGCTTGATGTTTGGCACTTCTCGCTATATTTCTTGTGAGGTTAGTAAATACAGCTGAGAGTTTTGGTAAAAATTCAAGTCTCAAAAGATTTCGTCTAAAGTTGATGTTTTTATTACTATCATCTTCAACCCAGTCAAGATGATTTTCTATCGCATAGTCAGTTATTTGCTGTCTTGAGATTGTTAAAAAGGGTCGATATAGTTGATAGCCATGAATAGTTTTGTTTTTCGGCATGGCGGATAAGCCAGCAACACCACTGCCTCTGAATAGTTGTAATAAAAGTGTTTCAGCTTGATCGTCCTGGTGATGACCTGTGCAAATTATTTCACCAGTCTTCAATTCAGAGGTTAATGCAAGATAGCGTTTTTTACGGGTAATTTCTTCGATGTTAGATACATTTTCGATGAATATATCGACACTTTTAAAATTAATGTCGGCGTTCTGGCAAAGGTTTTTGCAGAAAGATTGCCACTGATGACAATAGTCTGAGAGATTGTGGTTGATATGTATAGCTCTAACTTTGCCAGGGTAGTGCTTGCTTAAGAAATGTAGAAGAACAACCGAATCGATGCCACCACTGAGGGCAACGACAATTTTTTTGTCGATTAAAAATTCGTCTTTATTCGTTAAATCTACCAAAGCCTAAGAGTTTTTTGTGTCTTTCACTAATAAGTTCTTCTATAGAAACATCTTGTAACGACTTTAACTCTTTAATGAGAGCTTTTTTAAGGAAACTACAAGATTTTTCTGGGTCTCTGTGAATTCCACCCAATGGTTCTGGAATGATTTTATCAATAAGTTTGTTCTTTTTTAGGTGTTTACTCGTCATTTTAAGAGACTCTGCTGCAATATTTGCCTTTGAGGCATCTTTGTAGAGAATAGATGCGCAGCCTTCAGGCGAGATGACCGAATAAATACTATATTCAAACATCATGGTTGTATCAGAAAGTCCAATTGCGAGCGCTCCACCAGAACCACCTTCACCAATAACGACTGCTATGATGGGTGTTTTCAAAGTAGACATTTCGTATAAATTTCTTGCAATCGCTTCACTTTGACCACGTTCCTCAGCACCAATTCCTGGGTAGGCGCCCGGAGTGTCAATAAAGGAAATGACTGGGAGTGAGAATTTTTCGGCAATCTTCATTAGTCTTAGTGCTTTACGGTAGCCTTCGGGTCTGGTCATACCGAAGTTATGAAAAATTTTTTCTTTTGTAGAGCGACCTTTTTGTTGTCCTATAAACATGAAATTGAAGTCATCCATTTTAGCAATGCCACCAATTAAAGAATGGTCATTCGAAAATGCACGATCACCATGCAGTTCAGTGAATTCATCAAAAATATTTTCTATGTAATCTAATGTGTAAAGTCTTTGAGGATGCCTTGCAAGTTGAGAAATTTGCCAATCTGAGAGAGAAGTAAATATTTTTTTTGTTAGTAACTCACTTTTTAATTTAAGTGAGTCCATTTCTTTGGCAATATCAGCGTCATCTTTGACACTCTCGAGTGCATCAATCTTATCTTCCAGTTCAGCAATGGGTTGTTCAAAATCAAGATAATTTAAGTTCATTTAGTCACCAAAATGGTAGAGATTAATTATTTGTGATTATAGCAGAAGCTATAGCTATAATCTGTCAATGGACTGGCTAACACTGCTCTCACTAACCATTGCAACTTTCGTCTATGCAATTTCACCTGGACCAGGTTTATTTGCAGTTTTAGCAATTTCAACAAGATACGGTGCGATGCCAGCAATGTGGCTTTCATTTGGACACACTGTTGGTGATATTATTTATGTTACAGTAGCCATGTTGGCTCTCAGTGCATTAGCTGAGATAATTAGTAATAGTATGCTATATGTCAAAATTTTTGGAGCCTCTTATTTGATATATATCGGCTATCAACAGTGGCGCTCAAAGGGTGTAAGCTTCGAACATTCGAATAAAAAAGAATCAATATTGAAATTATTATTAGCAGGATTTATTGTTGGCGTAACTAACCCTAAAACCATTATTTTTTATTTATCATTTCTTCCTATATTTGTTGATCTTAATAATTTAACAATTGCAACTGAAGTTCAGGTAATTAGTGTTATAGGGTTTACTGTTTTCTTTGTACTGAGTTTAGCCAATGTGTTGGGTCTGAAGCTTAGAAGACATATTGAAAATCCGGCAGTCATTAAGAGAGTCAACGAAGTAACGGGTATCACGATGATTTTGGTTGGTATTTTTGTAGCGCTCTATTAATATATTGAGTTAAGAATGATTGAGTCTAAAAATACAATGTCTTTATTGATGGTATTGGTGACCTTTACCTGGGCTTTATCAGGAATTGCAACAAAATATTTATCGTTTTATATTAGCGAGAATGAGATTGTTGTGTATAGATATTTTTTTGCAGTTCTGTCGACTTTTCCGGTACTTTGGTTGATGAAAATTCCGCTAAACATTAATAAAAAAAATCTCTTATTGTCACTACTACTGGCGATATTTTTAATTGGAAATACGCGCTTTTATTTTATGGGAATGCAGCATGGCGCCGCAGGATTGGGTGCCGCACTTGTGACCGTTTTAATTCCAATATTTGTCTACATATTTATGGTTTTTTCTAAGAAATCTCAGCCAACATTAAGGGATTGGTTTGCATTGCTATTTGGAATAGTGGGTGTATCGTTTATGATGAATTTTGAACAATTAAGCCTTTCAGAGTGGATGCGTGGCGGCAACCTTTATTTTGTTTTGGCCGCCTTCTTTTATGCGTTGATAACTGTTTTTGGTGCATTTATGAGAGGCATGCATGTTATGGCGTTTAATTTTTATATCTGTATTTTTGCTTTAACGATTGATTGGTTTGTGTCGTTCGATGGATCATTCCTTACTGAGGTCAATATGGATAAAGTATTTTGGATTAATATATTTATTCTTTCAGTTTTGAGTACTACGATTGCGGCTACTCTTTACTATATTGGACTCAAAGTTTTAGGCTCTAAAAAGTGCTCTGAGTTTAGTTTGTTGACACCATTTTTTGCGATAGCATTGGGTGCTCTATTTTTTGGTGAAATACTAACGATAAAAAATGCATTAGGCACAATTATGGCTGTATCAGCACTTGTTGTGTTAAATCATGTGAAGTTTAAAGACTTTACAAACTCTAGATAAGGGGTTGACTGTTATTATGTGAAGTATGCTTGATTTTTGTAATTTTTATTTACTATTCACAACTAAGCGGTAGCTTCAATGTCGCGTTCTGTTAGATCATTCATTATGGCTGTGCGCATCTCGTCAGTAAAATCAAACCAGTCAAATATTTCATGCATGTGTCTTTTGCAACCAACACAGTAGTTATTGTGATTGTATTTACAAATACTGACACATGGACTTTTGATCTGCCTTAATTTATTTTGCTCATTCATAGTGGTGGATTATAAATTACAATTACTTTTAAACAGAAAAATTCACGTTTTTCTATATTCAAGTGGTAATTTAATTTAAACACGCAGCTTCTCATTATCCTTGTCATAAGATGCGCTCATCGATACATGGCAATTTCTAGCGCCTATTGAGGTATCAACGGTGAGGTTGGTTCCTTCCTTGCAATGCTCTGGTTTAAGGTAGGCAAAGGCAATGCTGTGACCTACCCGATAACCATAAGCACCACTGGTAATGATCCCACTCAGTTTGTCACCAAAAAAGACGGCCTCATTGCCAAAACATTCTGCAGGTAATTGGTCGTCAAATACTAGATATGCTAGTTTTGTATTGACGCCATTAGTTTTTCGTTCGTGTATATTGTCAGAACCGATAAAGTCTCTACTAAGGTCAAGGAATCGTTCCATTCCAGCCTCTAGAGCAGAAATCTCTTCTGTAAACTCTGCTCCATAAGCGCGATACATTTTTTCCAATCGCATACTATTAAACGCTTGACCGCCAAAGTCCTGTAGTCCATGCTGCTCACCCATTTCCATTAAGGATTCGTAGATAGAGATGAGTTGCCAACTTGGCATATGTAGCTCCCAACCCAACTCGCCCGCGTAGGATACCCGCATCGCGAAAACAGAAGCTGAGTCAATTGTAATGTTTCTACAGCTCAGCCAAGAAAATCCGTTATTGCTGAGATCTTCTTGTGTGCATTGCTCTAGTATTTGACGGGCATTCGGTCCAGTTAGTAGTAACCCACCCCAGCTCTCCGTAATATCTTCGATTTCAACTTCATATCCATCAGAGTGCAACTCAAGCCACTGATAATCTTTTACTTGCGAGCCTATAGCGCCCATTAAAATGAAATGTTCTAGGTTAATACGGCTGATGGTCTGTTCTGCCATAATGCCACCATTTGGAGCATGGAAAAGAGTCAAACCAATTCGCCCATCTTTCGCAGGCAGTTTATTGCAGGACAATTGATCTAAAAATGCAAAAGCATCTTTTCCAGTTACTCTAAATTTTGCAGTTCCGCTTATATCGGTAACGCCGCAATGGTTTTCGACAGCAGAACACTCCAGAGCAACGGCCTCGTGAGCCTCACTGTGAGCCCAAGTATGACTTTCTTTTCTAATGCTTTCTGTTGTAAACCAGGCGGGTTTTTCAAATCCTGTATTGACGATATGAACTGCGCCCTTCTGTGCCAGCACTGTATGCAGCGCACTAACCTTGATTGGTCTGCCATGTGGCCTGTTTTCATTAGGTACAGCCATAGCATACATCCTTTCATATGATTCAATTGCGCGAGTAATACAGTATTTCTTATCCGCCCAAAGATCAAATCGGCGAGAATCTAACGAAGACATATTGAGTTCAGTTTGTCCATACAACATCCATTGTGCTAGGTATTTACCAATACCACCTTGGGCAATACCAATACTAGCACCACATAAATTCCAAAAGTTTCTTAACCCTTTGGCTGGTCCAACAAGCAGGTTGTCATCTGGTGTATGGGTAATGAGTCCATTGATGATGCTGCTAATACCGACCTCCTTGAATAAAGGTACAATATCCATACAGCGCTCTAAAAAAGGCATAAGTCGCTCTAGGTCTCCTTCGAATAACTCCCTATCAAATGACCAATCTACTCCTTCTAATGCCCAGGGTTTAGACCCCCTTGTTTCATATGGACCAATCAAAATTCCGTTACCCTCTTGACGAATATATGAGGCCGCTATAGAGTCACGGGTGACAGGTAGTTCTTTTGTTAGTGCAGCAATATCTGGGTGATTATCAGTAATCAAGTATTGATGTTGGAGGTTGACTAGGGGTACATAAGAACCAACCATTTCGCCAACCTGCGGTGAAAAACAACCACCAGCATTAACAACATGCTGAGCGATAATATTTCCCAGTTCAGTGACAACTTCATATTCACCGCTCGACAGAATATTGATATCAATAACTCGGTTAAAGTTACTTACCTGAGCTCCAGCTTTTTTACCCAGTTGCGCTAATTGTGTAACTACAGTTGTTGGGTCAACGTGTCCGTCATTAGGGGTATATAAGATGTTACGTGCATTATCAAAGCTCATCACCGGGTTGATAGTTGAAGCTTCTTCCTTTGAGACAAAATACATTTCGCAGCCAATATGGTTTGCTCTACTTATGATGTTGCGAAACCACTGCTCCTCAACTTCGGTATGTCCCACCCTTAAAGAACCAGTTTTGTGAAATGATGAAGGAAGCCCAGTTTTTTCTGGAAGAATTTCATCGTAAAGTTTTATCGTATATTCATGAATATGGGAGAGTGTGTGGTTACCATTAAAATTTGGACATAGACCTGCTGCATGCCATGTAGAGCCACTCGTAAGCTCGCCCTTTTCAACTAATACAATATCAGTCCAACCCTCTTGCGTTAGATGGTACATAAGGTTTACACCTAGAGAGCCACCACCAATAATTACTACTTGAGCATGTGTTTTCATATTAGATGTTTTTTATAGTGGTTTTCGTCCAATAGCTTTACGACTTAATTGAATCTTAAATTTTTTTCTCAACTCTTCGTCTGTACTATCGCTAATATGGCTAGGGAAGTGAGTTGCAAGTATCTCTTTTTTTCTTGCGATTGCACCATCTAAGATAACCTGTTTACCTTTATCTTTCCAGTCATTTGGGCTGTCTCGGTCACTCAGTTCGGGGTAAATATATTCGCTCTGCATAACATTGATTGTTTGTTCAGAGCCCAGGTAGTGGCCACGATTGTTTAGGCAAACATCTTTGACAGCTTCGAAGCATAACGATTCTTTGCTGTCATCACTGAAACCCTTTGTCATTCTCATAGAAGCCCCTAAAAAATCATTGTCTAATAATAAGCTTTCAGGGCAGGTGCCTAAAAGACTTGCATACATTCCTGCTGATTCATAAATAATATTAGCACCGGCTATAGCAGTTACAACATGCGTTGAAGCGCGCTCCGTTCCTGCCTGGTAGTCAGGAAACTTTGCATCTGTCATGCCTGCGGCAGTGCCTGTTGGCAAATCAAAATAAACTCCCATTTGGGCACAAGCAGCTGAGATTAAACCTTGTTCAGGCGACCCCCCACACATCGCTCCAGTGCGAAGATCTGAGACAAATGGCCAAGTCCCTAGAATTGCTGGTGCGCCAGGTTTAATCGCATTAACATAAACCAGTCCCCCTAGACATTCCGCCCAAGCTTGAGAGACAACACCTGGTAAAAGTGGCGGTGCAGTGGCACCAGCCTGAGCAGCAGAAAGAAGTAAAATAGGCATGCCACCTTCAACACCGACACGCAGGCATTCCAAAGACTCCTCCGCAAATTTCATTGGTGGTACAACAAAGCAGTTACTCATACTAACAAAAGGACGCTGTCGCCATTTATCCTCACTGCCAGCAATAATATGCAACATCTCAAGACCATCAGTGACATGGGGTGATTCAGTAAAACTCACTCCAATGTGTTTTTGCGTACCCATCACTGCACAATAAACTGAGTTTTCATCCATAGCCCGTGGATCTGCTATATCACGTAGCACGCAGGTTCTTTGAAACATATGGATATGTTCACATTTGTCAGTAATTCGAGCCATGTCATAAAGATCTTGAGTGAACGATTCTCTATATTCGTTGTTCTCAGGATCAGCAATCATAACTGCAGCACCCGCAGTAGAGAAGTGCACTTTTGACCCACTCAAATCCAAATCATATTGAGGAGACTGACCGTGCAGAGTCAAACTATGTTGCGCTAAGTCCATAGCTTTTTTAACCACTTCTTTTGGCATTCTAAGTCTGCCATCATCACCCATGATTGCACCAAACGCAACACAGGTTTCAATACAATGCGGAGTTGCGTCAGCAAAGCCAATTTCTTCAAGGATGCGGTAAACATTAACCTCAATTGCCTGAACTTGCTTATCACTCAGTGGCTTATACCTGCCACCAATCTCACCAGGCTTAACAGGCTTCTCTTCTTCAGTTAAAGGAGTGTTTCTTAAGGCAATTCTTGCCTCTCTTCCACCTGATTTCCTTTTGGTCATCTGATTAATCCGAGTTGAGTTCTGTCTGAGGCATTTTGATACGAATCTTAATCGCTGTCAATCATTTTATTAACTTAATTATTGCATTATTCTATAACATATATTGTTGAAATATCTTAATCATAAGCAAAATGGTTAGTAATGAATTATTGACTGATTACAGTGACTTACGTCAAGCTGTTAGAAGTGCACGTGTGATTAAGGAGCGCCAGGCTTTATCAAATTTAATAAATATAGATAAGACCAGTACCAAGCAAAGAGCAGTGATTAGTCAGAAAACATCTGATTTGATTACAAAATTACGCCAAACTAAAAAACCCGATTTGTTATCTCAGTTTATTGCTGAATACAATTTAAATACTGAAGAGGGACTCTCGTTGATGACTTTAGCTGAGTCTTTTTTGCGCGTACCTGACAATAAAACTAGAGATAAGCTTTTTTCAGATAAGATTTCAAACAAGCCCTGGGCAAAACATCTGCGAGGCGGGAAGTCTTCTATAGTCAGTATTGCAACTATCGCTCTTAGTATTGCAGATATGATGATAAGTCATGGCCATAACGATTCCATTAAGGATCGCATTAAGCACGCACTAGAGATTTTATCTAGGCCTGGTATTCGCTTTAGTGCAGGTAGCGTGATGCGATTTTTCGGAACTCAATTCGTTTTTTCAGAGGGCATAGAGAGTGCCTTAGCTGTTGTTAATCAGAATGTGCATTCTTTCGATATGTTAGGAGAAGCGGCATGGACAATGGCTGATGCAGATCGCTACTTTTTAGCATACAAAAATGCCCTGATTGCGATTGGAGAACATAATAAGGGAGGTGATATTTTTTTGGCAGACGGGATATCTGTAAAACTCTCTGCGCTTCATCCGACCTATGATTTTATGCATAAGGAGCGCGTTTTAAAAGAATTGGTTCCAAGGCTATTGACTTTGATTGAAATTGCACAAAGCTTCAACGTTGCCATCAACATTGATGCAGAAGAGTGTGATCGGTTGGACATATCACTTGATGTTATTGGAGAGATTGCCAAGAGCATTTCACACTCAAAATGGCAAGGTTTTGGAGTTGTGGTTCAGGCTTATCAAAAACGAGCTCCATATGTTATAGACTGGCTTTATGAGTTAAGCAGAAAAAACAATTTAAAGTTAATGGTTCGTTTAGTGAAGGGGGCATATTGGGACAGTGAAATCAAGCAAGCTCAAGTATTGGGTGATGTTGATTATCCGGTATTTACAAAAAAATCAAATACCGACTACTCCTTTCTGGCTTGTGCGCAAAAGTTGCTTGATATGAGAGATTGTATTTATCCACAGTTTGCCAGTCACAACGCTCATACTCTTATAAGTGTATGTGAGATTGCAGGCGACAATGTCGGCTTTGAGGTCCAACGCCTTCATGGCATGGGAGAGTCACTTCACGAGCTTTTATCAAGTCAGTATGGGGTTTTGTCAAGAATATATGCTCCTGTTGGTAGTCACAAGGACTTGCTGGCCTATTTGATGAGACGCTTACTTGAAAATGGCGCTAACAGTTCATTTATCAATCACTTGTTTGACCAAAACATCAAACCAGAGCATCTAGCCTGTGATATTTTGAGTCAAGTCGAACAAGACCCAGAACACTCTCATCCAAGTATCCCCTTGCCGAAAGATATTTATCAAAAAATTCGTCAAAACTCCAGTAGTATATTGCTTTCAGAACAGGATGAAGTTGACCATTTGTATCAAAAGCAGCAGCCCTGGTTGGGACATAAATGGCAAGCTAAATCGATTATATCGGCTGATTGCGTGGATGATGAAATCAGACACAAGGTAATTAACCCTGCTGACTTTAATGACAAGGTGGGGGATGTTATTTACGCTACCAAAATGCAATTGGATGAGTGCTTGAAGGTTGCACAAGAAGCATTTAAAGACAAAGGTAATAATCAACCGATCCTTCAAAGTTTAGAGCGTGCAGCTGAGCTCTATGAGTCGAATCAAGAAGAGCTCATGAGTTTGGCGATGAGAGAAGCAGGAAAAACCTATCAAGATGCTATAGACGAGGTGCGTGAAGCAGTTGATTTCCTCAGGTATTACGCAAACTTGTCACAAAAGGTCATTCCCAACAAGCGCGAGGCTTTGGGTATTTTTGTGTGTATCAGTCCCTGGAATTTTCCTTTGGCAATTTTCACAGGTCAAATCGCCGCAGCGCTCTCTGCAGGCAATGTTGTCATTGCAAAGCCTGCCGAAAGTACTTCTCTGATTGCTTACCAGGCAACGCAGTTATTGTTAGAAGCTGGTATACCATTGGGAGTCTTGCAGTTGGTTTTAGGTGAAGGGCCAGATGTCGGTTCTTATCTTGCAAGTCATCCAAGTATTGCCGGTGTTGCCTTTACGGGTTCAACTGGTGTGGCCAAGCTAATCAAGCACAATTTGGTAATGAACGGAAATGCTAAGGCAAGAGTTATTGCAGAGACAGGCGGTTTGAATGCCATGGTCGTTGATTCTACAGCGCTCAGTGAGCAAGTCACTCGTGATGTGCTAGATAGCGCCTTCAAAAGTGCAGGTCAGCGCTGTTCAGCCCTAAGAATACTACTTATCCAGGATGAGTGTTTTGATGAAACTATTTCCATGATAAAAGGCGCCATGCTTGAATTAAAACTTGGAAACCCAAAGTACCTTTCAACCGATTGCGGTCCGGTCATTAATACTAATGCAAAAACAAAACTTCAGAATCATATAGATCGACTAAGCTCACAAAATAAAGTTATTGCAGAAGTTAAAAATGAGCTCAGCGATGGTTACTATGTTGCACCAACGATTATTCAACTCAATAGTATAGATGAAATCAATGAGGAGTTTTTTGGACCAATTCTTCATGTGATTCGCTATAAAAGCGATCACTTGACGGACATGATTGATCGCCTGAATGCAAAAGGTTATGGATTAACATTTGGCATTCATTCCCGAATAAAAAAACAGGTAGATGAAATTACATCTAGAGTTAATGCAGGAAATATCTATGTAAACCGCAATCAAGTTGGCGCCATTGTCGGTTCACAACCTTTTGGTGGAGAAGGATTGTCTGGCACTGGACCCAAGGCGGGCGGTCTGCACGCACTTCATGGTTATAGCCGTAATCTGCTGTATGGAAAAACAAGTGATCAAATTATGACGCTATATGATGGTCATGTTGAAGTAACCAGTTTAATTAAACCATCTCTTTCATTTGATGAAAAATTGATAGACAAACTTCGGCAAGAATTTCCTTCTATTGATGCTCAATTTTTTGAATTTTTGCATGAAACAGTTAATACCTATGCATTGAAGCATAGCTTGCCTGGTCCTACGGGAGAGTCAAATGAGCTCAGCTATCAAGCTAAAGGCACTGCGCTTTGTCTTGGACCAAGCTCGGCTGACGCTCTCATGCAAACTATTATTGTGTTGTCCCTAGGAAATAGTGCTATCAGCTTAATAAGTCAAAAAAATTATTCTTCTTTGATCAAATTAGGTTTTGATAAAGACAATATTTTTAGATTAATAAACGGCCCAAGTTCAAATCTTTTTAACAGTAATCAATACGACACGATACTCTATTTTGGTGACCTGATGTCGGTTGAGCGAGAGTTAGATAACAGGCGTGAAGAGATAATCCCAATTATGAATTCGGTTTATGAATCCTGGCAATTAGTTAAAGAACGTGCGGTAACCGTAGATACTACAGCATCTGGTGGTAATGCAAATCTTTTGGCACTCTAATTTTTTGAGCTTAATGAAGCTTCTTGTGATTAGGCGTCTTTGCCACTTTCAAAGTGAAACTGTGCACCTTTTCGAATTCCAGAAGGCCACCTTGATGTGATTGTTTTTAGCTGAGTGTAAAAACGCACACCTTCCATACCGTGAATTGAAGAACCGCCGAAAAGTGAACGCTTCCAGCCACCGAAACTGTGCATGGCAACCGGAACAGGGATAGGTATATTCACACCCACCATGCCTACTTTAACATTTGAGGTGAAGTGACGAGCAGTGTCACCATCTCGTGTAAAGATGGCAGTGCCGTTGCCAAATTCATGGTCATTAACAAGCGTTAATGCTTCATCGTAAGTGGACACCCTGACAATTGATAAAACCGGTCCAAAAATTTCATCGGTATAAATGGACATATCAGAGGTTACATTATCAAACAAGCAACCACCAATATAGAAGCCATCTTTTTTAACCTCAGACCTGCCATCAACTCTGAGATCGGCGCCTTCGTTTAAACCTGCCTCAATGTAAGACAAAATCTTTTCTTGACTCTGCTTTGAGATAACGGGCCCCATTTCAACTTCTGGTTCATTGTATGCGCCAATTTTTAAGGATTTAATTTTTGGCATTAGAGACTGAATTAAATCTTCTGCAGTCTTATCTCCGACAGCAACTACGACCGAGATAGCCATACAGCGCTCACCAGCAGATCCATAAGCCGCACCAATAATCGCATCGCTGCTTTGTTCTAGATTAGCATCAGGCATGACAATCATGTGGTTTTTTGCGCCACATAAGGCCTGAACGCGTTTGTTGTGACTCGAACCTTTATGATATATATACTCACCTACAGGTGTTGAACCTACAAAGCTAATCGCCCTAACAGTTTCGTTAGTGAGGATTTCATCTACTGCCTCCTTGTCGCCAACAACAGTATTGAGGACACCATTTGGTAGACCTGCTTCATGTATTAATTCGGTAAGCCTTAATCCACAAGAGGGCACTTTTTCTGAAAGCTTTAAAACAAAGGTATTGCCACATGCAATAGCAACTGGGTACATCCACATCGGTACCATTGCGGGAAAATTAAAAGGAACTACTCCTGCGCAGACTCCAATTGGTTGACGAATATTGTAACTATCAATCCCTGTTGAAACATCTGCAGTGAAGTCCGATTTAAGGTGATTATTAATTGCTGTACAGTATTCAACAACTTCTAATCCTCTTCCGACCTCACCTATAGCGTCAGAGAGCGTTTTGCCATGCTCTTGTGAGATTAGTTTGGCTAATTCATCAGTATGTTTTATGATTAGGTCACGATAATTAAACATGATTTGTGCACGTTTAGATGGTGTCACTTGGGACCAGTGGAGAAACTTTTCATTGGCAACCTTAATAGCTTTTTGGACGTCATTAGCACTTGCGCCTTTTATTTGTTTTGTAATTTTTCCGGTTGAAGGATTATATATATCGAACAAAGTTTCTGAAGTGCCAGTGATATTATTTCCATCAATGATGTGTTGCAATTTATCCATTTTATTTTCTTTTTGACAATGTTCCAGCAAGATTCCTGAGGACGGTTTGCGTTTCTTCCCAATCTATACAACCGTCAGTGACAGATACACCATACTTCATCTCATTTTGATTGTCCAGTATTTTTTGATTGCCAGAAAACAAATTGCTTTCTAACATAATGCCAAAAATTGATTTGTTTCCGGCAACAATTTGTGCACTAATTTCTTCAACCACATTTCCTTGTAGTCGGTAGTCTTGATTTGAGTTATCGTGAGAACAGTCCACCATAATCCTTTCAGGTAAATCATTTTGCTGAAGAAGTTTTTCACAACGCTCAACATCTTCACTATGGTAGTTTGGTTTAATGCCACCCCTTAGAATAATATGTGACGACTTGTTGCCTTTTGCCTTAAATGTTGAAATTTGACCCTTATCATTGATTCCCAAAAAACTTTGAGGAGAAGAACAAGCTTTGATTGCATTGACGGCCATTTTGAGGTTTCCATCGGTACCATTCTTAAAACCAACTGTCATTGAAAGACCGCTTGACATTTCACGATGCGTTTGTGATTCAGTTGTTCTTGCACCTATGGCGCACCAAGAGATGAGATCTGCCAGATATTGAGGGGTGATTGGGTTAAGAGCTTCTGTGGCTGCAGGCATGCCTAAGTCCGCTAACCAGGTTAAAAATTGGCGACTTTGATAAAGGCCTTTATCGACATCAAGTGAATTATCCATATCAGGATCACTAATCAAGCCTTTCCAGCCAATCGTTGTTCTTGGTTTTTCAAAATAAACTCTCATCACTATATAAAGTGACTCTTTTAATTCTTCACTAAGGACTTTCAATTTATGTGCGTATTCTTTTGCGGCATCAAGGTTATGAATTGAACAGGGTCCAACAATCACCATAAATCTAGAATCCTTTTTTGAGAGTATATCGCTCACAACTTCGCGGCCAGCCATAATATTTCTCTTACCCTTTTGAGTGATGGGCAATTTTTTACTGAGATCATTAGGGGAAGTTATAACAGCTTCGCTAGCTATATTAGTATTGTGAATTTGACGATCCATAAAAAGTATTTACTAGTTAATTTAATTTATTGGTGATTTTAAACACAACTTACTCTATTATGTTGCTGAGATAAGATAATATGAGCATTAAAAATCCTCAAGATTAGATAAAAATATAGAATTGCCTTAATTAATAATGAATGAATTGTTAAAAGACTTCACTTTTGTGGTCGACCTTAATATTGAATGGGGGGATATGGACGCCCTTCAACATGTCAACAATATTGAATATTTCAAATATTTTCAAGCGGCTCGAATTGCCTATTTTGAAAAAATTGGTTCTGATGGCGTGTGGGGAGAAAAACGAATTTCATCGATACTGGCATCAACCCAGTGCAAGTTCATTTACCCACTCGCCTACCCGGATAGTATTTCTGTTGGAGTCAGAGTTGATGCAATGGCAGACCAGTACTTTACAATGAAATATGCTGTTGTTAGCCACAAGCACCAGAGACTAGTCGCTATCGGTGATGCTAAAGTGGTAATGTTTGACTATGCTAATAATAAGAAAGCCTCTATTCCTAATGAGATTAGAAAGACCATCATTGGCCTTGAAAAATTCGTTGACGAGATAGTTGACAAAGACTAGTGCGCTCAGACACAAACTGGCTACTATGTCCAGTAAACTAATATTGAGCTAATCCTTGAAATTTTGGCATGGCATCAAGTAGTGAACGGGTGTATGCGTGTTTTGGTTGTTCAAATATATTATCATTGCTGCCGTTCTCCAAGGCTTCACCGTCCTTCATAACAATAACACGATCGCACATTTGGCGAATAACTGCTAGATCGTGACTCACAAAGAGTAGAGTCAAAGAAAATTGTTCTTGTAGATCCTTCAATAGATTGAGTAAATTAGCTTGTACAGAGACATCTAAAGCAGAAGTCGGCTCATCGCAAAAAATAAAGTCAGGTCGGTATCCTAGCGCCCTTGCAATACCAATTCTTTGGCGTTCACCACCAGAAAAAGCATGAGGCAACTTATCGGCGTCTTCTCGCTTTAAGCCGACCAAGGACATAAGATCTTGAGCCAATGTTTTGGCTTTATTGTTATCGATTAAGTTATGTATCTTTAAGCCATAGGTAATGTTTTCTCCGGCACTCATGCGCGGATTGAGTGAGGAATATGGGTCTTGAAAAATGCACTGCATGGAAAGACAATGTGCTCGACGTTCAGCACTATCGGTTATTAGCTTAAGATCTTTGCCACGGTAAATGACACTACCTTCAGTGATATCCTCCAAACCTAGAATCATTCTTCCAATGGTTGATTTGCCAGAACCTGATTCTCCAACAATGCCAACAGTTTCACCGCGCTGAACTGTGAAATTTACTCCTTTTACAGCAGTAAATGACTGTTTTGCTTTCAATAGACTAGAAGGGGTAATAAATATTTTTGAAAGATTACGAACTTCCAGTAAAGGCTCATTAGTTGAGTCTTGTGTTGTTTGTTTTTCTTGCAAGTAGTGAAGACCGGTAGAGGTGTCCTCCAAGTTATCTTCCTCATTTAAAGCGAAACGGTGAAGGCGCTTCTCTATGAGAGGTACTGATGCCATTAACGACCTGGTATAGTCCTGTGTCGGTCTTTGAAGTACCTTATTTGTTGCATCTTGCTCGACATGTTTTCCATATCTTAGTACGTAGACATAGTCACATGTTTCCGCTATAACACCTATATCGTGGGTTATTAAAATAATCGCAATCTGTTCTTGTTGACTCAGCTTAATCAGAGTCTGTAGTACCGATTGTTGAACGGTAACATCCAAAGCAGTTGTTGGTTCATCGGCAATAATAAGCTTGGGTTTTGCAGCAATTGCGATTGCAAATACAATTCGCTGGCATAGTCCACCAGATAATTGATGGGGATACTTTTGAAGTCGATCTTTGGCAAAGCTGACATCTGCGCGCTCTAACAACTGAATGGCATATTCTTGGGCATTCTTGCCTCTCATATCGGTGTTAGCTTCTATCGCTTCTATGACTTGTTCGCCGATTGTTAGGACAGGGTTAAGGGCGGTCATCGGATTTTGGTATATATAGCCGATTTGGTTGCCACGCAAAGATTCGAATTGTGCTTCACTTAAACCAACAAGCGAATTTCCAAGAAATCTAATTTCACCACTAACAAGTTTTGCTGGTGGGTCGAGAAGACCCAGGATAGCCTTACCAATAGTTGATTTTCCAGCACCACTTTCACCAACTATTCCTACAATTTGTCCTGAATTTACTTTAAGAGAGGTATTATCAAGAGCCTTGAGTACATCACTCCCTTCAGAATTCAAAGGGTAGGTGACTGTTAAGTTATTTATTTTAAGAAGTGGAGTATTATTCATTGCATATTCATTGATTTTAAAAAAGGATTATTATGTTCGCGAATTCTGTCTGCAACAACATTAATACATAAAACCAGAGAGACTAGAACAAGACCAGGGAAAAGACTAATCCACCATTTTCCAGATAGTAAGTAGTCATTGCCGTTGGCAATCAGTAATCCCAATGACGGTTCGGTGATTGGAACACCTACACCTAGAAATGACAGCGTTGCTTCCGCACCGATGCAGCCTGAAAGTGACATTGGTACCATAACTAATACTGGTGCAATACTATTAGGTAGCAAAAATTTCAGCATAATTCGCCAGTTAGGAATAGCGGATATTTTTGCCGCATCAATATATTCTTTTTGCATCTCTGATAGCGCAGAGGATCGAGTAAGTCTTGCTTTGCTAGCCCAAACGCCAATAATGAGGGCATAGATAATCTTATCGACTCCGGTTCCGAATATGGCCAACATCATGAGCGCCAGTAAAATGCCTGGAAAGCTCACTTTTAAATCAACGGCACGCATAATAACACTCTCTACCCAGCCACCTTTGACCGCTGCTAGAAGTCCAAGAAATACGCCAATTAAGAAACCAACAGTTGTGGCAACAAATGCAACAAAAAGACTTAATCGTAACCCGTACATAACTGCAGATAATATGTCACGACCAACTGCGTCAGTGCCAAGCCAAGAGGTAGTGCCATTACCAAGCTTAGATAATGGAGGCAATAGTCCATCCATAATGTCTAAAACCTTCAAATCGTAGGGATTTTGTGGTGCAATCCATGGGGCTAAAAGTGCGATTAAAACAAATATAACAAAGCCAATCAAACCAGCAATTGCTATTGGGTGACCAGAGAAAATGGATTTTGTTTGCAAGCTTAATGTAGCTAATTTTTTATTGTAATCAATCATAGGTAGTTACTTTTGGTGTCGAATACGTGGGTCTAGAAATGCATACATAATATCCACAACAAAATTAATAAAGACAAACATCATAGTAATTAGGATGAGATAGGCAACAACAACTGGCCTATCAATCATATGGATAGAATCTAGTAATAATTTACCGATACCTGGCCAAGAAAAGATTGTTTCGGTGACTGTCGAGAATGCAATTAGTCCTCCCACTTCTAGTCCTGTAATAGTAACAATCGGTATCAAAATATTGCGAAGAAGATGACGTCTAATAATGCGATTTTTTGTTATTCCTTTGGCTCGAGCAAAGGTCATATATTCTTGGTATAAGATTTCTTGGGTTCCAGACTTAGCAAGCCTTTGCTGCATACAAATTTTGTAAATCGCGAGATTAATTGCCGGAAGAGCCATGTGCTGTAAGCCATTAAGGGATAACCAGGCCCACTCGATACCAAACATTGAGTTGGTAAGTCCTCTACCTGAGGCCGGAAGCCATTGCAAAAAAACCGCAAACACCATAATCAAAATTATGGCTTGCCAAAAATTGGGCGTTGAGTAACCTACGGTTGTGAAAAAGCTTATTATTTTCGAAGCTCTGGAATTGTTTTTTATACCGGAAAATATTCCGAGAGGGATGCCAATAGCAAGGCCAATAATCATCGCTAAGAGGGAGATTTCTATTGTCGCTGGAAGGCGCTCCATGATGAGATCAAGTACTGGTCTATTGTGGACAAACGAGGTACCAAAGTCCCCTTGAAGCATACCCCCTGCATAGGTAAAGTATTGCTCAAAAAGTGGCTTATCAAGTCCAAGTTCAATGGCTAAGTCGATTTTGTCCTGTTCGGTAAACTCGTCATCCGATAACATTTCAACTGGGTCGCCAACCACGTACAGGCCAAAAAAAACGATTAACGACATGACGATCGCTAGTATGCCGCTGTGCCAAAGACGTTTTAAAATGTACTTAATCATGGATACTTTGACTCTAACTTAGTCCTACAAAACGGATAATTGTAATTTTTTTTAAACTATAGATTAAAGCAGTTCATAAAAAACCCCTCACATAAGTGTAGCAGATTGCTTATGCGAGGGGTTATTTAGTGTGCTTCTAAAGGTCTCTAATTTTTAGTAGCCATGTCAGCAAAGGTACGCTCATCAGGTCGACCAACAACGCTTATGTCGCTTGTGTGAGCCCAGATGCTGTGCTGGTAGTATAGAGGTATTCCTGGTAAATCCCTAACAGCTATACGCATGGCCGCTTGATTATATTCAAAGGCCTTTGCTTCGTCCGTTTCAACTGCCCATGCCGTCATTGCGGCATCGTAGTCTGGATCAGTATAGTTAGAGTAGTTACTACCTCCTAGGTTGAGAGCCTTATTCCTAGTTCCAAATGCATACGAAATCATCTGTGAAGGACCTTGAGGATGACCCCAACCGTACATAAACACACCCAACTCACGAGCTGAACGACCCTTTCTAAATACAGACCAAGGCTCAGCAACTAGATTGACCTGAATGCCGATACGAGACCAGTATTGAGCAATAGCTTGACCAACTCGAGTACCATTTTGATACTTAGCGGTTGGCATTCTGAGATCGATAGAAATACTATCAGAGTAACCCGCTTCAGCGAGTAATTGCCTTGCCTTATCAACATCGTAAGCCATATCTGGCATTGACGAATCCGCACCTACTTGATAACTCGGTGCAAACTGGCTAGCAACGGTTGCATTACCACCCATTAATTTATCTACAATTGCCTGCCTATCAATCGATAATGAAAGCGCCTGTCTCACCCTTATATCTTTTAGTGGGTTACTTCCATCGGCAGCAGTCACTCCTGGTGCGACATCACTACCTACATCCAATATCAAGAAAATGGTGCGCCAAGAAGGCATAGTTGAGTAACTATATGCAGAGTTACCTTCCAAAGCCAGTAAATCTTCACCAGTAGGGTTCTCAATCAAATCATAATCTCCAGCAAGTAGTCCAGCCATTCGTGCACCAGAATTCGCTACCGAAGTCATTTCTACGCGATCCCAGTTGCCTGGTTCACCCCAATAATTATCGTTACGTACCAAGACGGCATCACCGGTATTTTCGAAAGACTCGTATTTGTACTTGCCAGTACCATTTGCATACTTACCGCTCTCAAACTCAGCTTTAGTGGGATAACGTGTTATGCCACAGTCACCAGTATTATCAAACTTAAGAGTCGGCCCCAGATCGGCATCGCCGCTGTCCAAGATAGACAAAGATTTAAGTTTTTGAATAAGTATTGGGTACAGACCTACAGTTTTGAAGGCCACGGTATAATCATCAATCGCTACCACATCAGCTACTGGGCCCATCGCACTTGTGAGCATGTTTTTCTTGCCGTCGACTCTGTACATCATACGGCATGAACTATAAACGACATCCTCAGCAGTGAAGTCAGCCCCATTATGGAACTTGACACCTTTTCTTAGGTTGACTACGAACGTTGTATCATCTACCCACTCATAAGAGGTACCCAACAGTTTTTCATTGGTACGCGAAACAAGCGCTTCATAAAGATGCTCATTTAATGAAGCGGTTGCTGAGGCGCTGCTTTTATATGGATCTATCGTTTTCGGTGCGACCGAATACGCCATTCGCAATGTATCTGCATACACAGAGCCCATCATGCTGGCGAAGAGCCCAACAAAAAAGACGGTTTTAAAGTTAATATGTTTCATTATTTTTTTCTCCTTTTTAATTTTTGCTAAACAGATAAATCTTGACTAAATTTAAATTTAGCGAAATATAATAATAATCTATTTTTCTTTATGTAAAGTTATAAATGTATATTTTTTTTTACATATTTTATCAACTGACTGATTGCTCTACATACTCTTTAATGTCAGTCAAAGCAGCACTACAATCCTCTTGCATTTTTTCAAAGCGCTGGTTTTTTTCTCGGCTTTCTTCATCCATATATAGGTCTCGCCTAATTTCTATTTGTAAGATGTGCTGATTAATTTCTGGCCATCCGTAACGCAAAATTATTTCCCCACCTTGGAAGCGACCATTAATCTTTACGTCGTATCCGTGACTACTAAAAATATCTGCAACACACTCAGTATATTGTGGACTACAACTCTGACCATGACGATTACCAATATCTATTTCAGGTCGCTGTTTTCTGCCACGCAATTTGCCGTCAAATTGAGTCATTGAGTGGCAATCAAGTACAAAGGCTTTACCATGATTTTGATATATTTGCTCAATATGATAGGTCATTATTTGGTGATAAGGCACAAAGCACTGTGCTAATCGTTGTTTTAATTCTATAAGGCTAAGTTTCCGTGAATAAATATCGAATACTTCTTTGGTTTTTGACCAAAACAGCGTGGTACCAGTTTTGACTCCAGATGGATGGATGCGACCATACCATTGCTCACCATTTTTTACCATGTTTACATCGATATTATGCTGATGCCGATTGACATCGATATAAGTCCTAGGGAAATTAGCATGTATGGACAGAAGACCTAATTCAGAACGGGCATGATAAAGCTCATCAACATACTTGTCGTTAGGGAAATCCAATATTTCAAAAGGCAGTTCTGGGTTTGTTTCAAAGTCGTCAGGGTAATGTTCACCGCTATGAGGAAAGCTGAGCAGTAAAGGAGCGCCAGCTTTGCCATTCAATGACTTTGCGTTATCTTCAACAGTTACAGTGGAAACGGTTTTACCTTTGACTTGAATTGTAGCCATAAAAGTGACCTTTACGTTGGTTAATAAAGTTGGCCATCCACTGACCAACATATGATCCTTGATGTCTTATTTCTAGTGACTGAAGTGCAGTCTCGTATTGTTCTCCTATGCGCTTTTTTCTTCTAACAATCAAGTCTCTACAAAGTTCAGTCGTAAATTCTGGATGCTGCTGGATCGCCAACACTCGATCTTCAATATAGAAGCCAGAATTATGACAAAAATGGCTACCTAAGAATCGATTTGCTTCGGGTGGCATTGTAGTGACTTGATCTTGATGCATAGTTAATAAGTAGATTTTTTCAGCTATTGGTTGAAGCCAAGTAGGCTGATCAATGACATTTACTGTAGTTACACCAGCTCCCCAGCCATTATCAAATCTTTCAACATGACCTCCTAGAACGTGTGCAATAGCTTGATGACCATAACAGATTCCTAAAAGTGGAATATTTTTGTTATAAATCTGTTGAATAAAGTCAAATAATTTATGTTGCCAATCTAAATCCTCAAATACAGAGTATTTTCCACCCGTTATTATATAAGCATCGAACCCATTAGCATCATCAGGCAGACTATCTTCTAAGCAATGAATAGTCGTCCATTTTGCTTCAGGAAGTGAGGGTTCGAGTAAATTTATAAAACGCTCTGGGGAAGTTGTATGACGATTTTTATGACTTTCATTTGAGAAGCCAATATGAAGAATACAAATGTGCATAGTTTATGGATTAATAGTCATTGTGTTTAATATAGAGCAAAGAATACAATGTAGTGAAGGTAAATTTCATTATATTATTCTATATTAATAGTCAATTAGATTTTGTTATATAAATGTCTCAGAAATAATTGAATTAATTTTGAAATATTAAACTTCACTTACATTAATTTCTTTTAATTCTTTTTCTCTATCAAGGTACTTGTATTCAATCTTGGTAGGATCAAATTGTATTAATTCTTCAAATATTACATCTGTATTGAAATCGCCACATGTGTAAACATCTAGCTGCATTAAACCTGGCTCTTCTTCATCCCAGCAATGTAAAGCGATATGAGAGGTTTCAATAATAACTAAACCAGTCAAACCTCTGTTGCCTGGAATATCAAGATAAGTCGTAATTGGGCCTTGACATATTTGCATGCCAATCTTGTTCACCAATTCCGTTAACCATGTATGAGCCCATTTCTGGTCATTGGGTGTTTTACGTGTTTCGGCTCTTATAATGAGATGTTTGTGAACTACTGGCATTCCTACCTCCTAGTAAATAGATTGCTAGATATTTTTGTAAAAATGCCATTATAGTTTAATTTTCTTCTGT
>CABXJL010000017.1:0-24290 GCA_902512485.1 uncultured Gammaproteobacteria bacterium
AAATTCAGCTTGCCAAATGGCTAATGGGCTTTTACGAGTTGCAATTTTAAGTGCTCTATCCATGATTCCAATTCAAATCTTTTGCAATTATTATTTTATCGAGTGTTGATTGGCAATGTTGATTATCGGAAGGATTAATATCTCACAAAACAGTCGAATCGGTGTTTTTTCCGAAACGGAAAAAATAGGTTTTATTATATTTTCAATAATTTATCATCGATATAGGGAATAATGTGCTCTGAAAACGAAATTTGCTTTAATGATTTTATAAATAGAATAATGAACTCTGATAAAAACCATTTATGGGGTGGACGCTTTAATGAACCAACCGACGAATTTGTAAAAATTTTTGGCGCTTCCATTTCTTTTGACAAAATTTTAGCCCTCTACGATATAGAGGGTTCTCAAGCACATGCAACTATGCTTAGTGAGGTAGGTGTATTGACTAGTAGTGAAATTAGGGAGAATATGATGCAAATATTCTGGCCTGTGCAGTCTCATAAGGCTTGGTTTTGAAGACAGAATTAAACAACCCCTTGATGCGCAAACCTCTTTGCCTGCAGTAGGCCAGGGCGCCTTAGGTATAGAAAATAGAAAGGGTGACGAGACTATCAGAGAGCTTATCAAGCCACTCATCGACAGCAAAACGATGACTGAAGTTTTGGCTGAAAGGGCGATGAATGCTACTCTTGAAGGTAGCTGTTCGGTTGCTATCGCTGGTTATGCTGTCTCTAATGGAGAGGATTTATTACTTAAAGGTTTAGTAGGTAACGTGGAGTCAGGCTCTATATTAAGAGCAGAGAGTACTGGTTCTACTTCTCAACCCAAAGCTTTAGGTGAATTGGTTGCAGATCAGCTCCTTGGTATCGGTGCAGGAAAATTATTAGAAGGAGTTTAGGTCATGATATTGACTGATTCAGAGTTAAATGAAGTACTCGAAGAGCTTGATGGTTGGAAGATTGTTGATAACCAGCTATCAAAAGAATTTAAATTTAAGGGATTTATTCAGGCCTTTGGTTTTATGACTGAGGTAGCGATTACCGCAGAAACTATGGATCACCATCCTGAATGGTCAAATGTTTATAACAGAGTTATTGTTAATTTATCAACTCACAGTGAAGGTGGAATTACCATACTGGACAAAGAGTTGGCCATGAAAATTGATATCATTAATAATTCAATGCAATCCTAAAATTAACTTAACTATTAAGAAAATTGCCTAAATCAAGACATTAATCAAATAAGGCATTAATAAAATCTTTAGCGTGAAAAGGTTTTAGATCATCAATAGCCTCACCAATGCCGATGTACCGTATAGGCAAGTTTAGTGAATCTGAAATGGCGAATAGCACACCACCCTTGGCGGTGCCATCGAGTTTAGTCACTGCGATTCCAGAAAGTTCGATAGATTTATGGAATTCATTGGCTTGCTGAACAGCGTTCTGACCTGATCCTCCATCAATCACCAGTAAAGTCTCATGGGGAGCTTTATCATTATGTTTTTTCAAAACGCGTTTAATTTTTTCCAACTCTTGCATTAGGTTGTCTTGGGTGTGGAGTCGTCCTGCTGTATCTGCAATCAGTATGTCAATATCTTTTGCGACTGCAGACTGGTAAGCGTCATAGACAACTGAGGCTGCATCAGCGCCAGTTTTTTGAGCAATTACGGGTATTTCGTTTCTCTCCCCCCATACTTGAAGTTGTTCTACTGCCGCCGCTCTAAAAGTGTCACCTGCAGCGAGCATTACGGACTTTCCTTGACTTTGAAATGATTGAGCAAGCTTACCTATCGTGGTGGTTTTACCTGCCCCATTGATTCCAACAACAAGAATTACAAAAGTACTGTCACTAACCGGCTCCAATAGGTTGTCATCTATAAGGAGTGCTTCTAATTCAATTTTAATCAATTGGTATAAACTGTCACCGTCTTTAAGTTCTTTACGAGAAGCCTTCTTTCGAACCGACTCGATGATTTTGTCAGTTGTTTGAATTCCAATATCAGCGCTTATCATAAGTATTTCCAACTCCTCCAGGAGTTCATTATCGATTTGCTTTTTGCCAATCAGTATTGATGAAAGTCCATCTCCAAGGCGACGCTTTGATTTAAATAACCTGTCTTTTAGTGACGCTTTATTTGTATCATTTTGTATATCTTTGTTTTGATTTTTCTTAAAAAAGTTGAGCATACTGATCTAATTTTAAATGGTAGGCAAATTTTACTATGTCATTGGACAAGAGAAGTGCTAATCAATGGCTGATTATTTCAAATGACTTCTTTAATGAATCTTGGACATTAATGCTATTGAGACGGTATTATGTATCTATTTTCTGGAGTTTAGATGCTTTGGGTTAAGGCTATACATATTTTAGGATTTATTTCGTGGCTTGCTGGTATGTTTTACTTGCCACGACTGTTTGTTTATCATTCTATGGCGGATGATGAAATTAGCATTGAGCGTTTCAAGTTAATGGAGCGAAGACTCTATAGAGGCATTATGTTGCCAAGCCTTATTATCACAACTGTGTTTGGTTTATGGATGGTGCAAAACTATGCTTGGGAGGTCTATAGCAATCAGTATTGGCTTAAAGCCAAGTTAGTATTAGTAGGGCTATTGATTGTATATCATTTTTATTGTGGCTATTTGGTAGGTGTTTTTGCAGAGGATAAAAATACTCGCTCCGACACTTTTTATCGTTGGTTCAATGAATTTCCAGTTCCAGTTCTCATTGGTATTATTATCCTTTCTGTTGTTAAACCTTTTTAAGTTGAATTTATGAGTATTACTGAAGACACAAAAGAGTTGAATTCTTATATCGACAGAAAGGTTGATATTCACTCAGTTGCATCCTTCAAAGGGAACGAGCACATTGTTCGACTTAAACTAAAGTTCGATATTAAAAAAATACGTGAAGCGCTCGATGAAGTGAGTGCAAAGTCAGTATTTAAAACTGCTGCATCAGGTTTTCATGCACTAGCTATGACTCAAAGAAAAAACCATACAGCGGAATCAGATAAAGACTTAGTTGGACGCTATTACACTCGAATTGATGAAGGTTATGAGGAAGTATCAAAAGATGAGTTGATTGACGAATCTGAATTTAGTGAATTAGTGGATGTCTTTAAAGGGACCTATTTTGAAACAATTTACAAAGAATTATCAGCCCGATACCCGATAGGAAGGGTTCGTATTCTAGAAAAAGACAGCTTTAATTGCAACTCCTGGCATAGAGATCCTGAACCACGAATTCATATCCCAATTTATACAAACCCCGGAGCCTTACTTATTATTAACCACCACTGCACTCATCTGCCTGCAGATGGTTCTGTTTATTTTACTGATACTCGAGGCTATCATACTGCTCTTAATGGTGGTGTAAAGCCAAGAGTTCACCTAGTAGCGACTCTTGCTTATCCAGAGTATCAACCTTAGAAAAAAAAGATGAAGAACTATAAGAAAAGTAGCGCTAAATTGCCAGTTTATTCAGAGGATAAATTAATTGATTTTCGTAGTGATACAGTTACATTGCCAACTGCAGGTATGTTTGAGGCTATTCCAAAAGCCAAGCTTGGTGACGATGTATATGGTGAAGATGTTGAAGTACTAGAATTACAGCAATATGCTGCAGAGTTGCTAGATAAGGAGGCGAGTTTATTTTTCCCTAGTGGCACCCAGAGCAATTTAACCGCAATACTTTCCCATTGCCAACGTGGAGATGAGGTGCTCATCGGGCGTGAGTACCACACCAATCTATACGAGGCGCGTGGCGCATCCGTTCTTGGTGGAGTTGGTATTTGTCCTATCGATATTAATGAATCTGGTGGCATAGCGGTTGAAGATATGATCAGTCAAATCAAGGAAGATGACCCCCATTATGCGGTCACCAAGCTGCTTTGTTTAGAAAATCCCACTTCAGGACAGGTTCAACCACAGTCCCAAATTGATGACTTAGCAAAAGCTGCTCACGAAAGAGGTTTGAGTGTTCATCTAGATGGTGCTCGTTTGTTCAATGCTCACATTCATACTGGTTTATCCCCCAAAGAACTCACCAAAAACTGTGACAGCATTTCTATTTGTTTATCGAAAGGTCTGGGTGCACCAGCAGGGACATTACTAGTGAGTAGCCATGAAATAATCGCTAAAGCGAAACGCATAAGAAAAATCCTAGGTGGTAGTATGAGGCAGGTCGGTGTTTTGGCAGCTTGCGGGATGTATTCACTCAAGAACAATATTGAAAGACTTCAAGAAGACCATGATAATGCAAAGCTTTTGGCTCAAGGTTTGTCTGAAATATCAGAGCTTGAAGTGGATTACGGCGAAAACCAAACCAACATGCTTTTTGTTAATTGTCCGGAGCATCATCGTGTGCCTCTAGAGCAGTATCTATCTGATAATCATATTCGAATCTCAAGCCTTGACAGAGGCAGACTAGTGTGCCATCTAGGTATCACCGAAAAGGATATTAGGTCTGTTATTGAAGTTTTTCGAGAATACTTTAAGAGCTGACGGTCTTTTATTCTAATATCTGATCTAAAAAAACTTTAGTACGTTCATGTTGTGGGTTATTAAAAAATTCTTCGGGTGAGCTTTCTTCCACAATCTCGCCATCTGCCATAAATACAATTCTGTCCGCAACCTGACGGGCGAAACCCATTTCATGGGTTACACAAATCATTGTCATGCCGCTTTTTGCCAGTTCGATCATTGTATCCAAGACTTCTGATACCATTTCAGGGTCAAGTGCTGAAGTGGGCTCGTCAAACAACATAACCTTCGGTTGCATACACAGACTTCTTGCAATGGCGACACGTTGTTGCTGACCGCCTGAAAGTTGTTCTGGATACTTGTCTGCTTGTTCTGGTATCTTGACTTGCTCCAGCATTGCAACGGCTCTTGCTTTAGCCTCATTTTTATCGATACCGCGAACCCAATTTGGACCTGACATACAGTTTTCTAGGACTGTCAGATGAGGAAACAAGTTAAAACTCTGAAAGACCATTCCTATGTCTTGGCGAACAACATCAATATCTTTCATTCTTTCATGTAACTCTATGCCACTCACATGAATTGTGCCCTCTTGATGAGCTTCAAGACGATTAAGGCAACGAATAAGGGTAGACTTTCCTGACCCAGAAGGACCGCAAATTACAATCTTCTCTTTGAGTTTAATCTCGAGATTGATGTTCGAAAGGGCTTTAAAATCTCCATACCATTTATTGACTCCCTTGAGAGAAATGACTGGCATCAATTCAGAGTTATTTTGGGTATTGATTTTTGTATTCATCATCAACTTTTTTGTTTGTATTTTTCTTCGATTCGAGCCTGGATAATCTCAAGCACAATTGTTAGAACCCAATAAATCATTGCCGCTGTTAGGAGCATTTCCATGTGCCTGAAATCTCTCTGTCCTAAGGTTCTAGCGAGATACATTAATTCCCAAACTCCAAGAACAGAGGCAAGAGAGCTATCTTTTAGCATGGCGATAAATTGATTACCTGTTGGAGGGACGATGATGGGTATAGCTTGGGGTAGGATTATTTTTCGCATAATAAGTGAGAACTTAAAGCCAAGAGCTCTCGAAGCCTCCCATTGACCTTTAGGGATGCTCTGGATTCCTGCACGGAAAATCTCTGTCATATAGGCACCATAACAAAGTGACAGGGCGGTGATGGCTGCAGGCACTGCGTCGACCATAAAACCGAGTTGTGGTAGCCCTTTATAGATTAGGAAAAGTTGCAAAAGAAGTGGAAGGCCTCTAAATAGAGAAGTATAAAAACTAGAAATCGCATAAGCAAAGCCGTTATTGGAGAGTTTTGCAATGGCACCTATGATGGCAATTACGGTCGCAATAAGGATTGAGATTGCTGAAATATAAATTGTCGTAAATAGCCCCCTAGAGATCATGAGCGGAATCCTACTCTGGATAAACGACATTTTGAGATCAAAAGAATAGGCAAATGCCAAGAAAAGTAAAAATAATTCAACCCAAACAATTGCAACTTGTACTTTTAATTTAAAGAAACTAATTGCAAATAAATTACCTACAAATATTATTGTTAGAACAAGTGAAACTGCAAAACGACCAAAAAAACCGCTTTCTGTGGGGGCTCCTATAACAGGCCTAAGGAATTCACCAAAAATGGTGTTTGTAAAATTAAGGGCGAAGAAAATCGCCAACACCGTTAATGATAAACCGATAAGGAATACTGGTTTATGCAGTGCCTTATCTTCAATAACGGTATCGACGAACATACCTTTGTCTAAAGTCTAAAGTCTAAAAGCTAACTAACAATTCCTATTAATAAGCAATAGTATAGTCTTCAGAGCTACCATCTGCATTTTTAAAGTGCTGAATTGACAATAAACTCAAAGTGTAGTCTTTCTGCATTTCAGCAATGATTCTAGCAAGTTCTGCATCTAGTTCAGGATCATCATTACCTAGGTCAGTTGCTAATGAAAGAGGTTCATGGAAAGCCGGATCTCCTAAGAAACGAATTGGATAACCTGCCTCGATTGCTCCTTGTATCATTGGGACAGAATCAATAAAACCATCATTTCGAACGCCTGCACCTAAGCGAGTGTCATCCGCACACATTGAACCATCCTTCAAAGAGGTAATTGTGCCCGGTGTAACATCATAAGTAAACGCTGGAGCATTAAGCATATCTAGGTTACCCTGAAGATACATCTCCCAAGTAGATGCTGCAGTGGTACAGATATTTTTCCCATTCAGTCCAGCTAATGTTGTAACAGGTGAATCAGTGTGTACAGCGAAAGCTGCGGGTGTGTAGTAGTAAGTTGCTGGAAAGTTCAATACTTCAGAACGGCTTGCAGTTGGCGTCATAGAGCCAACAGAAACGTCCCAACGCATATTCCAGTTTCCTGCAGTGATAACATCCCAATCAGGGGTTATGAAGCGAGCTTCAACACCCATACGTTTTGCAATTTCTCTACCCACTTCGACATCAAATCCTTGCATCTCTCCATCATCGTCAATGTATGAAAATGGAGCCCAGTTTGCATCCGTGGCAATCATTAGTTCATTATTTGCTTTAATGTAATCATAAACAACGCCAGCTTTAGCTGACATGTTGATTGACAATAAGGCAGCTGTAAGAACTAAAGTTGCCTTATTAAGGTCAAACTTAATATTCATTTACTTCTCCTTTTTTTTTATGAGATTATTATTGTACACATCTTTGAGTAATAATTAGTTAGATTATTTGTCTCAAGGTTAGTAAAACTTTAACCCAAGGTTCTTTTCATTAATTCTCAAAAATTCCTGTAGACAGGTATCTGTCTCCTCGATCACAAATCACAGTGACAATTACAGCGTCATTGATTTTTTTTGAAAGCCTGATAGCGCATGCGACTGCTCCTCCAGAGGAGATGCCTGCAAAAATACCCTCTTGGGTTGCTAAATCTCTAGTTGTTTGTTCTGAGTTTTTTTGAGAAACATCCATTATTGTATCTACTCTGGAAGACTCAAAAATGCTGGGAAGATAGCCCTCAGGCCAACGTCGAATGCCTGGTATATGTGAATCACCATCAGGCTGAATTCCTACAATCTGAATTTTTGGGTTTTTCTCTTTTAAGTACTTAGAGGCCCCCATAATCGTTCCAGTGGTGCCCATTGAACTGACAAAATGAGTGATTTCGCCGTTTGTGTCCTGCCAAATTTCTTTTGCGGTGGTTTTTAAATGAGCTCTCGGGTTATCTTCATTAGAAAATTGGTTAAGTTGGGTGCCTTTTTTATCTTCACTCATTTGATTAGCGAGATCACGCGCTCCTTCCATTCCTTGTTCTTCAGAAACGAGAATTAGCTCAGCACCATAGGCGGTCATCGCATCTCTTCTCTCTTGTGAGAGGTTTTCTTGCATAACTAGAACCATTTTGTAGCCCCTAATGGCTGCAATCATCGCAAGTGCGATACCTGTATTACCACTAGTCGCCTCTATGAGCGTATCGCCAGGACTAATCTCACCTCTTTTTTCGGCTTCAATAATCATATTGAGAGCTGCACGATCTTTGACTGAGCCTGCAGGGTTATTACCTTCTAGTTTAGCAAGAATAATATTGGATGGATTTGGATTAAGTCTTTGAAGACGCACTAATGGAGTATTGCCAACACATTGATCTATGGTTTTGTAATGCTGGTTACTCATAAATTGATAGCTCTAGTTAAAAAATTATTACTTAGAGCCTCTACTAGAACTACATTTGGTCTAATATGGCCTTTTTAACTTCCTCCAGAGTTGGATTAACGTTAATCATTGCACTTTGATCACATTGAGCAATAGCAGTATCGGGGTCTTTAAGACCGTGACCTGTAAGTGTGCATACAACGCTGGAACCTTCCGGTATTTTACCTAATTTAATATCTCTCATAGCTCCAGCAACAGAAGTCGCCGAAGCAGGTTCACAAAAAACACCTTCTTTCTCAGTCAACATTTTTTGGGCAGCCAATATTTCCTTATCCGCAAACGCATCAAACCAACCATTAGATTCTTTGCTCAGTTTAAGAGCCTGGTCCCAGCTCTGCGGGTTGCCGATTCGAATAGCAGTGGCAATCGTTTCAGGATTACTGACCTTTGACCCTTTTATAAATGGTGCTGCACCTTCAGCTTGGTAACCTAGCATTGTCGGTCTTGAATCTGATTTGCCAATCTCATGATACTCAGTATAACCCATCCAGTGCGCGGTAATATTTCCCGCATTACCAACCGGCAAGCAGTGATAATCAGGAGCAGATCCTAACTCTTCAATAATTTCAAATGCGGCTGTTTTTTGACCTTGAAGACGAAACGGATTAATTGAGTTCACTATTGAAACTGGAGCATGCTCGGCGACTTCTTTGACGATTTGCATGCCGTCATCAAAGTTGCCTTTGATTTGAATAATAATAGAACCATGAATCATCGCTTGTGCTAATTTACCGAGCGCAATCTTGCCCTCAGGGATAACGACAAATGCTTTGATGCCTGCACGAGCAGCGTATGCAGCAGCAGCAGCTGAGGTGTTGCCTGTAGAAGCACAAATAATCGCTTCGGAGCCACTTTCGACAGATTTTGTAACTGCCATCGTCATTCCACGATCTTTAAATGAGCCTGTAGGGTTTAACCCTTCATACTTAACATATAGATGAACTTCTTTACCTAATTCTTTTGGAATGTTTTCTAACTTAATGAGTGGCGTATTGCCTTCACCTAGGCTGATGATACGCGTGCTATCACTCACCGGGAGTCTGTCTCGGTATTTTTCAATTAGACCTGTGTATCTCATAATGATTCTTTTTATTTAGTCAATTGATTCAACGTGAATAATTTGCATATCTTCTTGATTAAATTCGCTAGCTTCTATGGCATTTTTAATACCCATAATGTCTTGAGTGTTAACTTTATTGGTAATGATGACAATATGAGCGTTATTGTTTTCATCTATTTGTTTTTGAATAAGTTCCTCAATGCTTACATTATATTTATGAAAAATACCAGTAATTTTAGCCAGTACACCTTTCATATTACTCACTAGAAGGCGCAAATAAAATTCGCTGTCTATTGACTCAGTGTCAACAACAGTGAGCTTTTCTTGTGATTTCCAACCCAGAATATGATTACTGGTTTGGTTGTTAATAATGTCTATAAGGTCTGCAATAACAGACGAGGCAGTTGCTTCTTCACCAGCACCTGCCCCATAGTAGAGACTTGTTCCTAAAGCATCACCCTTAACAAGAACGGCATTCATCACACCATTGACATTGGCGATAAGTTGTTCGTTAGAAATCAAAGTAGGGTGGACGCGTAATTCGATACCATTGCCAACTCTTTTGGCAATACCTAGGTGTTTAATCGTATAATTCAATTCAGTGGCATATTTAATATCTTCAGTGGTTATCTTACTGATGCCTTTAGTAAAAACTTTGTCAAATTGAAGTTCAGTGCCAAAGGCAATTGCTGCAAGTATGGCTAATTTGTGCGCAGCATCGATACCTTCTACATCAAAGGTTGGGTCAGCTTCAGCATAGCCTAGTGCTTGAGCTTCCTTAAGGACATCATCAAAATCTCTACCTTTCTCTTTCATTTCAGTAAGGATAAAGTTTCCAGTTCCGTTAATGATTCCAGCAAGTGATTCAATTTTATTGGCGCTAAGTCCTTGTTCTAATGATTTAATGATTGGAATTCCGCCTGCAACAGAGGCTTCGAATAGAAGTCGAACTTTGTTTTTATTGGCTGATTCGATTAATTTATTACCGTGTTTGGCAATCAGCGCCTTATTAGCGGTAATGACATGTTTGCCATTTTTGATGGCTGTCTCCACTAATTTTTTGGTTACACCAGTGCCTCCGATGAGCTCTAAAACTACATCGATTTCAGGGTGATTAACTACTTCGAATGGGTCCTCAGTAAGCTTGATATCGGAGGTATCACAAATACGATTTTGTTTGATATCTCTAACACCGGCTAAAATAACCTCAATTTTGACCCCTGTGCGGCGCTCTATCGATGCGCCATTTTTTTTCAGTACATTGACTACGCCACCACCAACAGTGCCAAGACCGAGAATTCCAACTTTCATCTTATTCTTTTAGTAAATACGAAAAACAGCATTATACCAATCAGTGAAAAGGCTCACTATCAATCATGATTAAAAATGTTATTAGTGTTGTTGAGTTCTATTAACTGTGCAAAGTAGTTATTTTCTAGCTTAAACCACCCATACAGATATATTTAAGTTCAAGGAAATCTTCAATTCCGTAGTGAGAACCTTCACGACCCAGGCCGGACTCTTTAACCCCACCGAATGGAGCAACTTCATTGGAAATAACACCTTCGTTGACTCCGACCATTCCATACTCTAATGCTTCTGAAACGCGCCAAATTCGATTTACGTCGTTCGTATAGAAGTAAGATGCTAGACCAAACTCGGTGTCATTAGCCATCTCAATTGCCTCTTTTTCGGTTGAAAACTTAAAAACAGCCGCTAGGGGTCCGAAGGTTTCTTCAGAAGCAACCTTCATTGAAGTTGTTACATTGCCAATCACGGTTGGTTCGAATATCGTACCGCCGCTCGAGTGTGGTTTACCTCCAGTGACAATGACTGCACCCTTATCAACAGCATCTGAAATATGATCTTGTACTTTTTTGAGCGCATTTTCATTAATTAAAGGGCCTTGATTAATTCCTTCCTTCATGCCGTTTCCAACCTTGAGTGTTTTAACAGCTTCAGCTAGCTTTGCTACAAATTTATCGTAAATACCCTCCTGCACTAAGATGCGATTGCTGCAAACACATGTTTGTCCGGTGTTGCGAAACTTTGATGTCATTGCACCTGCCACAGATGAATCTAAATCAGCATCATCAAAAACAATAAATGGGGCGTTACCTCCTAACTCCATAGAGACTTTTTTCATTGTGTCTGCACAATTACGAGTCAGAATCTTGCCTACTTCCGTAGAGCCAGTGAAAGAGAGTTTTCGTACAATCGGACTGTCAGTTAGCGCAGTGCCAATTTCACTTGCATTAGTTCCCACAACCACATTAAGAACACCTTTTGGAATGCCTGCCTGATCTGCAAGTTCTGCTAGCGCCAAAGCTGAGAGTGGGGTTTCAGCAGCAGGCTTAATTACCACCGGGCAGCCAGCAGCGAGTGCTGGTGCGCATTTTCTTGTAATCATGGCAATCGGAAAATTCCATGGCGTAATCGCGGCAACCACACCTATAGGTTGCTTGATGACCAGGATTCTACGGTCGTTTGCAGGTGTAGGGATGACATCTCCATAGGTTCTTTTTCCTTCCTCTGCAAACCACTCGATAAATGAAGCACCGTAGCCGACTTCACCTCTAGCCTCTGCCAATGGTTTGCCTTGCTCCGACGTCATCAAGATAGCCAAGTCTTCTTGGTTTTGCATAACCAGCTCAAACCATTTTTTTAAAATACCAGCTCTTTCTTTAGCAGTCATACTTCTCCAACTTGGCCAAGCCTGGTTGGCAGCATCAATTGCCATATTTGTTTCTTTTGTACCCATATTTGGAAGCGTACAGATGACTTCTTTGGTATAAGTGTTCTTCACTTCAAATCTGTTGTCGGAGTCAAGACCTAGCCATTGACCATTGATATATCCAGCGGTTTTTAAGAGTTCAGTGTTGTTCAGCATATGTTTGTCCAAAATGTCCAGTTAATGTTTTCGAAGTCGCAAATTATAATACCCTTAAATTATATTTTTATGATATTTAACTTTGTTAGCTTTGAGCTAGTTGTTGTCTTTGTCTTTTACCTATTAATGAAGCAGTTATCACACCAACTGTTACCAAACCTACTAAGATCGTAGAAACGGCGTTGATTTCAGGTGTAACGCCAAGCCTAACCATTGAATATATCTTTATTGGTAGTGTTGTTGATCCTGGTCCAGAGGTGAAACTTGCTATGACGAGGTCGTCAAGCGACATAGTGAATGATAATAACCAACCCGACACAACTGCCGGTAATATGATTGGGAATGTGATTAACAAAAAAGTACGAAAAGGTGTGCAACCTAAATCGAGAGCAGCTTCAGTAATACTATCATCATAACTAGTCATTCTGGACTGAATAATGACCGAAACATAACACATCGAAAAAGTGATATGAGCCAGCGTTATTGTTAAAACGCCTCTATCAATAGCTAAAGTTATAAATGTAAGAAGCGTAGATAAGCCTAATATAATCTCTGGCATTACCATAGGCGCATAGATCATTCCAGAAAAAAGTGTTCTGCCTCTAAATTTACCAAAACGCGACATTACAAGTCCGGCAATAGTGCCTAACATAGTTGCCACAGTAGAAGATATAAAGGCAACCTTTATAGTAACCCAAGCTGCATCTTTGATTCCTTGATTATTCATAAGCTCGACATACCATTTTGTTGAGAATCCAGCCCAAACGGTGACCAATTTAGATTCATTAAAACTAAACAAAATCAATAAGATAATAGGAATATATAAAAATGAGAACCCAATTACTAAGGCAACGATATTGAAGTTACCAAATTTTTTCATGAGATTGCCTTTTCTTGTGATTTTTGATAGAGAATAATTGGAACTACTAGAAGGAGTAGCATAATAATAGCAACCGCCGAAGCTACTGGCCAGTCTCTGTTATAGAAGAATTCACCCCAAAGAACTTTGCCAATCATGAGGGTTTTTGTTCCACCTAGTAGGTCTGGGATAACAAACTCACCAATGACAGGAATAAATACAAGAAAACAGCCAGCCAGTATTCCTGGTAGGGATAAAGGTATTGTTACAGTCCAGAAAGTTTTAAAAGGTCGACAACCAAGATCAGCTGCTGCCTCTAACAGATTCATATCCATTTTTTCTAGATTTGCATAGAGTGGCAAGATCATAAATGGCAGGTAGGAGTATACGATACCGATATAGACTGCGAGGTCGGTATTCATAATGATGAGTGGTTTTTCGATTATCCCTAATGTCATTAAGGCTAAATTTAATAAACCTTCAGTCTTTAAAATACCTATCCAAGCGTAGACACGTATAAGGAATGACGTCCAGAAAGGGAGAATGACCAACATCAATAAAATGCCTCGCCAACGTGTCGGTGCCCTAGCAATACTATAAGCTATCGCATAACCAATGATGAGGGTTAATACTGTTGAGATTGTTGCAATTTTTATACTAGAAAGATAGGCCTTGATATAGAGTGAGTCACTAAAAAGGAAAAGATAGCTATCTAAGCCTGCTTGTATTTTTGGCCATAATGAATCGCCCCAGCTAAAAAGAGGTGTATAGGGAGGCATGGCGATAACAGGTTGAGCAAAACTGATCTTGAGAACAATAACAAATGGAAATAAAAACAATAAGAGTAACCAAAGATAGGGAATTGAAATGGCTACATTCCTTCCATTAAAAGTGCGTTTCAGAAAGACTGGAATTTGTATTTCTTTTATACTCATAAAACTAAGAAAGTAAAACAACAGCTGAATGCGGAGCCCAATGAAGATAAACCTCATCTCCCCAGGTTAAATGGTGCTCAGCGGTTCGTTCACGGTTAGCACGGATGGCGGTAAGTTGTCTACCGTTTTCGAGCTTAACGTGATAGGTTGAAAAGCTACCTCCATAACCGATATCTTCAATTTTTCCTTTCAAGATATTGCAATCAACTTCTGGTAATTTTCTTGTTATTTCAAGTTTTTCTGGTCTTAGTGCAAACCATATTCTATTACCAACTGGCACATCGACTTTTTGAGTTGCATAGATAATCGACTTTGAATCTTCAGAGAGTAATTGAGTTCCCTTTTCATCTTCACCCTTGTAGGTACCTTTGAAGATATTAACGTCACCAATAAAGTCCGCCACCTCTCTGTTGATAGGTGCTTCGTAGATCTGTGTAGGAGTGGCCACTTGAATCAATTTTCCTGAATCCATTACACCAATCCTACTAGAAACAGTCATTGCCTCTTCTTGGTCATGTGTGACGATAACAAAAGTCACCTCCAATTTTTCCTGAATGTCCATCAACTCGAACTGTGTTTGTTCCCTCAGGCGCTTATCTAGTGCACCTAATGGTTCATCTAAGAGTAGCAGTTTAGGTTGTTTTGCTAGGCTTCTTGCAAGCGCAACACGTTGACTTTGACCGCCAGAAAGTTGTCCAGGTTTACGTTTGGCAAAATCAGTCAGTTCAACTAATTGCAACATTTCCTCAACTCTTTGATTGATGATGTTATCTGGTAATTTGTCTTGCTTTAAACCAAACGCTATATTCTTTTCAACAGTCAGATGTGGGAACAGTGCATAAGACTGAAACATCATATTGATGGGTCTTAGATGAGGTGGAATTTCAGAGATATCTTCACCATCAACAAGAACTCTGCCTTCGGTAAATCTTTCAAATCCAGCTAGCATTCGAAGTAGCGTTGTTTTGCCACATCCTGAAGGCCCTAACAATGAGAAAAACTCATTTTTATATATATCTAAGGATAAATTATCTATGGCTGTAAAGTCGCCAAATTTTTTTGTAACGTTTTCTATTTGAATATAGGGTTTCTGGCTTGAATCCAGCCACGGTTCAGTTGTATTAGTCTCTGTCATAACCTATAACATAAAAAAAATACCTCCATGGAAAAAACCATGGAGGTTAAAGATAGCGCAGTTTTAGTTTCCTGTTGTAATCTTGGTCCAAAGACGAGTCACAACACGTTGTGTTGCAGCATCGTATGTTGGTACAGTATACAAACCTTCAAGAACTTCAGGTGTTGGGTAAACTGCAGGGTCTTCTAACAATTCAGGATCCAATAATTCCTGAGAAGCTAAATTACCATTGGCATACCAAACCCAGTTTGTCGCTAAAGCAATCTGCTCTGGGATCATTACCCAGTTGATGTACTTATGGGCGTTATCAGGGTGAGGGGCATCTTTCGGAATGGCTAACTGATCAAACCACATAAGCGCACCTTCATCAGGAATTGAGTAGACAATTTCAACGCCATTATCAGCATCCCAGGCTGCGGCCTGAGCCATAAAGATATCACCTGACCAACCAATAACTAAACAGATATCGCCATTGGCAAGTGAATCAATATATTGCGATGAATGAAATTTCTGAATATATGGACGAATTGCTTCTATAACAGGCTCAGCTTTTTTCAACACCTCGACATCTGTTGTTGATGGATCTTCACCGATATAAGCCAAAGCCGCAGGAATGATTTCTGACGATGCATTCAATAAATGAACACCGCAATCAGCGAATTTAGATACAACGTCTGGGTCGAAGACCATCGCCAGAGAAGTTGTTGGTGCATTCTCCATTCTTTCGTTGATCATGCCTTCGTTATAACCAAGACCTGTTGTACCCCAGTGCCAGTTGACAGAGTAGTCATTCAGTGGGCCAAACTGTTCAACACGTTTTTCAACAACATCCCACATATTAACGATATTTGGAAGTTTGGACTTGTCCAACTTCTGGTAAACACCAGCTTGAATTTGTCTTGACAAGAATCCAGCTGAAGGTACAACGACGTCATAACCAGAACCACCTGCGAAGAGTTTAGCTTCTAGTACTTCGTTTGAGTCATACACATCGTAGACCACTTTAATGCCGGTTGCGGCAGTAAAATTAGCGTTCACCTGTTCGTGTTCGTCTATATAGTCTGACCAGTTATAGACATGTACAACATTTTCTTCTGCTACCGCAATTTGACCTGAGCAGGTCAGTACAATAGCGATAAGCAAACTTTTGATTTTTAATTTCATTGTTTCTCTCCTTTATTATTAAACTTTTAATTATTGCTAATTAAAAGACTCTTTTGTATCCACAATTCAGAAGTTGCCATCAAAGACTCCTCAAGTAAGAGTGGTATTCAAAATCTGTTATTGTTGATTCAAATCTCTTTATTTCTGATTCTTTAACGCATTTATAGCATTGCTGAAACTGTTCTCCAAAAAAATCCTTTACTAGTGATGATACACTTGTTTTCTCTACAGCTTCCCTCCATGTAACACCTAGTGATGGTGGATGTTGTGCATGGGCATTGCCGATAGTTTCTTTATCATGCTGGAGTTTGCCTTGTATGCCAGCATACACGCTCGCAAGAACTGATGCAAACACTAAGTAGGGATTGGAGTCAGCACTAGCGACACGAAATTCGAGCCGAGTCGCTTCAGCAGAAGCTTCAGGCAGTCTTATTAGGGCGGTTCTATTCTCATTGCCCCAACTTAAAGTTGTTGGTGCGTGATCAGCGTTATGGATTAGACGCCTATAAGAGTTCGAGTGAGGGGCATAGAAAGATAGAAAGTCAGGAGTCGTTTCCAGAAGACCTCCAATGGCTTGGGAAAAGAGACCCTGAGGTTGATTATTTTTATCCATAGTAAATACATTATTGCCATTTTTGTCGACAATACTGAGATGAACATGCATACCATTTCCAGCTTCATCAGAAAATGGTTTAGCCATAAAGGTGGCATTCATATCAAATTGTCTGGCGCAATTTTTGATTAGGCGTTTCAGTAAGAATGTTTGGTCAGCCATCAATAGAGCATCATCATGGTGCAGCAGGTTGATCTCAAATTGCCCAGGAGCACATTCCTTGATTGCAGTTTCCGCAGGAATTCCTAACGAGTGAGCACTCTTTTCAACAAGTGAAAAGAAGCCTTCAAAATCATCCATTTCGCTCAAGTTGAGTAATTGAACGTCCTGGTAACGTCTGTGGCTGCCAGGTATTAAGGGAGTTTGAGGGTGACCATTAGCTTGAAGCTTATTATCGACAAGATAAAATTCCATCTCCGGAGCTATCACCGGTCTGAGGCCCAGCTCAGTAAAACGATCCAGAACCTTACTGAGTATGTGTCTTGGGTCGGCAAAAATTGGTTTGCCATCACCATCCTCCATGCTTACTAGGCATTGAGCTGTATTGCGAGAATTCCATGGAGTCACTGCAAGGGAGCTTGCAACGGGTCTACAAATTGCATCACCATCACCTGTCATAATCAAACCAGTTCCCTTAGGATTGTCACCCCAAATATCCAGAACAAAGCTTGAAATAGGCATCCTAAGACCACCATCAAATGCTTTTATTAGAGTTTTTGGCGAAGCGTTTTTTCCTCTTGGTATGCCATTAAAGTCTACATATATAAACTCAATTTTTTCCAACTCTGGATTTAAATCTAGAAATTTTTTTGCAATGTTTTTCATTTATTAGCTTTTACTAACCATATATTTTGATTGTTATTACTAGACCGTATTAAAATTCTTGAACGGATTATATTAAATTAATTATTGTCAAAAAGCAAAAATGGATTACACTATATCACTTAATTGCTTTTGGCAATCTAGTACGTTGAAGT
This sequence comes from uncultured Gammaproteobacteria bacterium, assembly GCA_902512485.1. GTDB lineage: Bacteria > Pseudomonadota > Gammaproteobacteria > PS1 > Pseudothioglobaceae > Pseudothioglobus. The sequence continues at coordinate 17,837 of CABXJL010000017.1, forward strand.
TTTTATTTATACTTTTTTATTTAGGGAATGATTATGACTGACAGCACTTTAAACCTTCAAAACCGCAATGCACAGCATCATATGCAATCATTTAGCGATTTTGCTTACACAAAGAACCCAGCGGCAACACACATTATTACTCGTGCAGATGGTGTTTATATTTATGATAGTGATGGCCACAAAATACTAGATAGCATGTCAGGGTTATGGTGCGTGAATATGGGTTACGGTCAGAATTCAATTATCAACGCAGTGAATAATCAGATGAAAGAGCTTGTTTACTATAATAATTTTTTCGGTACAAGTCACCCTTCAGCAATCAAACTATCTGAAATGATTACAGATTTAACACCTGAAGGATTGAACAAGATCTATTTTACCGGTTCAGGTTCTGAGGCAAATGACACCATGATCAGACTTGTAAGGCACTACTGGGCCGCTAAAGGCAAGCCGTCTAAGTCAGTAATAATTAGTCGAAAAAATGCTTATCACGGGTCCACTATGGCCGGTGCTAGTCTGGGTGGTATGAGCACCATGCATGCCCAGGGAGGCCTACCTATACCTGACATTGAACATGTAGATCAACCTTACTATTTTGAAGCATGCGTTGAAGCTGGAGAAAAAATTGATGCTGATGAATTTGGCAGAAAAGCTGCACAAAGTCTGGCAAATAAAATTGATGAACTCGGTGAGGACAGAGTTGCAGCATTTATTGCTGAACCTATTCAGGGTGCAGGTGGTGTTATTATTCCACCCAAAACATATTGGCCAGAAATAAATCGAATCTGTAAAGAACGCGGGATCTTGTTGGTTGCTGATGAAGTCATTTGTGGATTTGGAAGGACTGGAGAGTGGTTTGGAACTGATTATTATAATATTCAGCCAGACTTGATGCTTTTTGCAAAAGCGGTGACTTCAGGATATCTACCCGTAGGTGGAGTTATTGTGCGTGATGACCTGGTGGATGTTATAGTCTCTGCAGGACAAGAATTTGCTCACGGTTATACTTATTCTGGTCATCCAACCTGCATGGCTGCAGGAATTGCCAATCTCGAATTGATGAAAGAAACAAATATTGTGAATCAAGTACAAAACAAAACAGCTCCCTATCTGGCTAATAAGTGGAAGACTTTAGAAGAGCATCCATTAGTGGGTGAGGCTCGTTGTCTTGGAATGCTTGCATCGTTGGAGATAGTCGAAGATAAAAACAATTATAAGCGCTTCGAAAATAGTAAAGAGGTTGTAACAAGGTGTCGGGATTATTGCTATGACAATGGCTTAGTCATGAGGGCAATAGTCAACAAGATGGTTATTGCTCCTCCATTAATCTGTTCCAACGAACATATAGATGAAATTATTGAAAAGGTATGGAAATGTCTTGATTTGACTGCTCAATCCACAAAGTAGGTTAATCTTTTCGAGTGCAATCTTATTACCAAGCCAGTCGCAATATAGAAATCAGTCAGCCCCAACTATCAGGAGACATTGAAGCAGATGTCTGTATTGTTGGTGGTGGCTATACTGGCCTATCGAGTGCTCTTTATTTAGCAAAAGAGGGACTCAATGTAGTACTACTCGAAGCAAATAATTTGGCATCAGGTGCTTCAGGTGCCAACGGAGGTCAGGTTTCAGGAGGGATGCGTAGAGATCAGTTTTATATAGAAAAAGCTCTAGGCAAGGAATATGCACGCGTATTGTGGGATATAGGTGAGAAAGCTAAATACCATGCCAAGGACTTGATGGATGAATATCAAATTCAGTGTGATTATAAAAAGGGTATTGCACATCCCAATCACAAGCAAAAATTTTGTGAAGATTCTCGACGCTATGTCGAACATTTGAACCAGGATTACGATTATCACGATATTGAGTATCTAAATGATGATGAGATGAAAGAGGTAACAGGCTCTGAGACCTATTTTGGTGGCAGTTACGACAAAGGTGAGGCTCATTGTCATCCACTTAATTACGCACTAGGTATCGCACAGGCGGCACTATCAGCAAATGCAAAGATCTATGAAAATAGTACTGTATCGAGTTATGATTTGTCTAGCAGTCATGTTAAAGTGAATACCAAATCGGGTTCTGTTAAAGCGGACCGCGTGGTACTTGCCTGTAACGGCTATTTGGGTAATCTTGAGAAACGCTTAAATTCGAAATTATTACCAATGAATAACTATATTGTTGCCACCAAACCTCTGGACACTGAAACTGTTGCAAAGATTAATCCAAAAGATATCGCTTTTGCCGATTCGAGGTTCGTTATCAATTATTTTCGATTGAGTGCCGACAAGCGCTTACTTTTTGGTGGTGGCGAGAATTATTCACAGGAACTTAGTAATAATATTCTTCCTATTGTTATAAAGCCGCTTGAAAAGATTTATCCTTTTTTGAGTGGCGTAAAGATTGACTATGCTTGGGGTGGTAAGCTTGCATTAACAATGAACAGGTTGCCATTCTATAAAGAAATGAATAAAGGAAAGGTATTAAGTGCGCAGGGCTATTCAGGACAAGGTGTTGCTCTAGCAAGCTATGCCGGAAAGGTAATTGCGGAGAAGATTACTGGTGATGGGAAGATATTTGACACAATGGCTAATATTCCAATGAGAAGCTTTCCTGGTGGCAGGTTTCTACGAAATCCTACCATGAGGGTCGGAATGTTTTATCACGCTATGCTTGACCGCCTATAGTTAGTGGTGAAATCTAATATAATGAGAGCTGTTATTGACACAATTTTTGTAACAAAGACCAAATTTAATGAGCGATTTTAAAGACGTAACTACAGACCAGGCGTTTACTAAAAAAACTCTCTATGGTAGAGATGGAGAGATGACTTATAGTGGCGCTCTTAGTTTTTTAAGGCGCAAATACACCAAAGAATTAGAGGGTGTTGATATTGCTGTTAGTGGTATTCCATTCGATGCTGCAACGAGCTTCCGACCTGGTGCAAGATTTGGGCCTAAAGCGATAAGAGAGGCTTCTGTTCAGCTTGCTGAGCTGTTAGCATATCCTGATGGTATCGATCCTTTCAAGACTTTGGCGGTTACTGATTATGGTGATTGTGAACTGGATTATGGAATTCATAGTAATGTCGTTTCTCAGATTGAAGCACATGCTAAGACTATTTTGGATTCTGGAACAGAGATGCTGACTTTTGGTGGCGATCATTTTGTTACTTATCCTCTTTTACGTGCTCATGCTGAAAAGTTCGGACCGATAGCACTTGTTCATTTTGATGCACATACAGATACTTGGCCTGATGAAGATGGTCGATTAGACCATGGAACTATGTTTTCTAGAGCTATAAAAGAAGACTTGATTGATACCAAACATTCTATTCAGGTTGGAATCAGAACACATAATAGCAACACCAAGGGTGTCACTATTCTTGACGCACCATGGGTTCATAAGAATGGTGTTGATAAGGTCATTAAAAAAATAATTGAAGTTGTTAAGGATCGACCAGCTTATCTGACTTTTGATATAGATGGTCTTGACCCTGCGTATGCTCCAGGAACTGGTACACCGGTGGCTGGTGGCCTAACATCTGCACAAGCCCTAGCGATTATCAGAGGGCTAGACGGTTTAAATTTTATCGGAGCAGATGTCGTTGAGGTAGCTCCTGCTTATGACCATTCTGAAATCACGGCTATTGCTGCAGCAACTATAGCTCATGACTATTTGGTTCTTCGTGCAAAGCAAAAAATGAGTGATAAATAACAGTCTAAGACTACTTTAGATAATTTCAATTCAAAATAATATAATGATAATAGGAATTCTTCAAACTGGAAAAAATCATGAGGAATTAGTTGACCAGTATGGTACTTATGCTGAAATGTTGGTTGCTCTAATTAATGCTCAAGAGAAATTATTTGAATTTAAAACATTTGAAATTTTGGATGAAAAATTTCCTAAAGATCATCTCGAATGTGATGGTTGGATTATTACCGGATCTAAGCATGGTGTTTATGAAGAACTTGCTTGGATTAAACGCCTCAGTAAATTAATTAATGATATTTATGATGCTGGTAAGCCTTTATTGGGCGTGTGTTTTGGCCATCAAATAATTGCGAAAGCGTTAGGAGGTGATGTTGAAAAATCAGAGAAGGGTTGGGGTTTAGGTTTGCATACCTATCGAATTGACAATAAAACTGATTATATGGGTAATTTGGCAGAAAAAATCACCTTAAATATTTGCCATCAAGACCAAGTGATTAGGCCTCCCCAAGGGGCTGTCGTTTATGCTCAGTCTGATTTTTGTAAGTGTGCGGGCTTTTTTATCAAAGATAAGGTTTTAACTATGCAGGCACATCCTGAATTTTTGGTTGATTTTACAAAAGACCTTCTAAATTTTCGAAGTGAAGATGAGGGAGGTTATATTCCACAAGAGGTTGTTGACAAGGCTATCTATGGTCTTGAAGACAATCCTAGTCGAGTTGAGTCGAAACACTTCGCCGAGACTATTCGACGTTTTTTCTTAAACTAATCTAGCTTGTTGAATGCCGTTGTTGCTTTTTCAGTGACATATCTGCCGATCGGTATTGCTGAAGTTGCTGCGGGAGAAGGGGTATTACAGACGTGAATGGAGCGTTTGCTCTCAACGAATAGGAAATCATTCACTAAGGTACCGTCACCCAACACCGCTTGAGCGCGGATACCTGCAGGGTATGGCTGGAGTTCTTTAAGTTTAATTAATGGGCTATACTTATTCACTTGCTTTAGGTAACCCCGCTTATATTTGGAGTTTTTCATTTCAGTCATTCCCGATCTTAAATTATTCCTGATAACTTTGTAAAAACCTTTAAAACTTAACATTTCAAGGGTGTCTCTTGGACTGAAATTGACTTTGCCATAACCCTCTCTTTTAAAGCCAAGAACAGCGTTTGGACCAACTGTAACTGAACCGTCAATCATCTTTGTAAGGTGTATACCAAGAAATGGAAGGTCAGTGTTTGGTATAGGATAGATTAAGTGTTTGACTAGTGTATTGTGTTTCTCTGGTAATTTAAAGTATTCGCCACGAAATGGAATGATTTGAAAGTTTGTTTTAATATCAAGGAGGTTGGCCATTCTGTCGGCCATTAAGCCTGCACAGCAGACCAAATACTTTGAAGTAAAGGTTTCATTTTTAGAGATAACTTTAATCTCATTTAAGTTCTCTTTGAGATTAATTATTTCGGTGTCGAGAAGGTACTCTCCACCCATTGCTTCATACTGCTCGGCCATTTTTTCAGTAACAATGCGGTAGTTCACAATGCCGGTTGATTTCACCAAAATAGCGCCAACTCCTTGAACATTGGGTTCGGTTTCGAGAAGCTGTTGTTGGTCTAGAATTTCAGCTTCAATTTCATTTTCTTTGCATCTCTGATACAATTCATGCATACCTGATAACTCTTCATCAGAGGTTGCTACTATTAACTTACCGCACTGATTATATGGAATCTCATGAGTTGTACAAAAGTTGATTGTTTCTTTTAAGCCTTCTTTACAAAACTTGGCTTTTAGACTACCAGGTTGGTAGTAGACTCCGGCATGTATAACGCCACTGTTATGACCTGTTTGGTGGTCACCAAAGGAGTTTTCTTTTTCTAATAAAAGAATACGTTTATCGGAGTGTTTTGTAATGAGCGATAGAGCGGTTGAAACTCCTACAATTCCGCCACCAATAACAATATAGTCATACATTATGAAAATCTTCCCAATAATACTTCGTTTCCAGCGGAAGGTTTTGATGGCATATTAAGAGACGATACCATTTTCTCTAAGGTGTTGGATTTTTTCACTATCATAACCAAGCTCACTTGATAAGATTTTCTCGCAATGCTCTGATAGATCTGGCGACGCTGATCTATATTGCAAGGGTGTTTCGGAAAGATTGATTGGCGAGGCAATAGTGTAAATCGGTTTGCTACAATTATCAGGAATTTTCCTAACTAGATTTCTATGCTTTATTTGCGAGTGGTTAAAGACTTCTTGCAAAGTGTTGATAGGTCCGCAGGGGATATCCAATGTTTCCAATTGATTGACCCACCAAACTGTCGGCTGTGATAGAAGGATTTTACTTAAATGTTCAATAAGAGATTCTCGATTAATCACTCGTTGTTCATTGGTTTGGAAGTTGGGGTTATCTGCTAACTCTGGTCGCTCAACAAATTGGCAAAATTTTCTAAATTGAGTGTCATTGCCAATCGCAAGCATTATTATTCCATCGCTGGTATTAAAAGTTTGGTAGGGTACGATATTAGGATGGGCATTTCCTTGGCGCTTTGGATTATTTCCAGTCGCTAAATAGTTCAAGCCTTGATTCGCAAGGGTAGCTACTTGAACATCTAACAAAGCGATATCAATATATTGTCCTTTATCAATATGGTTGCGTGCCATCAAAGCTGCAAGTATTGCGTTACTACAGTAGAGACCAGTCATTATATCAGTAAGTGCGACTCCTGCTTTCATT
>CABXJL010000018.1:0-23025 GCA_902512485.1 uncultured Gammaproteobacteria bacterium
GCGTTTGGCAGTTGCGTTCACATCTTGTGGTTTAACTACTGGCCATTCTCCATCTGATGAGTGATATTGTGGATCTCCCCCTGTTTGGTCATTTTCAATTTTTTTAAATATAGGCAGTACTTCCTCGTAGGACCAGCCTTCACAGCCCTGTTTAGCCCAATTGTCATAGTCATTTTTGTTGCCACGTATGTAGATCATACCGTTGATTGAACTGGAGCCGCCAAGACACTTGCCACGATTGACTGTGATAGTACGATTATTTAGGTTTATTTGAGGTACCCCTTGGTATGCGTAATCAAACTTCTTGTGGCCATACACTCCAAAAATTCCAGCTGGAATTTGAATCCATGGACTTTTGTCGCTACCGCCTCCTTCAATCAAACAAACACTATTTTCAGGATTTGCACTGAGACGATTGGCCAATACACAGCCTGATGAACCAGCGCCGACAATAATGTAATCGTAACTAGTCATTGACTATATTTGATTGTATATAATGCAGTTTCATTTGTAACCATGACCTCCAGAATATTTGTTCGTTACCGGTGGTTGCCAGTCATTTAAGCTATTTTGATTTGGTTTATAGATTTCAACCTTTAAAGGGTAACAAGTCGCCGAGTCACTTGAATGTGAAGAGCTACAGTCTCCTCCAGGGCAGGCAGAGAGAGCTCCCAACAAATTAATTTCAGCAAACATTTCAATGAAGTCATGAGGGCGAACTGGGCTCGCTTTCATAAAGTACTGGTGAGTGTCTTTGGTAAAGCCAGTACACATGAAAACATTGAGAACATCATGGACTAGGGTTTCTATTTCAGAGATTGGTTTTCTTTGTTGCTTGGATAGGGCCCGACAAAGGTTTGAATGGCAACAATAATGATATTCATTTCCACTAAGCGCCATATGAGTGTAGGGGTCGCAGCGAGTACCAATGACATCGTGGACACCTCCACCATCCTCGTCCCAGCCATACCAATCCAGTGTGTCGTGGGTGATAGTCGCCATCGGTCTGAGATAAGGAAAATTTGAATATAGGCGATCAGCGGTACTAACATGGGTGCCATAAATTGCCCTCGTTTTACCACTATAAAAGTGCTCATTGATGTTGTCATTATTCCAAAGGTTTAGATCTCCTACTTGTGGGCCTTCGATACATACAATTCGAAAAAAATGACCCGCAGGAACAACAAAGGTTTTTGCCTCTCTTGGAGATATGATGGTTTCATCAATCAGAGTTAATTGCTTTCTTGCAGATTCGTAGAATTCGTTATTTGATCCAGGCAAGCCATCTATGGGGTAGGCGATAACGGGTTTATTTTGTTGGCGTTTATGGGCATCAAGAGGGGCCTGGTTTTGTTTGATGTTTTTCATAGTTCAACTCTCTGTTCCAGTTTTAATGATGAGCGTCTAGGTAAGTCTGCTCCATTATAAATAGATATATTAGTCAGGATGGCCATAACCGCCACCACCGGGAGTTTTTAAGATAAAAATATCATTTTTTTTAACTTCGACTTGACCCTTTGTTCCTATCTTTGTAACTTTTTGATCAGAGTGAACGACATAATTTTCACCAATCGCACCTGGGTCTCCCCCTGCGATTCCATAAGGAGGTTCAATTCGATGTCCAGCAATCATATTAACGGTCATTGGCTCAAGAAAGCGCATCTGTCGCTCCACCCCCTCTCCGCCTTTGTACTTGCCTTTGCCACCCGAGTTTTTTCTAATTTTAAAAGTTTCAAGTCTTACAGGAAAGCGCCACTCTAAAACTTCTGGGTCTGTTAATCTGGTATTAGTCATATGAGTCTGAACTGCACTACATCCGTTTTGATGTGCACTAGCGCCAGAACCACCACATATAGTTTCATAGTTTTGTATTCTGTCATTTCCCCAAATGTAATTATTCATTGTGCCCTGTGATGCAGCCATCTTCCCCAAGGCGCCAAACAGTGCATCAACTATATATTGAGAAGTCTCAACATTGCCGGCGACAACGGCGGCTGGATAGACGGGATTAATCATACTCTTCTCAGGTACGATTATATTCAGTGGCTTAAAGCATCCATTATTTAGCGGGATATCATCATCAATTAGACAGCGAAAGACATAAAGTACAGCGGCATAGCAGATTGCAATTGGCGCATTATAGTTGCCGGGGTGTTGTGAACTGGTGCCAGTAAAATCAATCGTTGCGCAACGTCTTATTTTATCAACCTTAATGGCAACACTTACTTGATGACCATCGTCCATTTTGTAGGTGAAGCTAGTATCTTCCAGCACATCTAAAATCCTGCGAACTGACTCCTCTGCATTGTCTTGTACGTGCTGCATATAAGCATGGACAACATCAAGACCATAGCGCTCGATGATAATTAGTAATTCTTTCGCGCCCTTTTCTGCTGCAGCTACTTGTGCTTTTAAGTCAGCGATATTTTGTTTAATATTTCTTGAAGGGTAGGGACCAGAATCCAGCAGTTGATGTATATCACTTTCTAAAAATTTGCCTGAAGATACAAGTTTGAAGTTGTCTATGAGAACTCCTTCCTCATCAACATGTGTCGAGTTGGCAGGTGCGGAACCAGGTGTCATGCCTCCAATATCAGCGTGATGTCCACGATTAGCAACATAAAAAATGACCTTACTACTGTTCTCATCATATACGGGTTTGATTAAGGTGATATCAGGTAAATGAGTCCCTCCGTTGTAGGGTGCATTCATTAAAAATGCGTCACCTGGTTTCATTGAGGTGGCGTTTTCACGAATAGTTGTTTTTATGGATTCACTCATTGATCCTAAATGTACTGGTATATGTGGTGCATTGGCTACAAGCTCACCTTCAGGTGTAAAAATTGCGCAGGAAAAGTCAAGTCTCTCTTTGATGTTCACGGAGGCCGCAGTATTTTCAAGGACCGTACCCATTTGTTCAGCAATATTCATAAACAGGTTGTTAAATATCTCAAGCATCACAGGGTCAACATTAGTGCCTATAGCGTTTTGCCTTTTGAGTGGTTCAATTCGTTCTAGAATTAAATCATTATTTGATGAAAGCTGTGCCTTCCAGCCTGGCTCAATAACAATAGTGGAGGCTTGTTCAATGATAATTGCAGGCCCTTTAATTTCAAAGTGTATAGGGATTTGTTCACGATCATAAAAACAAACATTGAGTTTATTTCCGACCATTACAGCTTGGCGTTCAGCCAATTTTGAGATTTTCTTAGTGCCTAAGGAGCTTCGTTTTAAGGTAGTTTGTGTACTTTTTGATACAGTTTCGACTTGAATGGACTCAACTAACAATTTTTTTTCAGGAGAAGTGAAGCCAAATCGGTCAAAATGAATGCTTTCAAATTCTTTTATAAGTTCCTCAAGATCGTTAAAGGTGACAGCTATTGCTGTATCTGAGCCTAGATAGCGGATATAAACACGTTTATGGTAGATCAGTGTTGAGGTATCTAATCCTTGGACTAATAAGTCTTCAACGCCTTTTTGTTTGAGTGTCTTAAGTTCTAAAGAAATGGTTGTGATCAGTTGTTGGTCAAGTTGAGCTTCAATTGCCATGTCGTTAATTGTGCGAGTGTCTGCAAGACCTATACCAAATGCTGACAAAACCCCTGCGTATGGGTGTAGGTGGATTTGCTTCATCCCCAAATTGTCTGCCACTAGGCATGCATGCTGTGCGCCTGCGCCACCATAACACGATAAGGTGTAGTCACTTACATCATGACCTCTCTGAACTGAGATCTTTTTGATAGCATTGCTCATGTTGTCAATGGCGATAGATAGAAAACCTTCTGCAACTTCTTGGGGTGAGGTTGGTTTGCCGGTTGCATGTTCGATTTGTTTTGTTAGATCATTAAATTTCTCTTTTACAACTTCAATATCAAGAGATTGGTCAGCTTTCGGACCAAAAACTTTAGGAAAGAAGTCTGGGTCTAATTTGCCTAACATGACATTACAATCTGTAATCGTTAAAGGTCCTCCATTTCGATAACATGCGGGACCTGGATTGGCGCCTGCAGAATCAGGACCAACTCTATAGCGTGATCCGTCAAAATGAAGTATAGAGCCTCCACCAGCGGCAACGGTATGGATGAGCATCATTGGCGCGCAACATCGGATTCCAGCAACTTCGGTTTCGAAGGCGCGTTCGTAATCACCAGCGAAATGAGAGACATCTGTTGAGGTGCCACCCATATCAAACCCAATTAACTTATTAAAACCTGCTTCTTTTGCTGTTTTAGCCATTCCTACAACACCACCTGCAGGTCCTGAAAGTATTGCATCCTTTCCTGCAAAGAAGCGCGCATCGGTTAGTCCACCATTGGATTGCATAAACATTAAGCGACCTGTCTGTTCTGCTTCTCTGCCCAGTGCGTTTTCTACTTGGCTGATATATCGTCTAAGTACTGGAGATAAATATGCGTCTAGAACAGTAGTATCACCTCTAGGAATAATTTTCATTAGGGGGCTGACTTGGTGACTAATCGAAATTTGAGTAAAACCAATTCTCTGCGCAATGGCTGCTATTTTTTTTTCATGTTCAGGATATCGATAGCCATGCATCAAGGTAATTGCAATTGTTCTATAACCATCAACAAAGTATTGTTGCAATTGCTTTTCGGTATTTTTTTCATCAAGCGGTTTAATAACATAACCATGCGGGTCTAGGCGCTCGTCAATTTCAATAACGTCACTGTAAAGCATTTCTGGTAGTTGAATATCGATTGCAAAGAGTTTGGGTCTATTTTGATAACCAATTCTTAAGATATCCCCAAAACCTTGAGTAATTGCAAGCAATGTTTTTTCCCCTTGTCTTTCTAGTAAGGCATTTGTGGCAACCGTTGTACCCATTTTTACGACATCAATTTGAGTCATTGGGATTGCCTCTTCATGAGTTAACTTGAGCAAATCTCGTATGCCCTGAATCGCAGCGTCAGAATATTGATTTGGATTTTCAGAGAGTAATTTATGTATCAAAATCTCACCATCTGGGTTGCAGCCAACGATATCTGTAAAGGTTCCGCCACGATCAATCCAAAATTGCCAAAGTTTTTTATCCTGTTGAGGTTTTAAATTCATGCACTACGCAGTTAAGTTTGAATTGATATAGTATATTTTAAATTCAATCTGCAAGTTTTATTATGGTCAGATAGTTAAGTAAAAAAATGATTGACAGAAATTGTATTTAGGAACAAAATTCCCGAATTAGTGGCATCTAATCAGATGTTATTAAGGAGGATGAAAAATGCAGAATAATTATTTCTTGGGTTTTGTTCTAGTGGTCATTAGTGGGTTTGTCTGGAGTTTGGGTGCGCCACTTGTTCGTTTTTTAGAAGATGCAGAACACTATAGGCTTCCCTTTCTCTTTTATCGAGGGATTACTCTTTTCTTGGTTGTTATTGCTTATGCTTTGCTTAGAGAAGGCAGAAACTTTCTTAATTCATTGAAACGAATCGATATTTGGAGTGTTTTTGGCGGTCTTGTGTTATCTCTTACTATGTTTGGTTGGATCTATGCTTTAACGACAACAACTGTTGCTGTGAGTTTGTTAATGCTCGCATTAGCGCCGATACTCACTGCATTTCTAGGGTACTTAATTCTAGGGGAAAATCTGAGTAGAGTCACATTGGTAAATATGGTAATTGTTGTTGGTGGTGTTTTTGTTATGGTTTGGGATGCTGAGAAATCTAGTACGCTAATTGGTGCGACTTATGGCTTTTTTGTGGCACTTGGTTTTGCCGTTTATACGATTACCATTCGCCACAATCCTGAGATTCCCAAATTACTAACTCCGGCACTTGCTGGCCTTTTTAGTGTGATACTAGTATCAATTTTACTTATTGCAACAGGTACTAGTTTTGAAATGCCACCAATCAATATAGGGATAAGTTTTATCCACAGCGTAGTTATTGCTGTCGGATTGATTCTGTTTGGTTTGGGAGCAAAATATTTGCCTAGCGCGGAACTTGTCCTACTAACACTGCTTGAAGTGGTTGCTGGGATTTTTTGGGCCTGGTTGCCAATCATTGGAATTAATGAGATTCCAGAAACTAATACTATTATTGGCGGGCTCTTTATTCTGACAGCTATTGTTTTACAAGGCATTAACGCAAGAAAACAGCACATTATCCCGATGCCTTAAAAACTATTTATTAACTATGGCGCATATACCTTTGCTGGCAACCAGGTAACTAGGTCTGGGAAAATGAAAACCAAACTAAGTGCTCTAGATTATCTGGGAAAATTCAATCTCCAAGTTTTTATTATGGTCAGAACAAAGTTATTGCTTTGATCATACTTCATTGATAAAATTCACTCTTTTTACTTTCTGCTTTAATTTAATTAATAAACTGTTAGTAATAGATATTGAAGTATAGTCTCTGTATATTTTGTGTTCTCAGGGATTTACATAACACTGAGTGCTACAATTGCGATTTTATATATTATGTTCTGGAATTATAGATTTATTGATTGAGTAGAATTATGCAAAAAAAATATTCCTGGTATTCACTACTAAAGGCTGGCTTGAGTGGCCAAGATTGGGATCAAGCGATTCCGTTGATTCAACCTAAATCTAAATATGACGTCATTATCATTGGCGGTGGTGGGCACGGCTTAGCGACAGCTTACTATTTAGCAAAAGAATGCGGCATCAACAATGTTGCTGTTGTCGAAAAAGGTTATATTGGTGGTGGTAATACTGGTAGAAATACTACTATTATTCGTTCGAACTATCTTAGAGATGAAGCTTCTAGCCTTTATGAACATGCACTGAAGCTTTGGGAAGGTATTAGTGAAGATCTCAATTTTAATGTCATGTTTAGCCAGAGAGGTGTCTACAATCTGGGTCATAGCCTACAAAATATGCGAGATATTGAACGTAGAGTTAATGCAAACGTTCTGAATGGTGTCGATGCTGTGGTTGTTGACGCTAATGAGATAAAGCAACAAATTCCCATTATAAATACATCAAAAAATGCAAGATATCCAATTATGGGTGCTTCCTATCAGGCACGCGGGGGTGTTGCAAGACATGATGGTATTGCTTGGGGGTTTGCTAGAGCTGCTTCAATACTTGGGGTTGACATCATTCAAGACTGCGAAGTGATTGATATTGAGGTCGATGAGGGAAGAGTGAAAGGCGTTAAAACAACCAAAGGAGAAATTATGGCAGAGCGTATTGGTTGTGTCAGTGCAGGCCATTCTTCAGTGCTGGCAAAAATGGCTGGTCTTAGATTGCCAATTGAGAGCCATCCTTTGCAGGCATTTGTTTCTGAAGCAATGAAACCGGTACTACATACTGTTGTGATGTCTAACGCTGTTCATGGCTATATTAGTCAAAGTGATAAAGGAGACCTTGTCATCGGTGCTGGGATTGATGGTTATAACTCCTATGCTCAGAGAGGCAGCACAAAGATTGTCGAGCATGCTGCTGCAGCTATATTGGAATTATTTCCAATATTCTCGCGCGTCCGTATGAACAGACAATGGGGCGGTATCGTTGATGTCTGTCCTGACGCTTGCCCTATTATTAGTCCGACAAAGGTTGAGGGTTTGTACTTTAATTGTGGTTGGGGCACAGGAGGCTTTAAAGCAACACCCGGCTCTGGCAATGTTTTTGCACATACCATTGCCCAAGACAAACAGCACCCACTAGCAGAGCCATTCCATATCGATCGTTTTACAACTGGCGGTTTAATTGACGAGCACGGCGCTGCAGGTGTGGCTCACTAGTTAATAAAAAGGTAATAATATGCTATTAATTCATTGTCCATACTGCAAAGAATCAAGAGACCAGAGTGAATTTTCCCCAGCTGGAGAGGCGTTTATTGCAAGGCCTGAAAGTCCAGAAGGTATCAGTGACGAAGAGTGGGCCGATTACGTTTTTTACCGCACAAACCACAAAGGCAATCATTGGGAACAATGGGTTCACACTAACGGCTGTCGAAAATATTTTTTGGTAGAGCGCTCAACTATCAGTCACCAGATATTACAAGTGGCACCTTTCGGTGCAAGAAATAGCGAGACTGAATTATGAGATTAGCGCAACATCCAAGCCATCAAGTTGACTATTCTAAGTCGTTAAATTTTATTTTTAACAATAAACGCTATAAAGGTTATGAGGGCGACACCTTAGCATCTGCATTACTGGCGAATGATGCGCTTTTGTTTTCAAGAAGTTTTAAGTATGGACGAAAACGGGGCCTAATGGCTGCAGGCGTTGAAGAGCCAAATGCCTTGGTATCATTAGAAATAGGTGGTCGTTATACGCCTAACCTAAAGGCTACTGAAATTATGCTCTATGATGGCCTAAGTGCTGTTAGTGCCAGCAACCCAAATGCATTCGATATGCGAGCCTTTATCAAACCATTGCATCGTTTTATGCCGGCCGGTTTTTACTATAAGACTTTTATCAAACAAAAGGTTTGGGCAAAAGTAGAAGACCGTATCCGTGCATTTTCAGGCTTTTCCAAAGCGCCAACCGAGGAAGATGTTGATGTCTACGACCATATCTTTCATCATGCTGAAGTCGTTGTCATTGGTGGCGGTGCTGCAGGCATTTCTGCAGCATTGGAGGTTCTCAATAATTCTCAGAAAGAAAGAGTTATTCTGGTTGATGAACGCAGTCAATTAGGTGGCGAATTATTTAATGAATTCACGAGTGATGAAGCAGCCATGAAATGGCACAAGGACAGTGTTAATAGATTATTATCTTTTGCTAATGAGGACAGTGAACGATTTACCTTGCTGACCAAATCAACTGCCTATGCATGGCATGACCAGAACTTCATTGAAGTTCTAGAAACCATCACAACAGCTGAGTCATTAACTTCATCGGAGCCTCAAAAGGCTAGAAAAATAGTGCATAGAATTCGGGCCAAAGAAGTCATTTTAGCGACTGGTGCCCATGAACGCCCTATGATTTTTGAGGCCAATGACTTGACCAATATTATGTTGAGTCAGTCAGTGAGACGTTACCTGCATGAATATGGTGTAATTTCAGGTAAAAAAGTTGTTGTATATGGCAACAATGACAGTATTTATAGTACCGCCAGAGACCTCCATGTTAATGACATTGAATGTGTAGTTGTTGACGTCAGGTCATCCGAAGATCCAATTGAGATTGTTGCCGAACTAAAAGACTCAGATGTAAAGGTTTTACAGGGTTATTCTATTGTTAAGGTACTTGGTACACATCAGGTTAAAGCTGTTGAAATTAAACAAACCAAGCTTCAAGGCAATAGTTGGCAGGTTTTTGGAGATACACAAACATTGAGTTGTGACTTGGTGGCAACTTCTGGCGGCTTTAATCCAGTCGTGCATCTTGACTGTCATAACGGTGCTAAAACTTATTTTGATGAAGTTTCACAATCATTTTTACCACAACAAGAACGAGATAATAGGGAGGTATGTGGCGCAGTAGCAGGCGTAGGCGCTTGGCAAGATGCCATCAATGATGCGAAAAATAAAGCCCAATTTACTCTCAATGCGTTGGGTGTTTTGAGTGAGTTGACACAAGAAATCTTGAGTGAAAATTACTCGAACTATTTCAATGTTAGTCAATTTTTTACCCCAAAAGAAATCCTCAATAAGCCAAAAGTATTTCTGGATCTGCAGAATGATGTGACTACTTTGGATGTCGCCCTTTCAATAAGAGAAGGCTATCGTTCGATTG
Organism: uncultured Gammaproteobacteria bacterium; assembly: GCA_902512485.1. Lineage (GTDB taxonomy): Bacteria > Pseudomonadota > Gammaproteobacteria > PS1 > Pseudothioglobaceae > Pseudothioglobus. Next base: position 9,668 of record CABXJL010000018.1, read on the forward strand.
AACATATTAAACGCTATACAGCCATGGGATTTGGGACTGACCAAGGGAAAACAGGCAATATTAATGGTATTGCAGTAGCAGCCGAATTGTTGGGAATCACGATGTCGGAAGTAGGCACGACGACTTTTCGTCCTGCGTATACTGGAGTAGATTTTGGCGCTATGGCAGGTAGAGAGGTTGGAGACTTTTTTGATCCTCAACGCTATACGACAATCCATGATTCCCATGTTGCAAGTGGCGCAGAGTTTGAAGTTGTAGGGCAATGGTATCGTCCCTGGTATTATCCAAAAACTGGTGAAAATATTCATCAAGCTGTGCATCGTGAGTGTTTAGCTACCAGAACCTCGCTTGGCATGATGGACGCTTCAACGCTAGGTAAGATCGACGTTCAGGGGAGTGACGCCAGAGAGTTTTTATCCAGAATTTATACCAATGCCTGGATGAAGCTTGCACCAGGTAGCTGTCGTTATGGTCTTATGTGTAATGAAAAAGGGATGATTATTGATGATGGTGTATCAACCTGTATTAATGACAACCATTTCATTATGACGACCACAACGGGTGGTGCTGCAAGTGTCTATTCCGCATTAGAAATGTGGTTGCAAACTGAATGGAGTGATTTGGATGTTCACCTCAATAGTGTAACTGATCAGTATTCAACCGTTGCTGTTGTAGGCCCTAATGCACGTAAGTTGATGAAATTGCTTTGTCAAGATGTTGACTTTGAGCGCGAAAATTTTAAATTTATGCAGTGGCGTCAGGGTACAGTTTGTGGAGTTGATGCTCGAATTATGAGAATCAGTTTCTCTGGTGAACTTGCTTATGAGATTAATGTTGAGGCAAATTATGGACGATATATTTGGGATCAGGTAGCTATTGCTGGAGAGAAATGGAATATAACCCCATATGGAACAGAATCGATGCACGTTCTGCGGGCAGAAAAAGGCTACATTATTGTTGGTCAAGACACTGACGGTTCAATGACACCGATGGATGTAAACATGAGTTGGATTCTTGCCAAAGATAAACCTTTTTCATATGTAGGTCGTCGCTCTTTTAGTATTTCTGCACTTTGTGCTGAAGACCGTTTACAACTAGTAGGTTTGTTGACAAAAGATTCATCTACTGTGCTTCCAGAGGGGGCACATATTATTGATAATAAAGGTAAATCGATCGGCTATGTCACTTCCAGTTATTTTAGCCCCATACTTGAAAAATCTATTGCCATGGCGCAAATTAAAGGGGGTTTAGCAAAAATGGGTGAAACAGTGCTGGTTAAAATAGTTCAAAAAAAACAAGGGCTGAAAGAAATCCCTTGTGAAATATCTAGTAGTGTTTTTTATGACAGTGAGGGTGAAAAGGTAGATGGGAATGAATAATTCAAAAGAAAATTTAATGCTTAAGTTTGCATCAACCTTTCAACCACTTATTGATCAAGAGGGCTATTTAGTCAATCAAAACGATGTTTCTTGTCGTGAGGTTGTTGGAAATGCTTTAGCTATTTTACGAACATCTAAAGATCATGAAAAAAGCAAAAAAGATGCTAAAGAAATATTGGATGTGGATTTACCTGAAGAGCTCTCTATGACAACGAATAATGTTGGTGTTCAATGTCTTTGGATTAGTCCTGATGAGTTTTGGCTATTACATAGTCAGCAAAAAAAAGCTGAGATATGGAATAAAATTGAATCACTTCCTATTGAGATGTCGATGGTAGATAATTCTGGAGCATATGGCGTCCTTGAATTTATTGGGGAAAAGGTAAATAAACTGTTGTCGAGATGGATGAGTTATGATTTAAGTGGCTCGCTTAATTCTGGAAAAGTTGTATCAACTACTTTGGGGCAAGCACCTGTGATTGTTTTCCGGACTTCAGAAGGTAAACTTATGATCATGGTTAGGCATTCATTCTCTCATTATGTGGCAGGCTTGTTAAAGGATAGTGCGAAGAGAATATAGAGATTGAACAAATGATTAGAAAGAGACTGGGGAATGGATAAAGTTATCTTTACTAGGATGGAGAATGGCACTGCAGAAGAGTATGCTTTTCTTGACCAGCTAGAAGAGCAGTTCAAGGCTGACCTTCCAATGCGATTAATCGAAGGACTTAAATCTCTAAATTCCAGCCTCTCAGGTTATCAAATTAGTCGTCTGGAACATAGCTTACAGGGCGCTACAAGAGCTTACCGCGCAGGTGAAGATTTGGAAATGGTGATGGCTGTGTTGTTCCATGACATTGGAGATGAATTGGCTCCATATTCTCATTCGGAAATGGCAGCAGCATTGCTGAGACCTTTTGTTTCTGAGAAGGTTTACTGGATTGTTAAGCATCACGGAGTCTTTCAGATGTATTATTATGCCCATCATTCGGGTGGAGATAGAAACGTTCGTGAATTTTTTAGTAACAGTCCCTGGTATGAAGATGCTATAAATTTCTGTCATGAATATGATCAAAACTGCTTTGATCCAGATTACAATTCAGAATCTCTAGACTTTTTTATTCCTATGATCAATAATTTCTTCGCCAAACCAAAAGCTGACGACTTTGAAGAAGCTGCGAGGCATGGAAAAAAAACTTGAGGCAAATGTAATATGAACATTCAACAACTTTCAGATCGTCAAATCTACTTGATAATTTTTTTAGCTGTAGGAGGTCTTATTGGTTATGCCGCTTATAGTATCAAAATACTTGGATTAGAGCCTTGTCCTTTATGTATCACTCAACAATTCTTTTATAGTATCGTCGGTATTACAGCTTTTATTGCCTTCAATCACAATCCTGTAGTAATAGTAAGTCGTTTTTATGCTGCAATTATTTTTTTAGCTTCAGCTGCAGGAATATGGGTGGCTGGCCGTCAAGTTTGGCTGCAAAGTTTGCCTGAAGATGAAGTTCCCTTATGTGGACCACCCCTCGAGTATATTTTAGAAGTGTTTCCATTTGGGGATTTACTGAACGCACTATTCATGGGGGATGGTAATTGTGCAGAAATACCTTGGCAATTTTTTGGTCTCAGTATGGCTGGCTGGTCTTTGGGTTGGTTTGCTTTGTTTTTGGTTTTGAGTATATTATTAGTATTGAAACCAAAGTCTAGTGATGAGTAGTATTAAATATTGACCTAAAAATAAAGGGAACAGTTGGCAGATTATAAAAATACAATTGAGAAAATACTTAAATCTGTTGATGTTGAAATCAATGGCTCAAGACCTTGGGATTTGCAAATTCACGACGAACGTTTTTACTCTCGTGTTTTAAGAGGCGGCTCTCTAGCGTTAGGTGAGAGTTATATGGATGGATGGTGGGACTGCAAGGCATTAGACCAATTGAGCGACAAACTTTTACGCGGTCGCATAGAAAAACAAGTTAGAGCTTCCAGTCCATCTTTTTTTGTGGTTTTGTTAAGAGCTTACCTATTGAATCCTCAAAGTAAAAAAAGAGCTTACATAGTAGGAGAAAAACACTACGATGTAGGTAATGACTTGTTTTCATTAATGCTTGATGAAAGAATGAACTACTCTTGCGGTTATTGGAAGAATGCTGAAAGCTTGGATCAGGCGCAAATCAATAAGCTAGATTTAATATGCAGGAAGATGCATTTAAAACCCGGTATGAATGTACTTGAGATAGGTTGTGGTTGGGGAGGTTTCGCTAAATATGCTGCCAAAAATTATGGTGTTAGTGTTCATGGTGTGACCATTTCAAAACAGCAGGCTGAATTTGCACAAGATTCCTGTAAAACTTTGGATGTTCGTATTGAATTAAAGGATTATCGAGAACTAAACGGTCAATATGATTGTATTGTGTCAGTTGGCATGTTTGAACATGTTGGTTATCAAAATTATAAAAAATACATGGAGGTTGTTCATCGATGTTTAAAGGATGATGGACTATTTTTACTTCACACAATTGGTCGAAACCAATCTGGTCGTGCAACTGAGCCTTGGATTAATAAGTATATTTTTCCTAACGGTATGACACCTTCAGCTCAACAAATTAGTGCCGCTTCAGAAGGTCTGTTTGTTGTTGAAGATTGGCACAATTTTGGACAGGATTATGATGCAACCTTGATGTCTTGGAATAAAAACTTTCAAAATAATTTTGATAAATTAAAAGATTTATATGATGATCGATTTAAGCGTATGTGGGAGTATTATTTGTTAATGTGTGCTGGCACTTTTCGTTCTAGGCGAAACCAATTATGGCAATTGGTCATGTCAAAGAGTGGTATTAAGGGAGGATACACCTACAAAAACAACCCTAGATTTTATTAACAAATATGACACTTAAACTTGTCAGTTTTAAGGCTTGTCCCTTTGTACAAAGAGTAGCTATTACGCTTCAACATAAGGGTATTGATTATGATATAGAATATGTTGATTTAGGCAGTCCGCCTGATTGGTTTTTAGCTATATCGCCTCTAAAAAAAGTACCCCTTTTAATTGTTGATGGTACGGTAATTTTTGAATCGGCTGTCATCAATGAATATATTGATGAAGCATACCCTTCAAAGCTTCATCCAGAAGATTTACTTATGAAAGCGATAAATAGAAGTTGGATTGAATTCTGCAACAATATCAGCTTGTACACTTTTCAGTTAACCATAATAGAGAAAAAAAATGACTTTGAGGATACACTTGAAGCATTGCTGAACGATTTTGATATGATCGAAGATTATTTAAAAGCGAAACCATTTTTCAATGGAGAGCAGTTTTCTTTAGTGGACTCGAGTTATGCGCCTGTGTTCCAAAGGTTGGAGTTTTTAGCGCAAATTTATAAACCTATTATTGTTCCAGAAAGGCATCCAAAACTCGCAAAGTGGAAAGATAACTTATTGTCATTAAAAGCAGTGAGACTCTCAACTGTAGCAGAAATTCAGAGCTTATACTATCAACTTTTGTGGACAAGACAGGGATATATTTCACAATTTTTGAGTGAAAAAGAATACGGAAAGAGGTCAACAAAAAGTCTCTACTAAGTAAATTGATTTGTTAATAAATTACTTGTTTTATAAGGTATTAAGGAAATAAACAATTCAACATTGCAACCACATCACAACCCGATTCAAAAGCTAATCTTTGGTTGTCAAAAGTAATACCCCCAATTCCAACAATTGGTAAATTGAGTTTTTCTTTCGCACTTTTAATGACTGATAAAGGGCAGTGTCTTGCAGTCGGTTTACTTATCGAGTTGAAAAGTGCGCCAAAAGCAACATAGTCAGCGCCCATCGCTTCAGCCTCAAAGGCAAGTTGTAGTTGATTGTAGCAAGACACACCAATGATTGCTTTTTCACCCAATCGTTCCCGAGCAGTATCGATAGGGCTATCGTTTTGACCCAAATGAACACCATCAGCACCAACTTTCTCGCAAAGGTTAATATCATCATTGACTATAAATAAAGTATTATGTGTTAGGCAAAGGTCGAGCAACTGTTGCGCTTCGTTTAATTTTAGTTGGTCGTCGTTGGTTTTATGGCGGTATTGGAGAATGTTGACTTGATATTCGGTAATCACACGCTCAATGAGTGCGATATCCAGGTTATTGTTTGGTGTTATTCCGTATAAACCTTGTATTCTTTGATCTAACATAATGGCAGCATTTCAGATTAGGAAAATTCAATTAATCATAGTTTTTATTATAGTCTTGATAGCTATTCTGTGGCTATTTCAAGACAATATTGCAAAAATTTCTGTGTTCCAAAAAAACACGCAACAGTTTGATACCATTAAAGAAGAAATGAAGGATATTGCTTATCTTGAAAAAATTGATAATTTTCTTATTAAGGAGTATTCAAAGGATCAAATTTTGCTACATATTATTGAAGCTGATACATATTACAGTTATAAAAATTCTCCAGCCCAGTTACTTAACATCAAGTTGACAACATATGATAAAGTTGGTCAGGAGGGGGTTGTATTAACATCAAATCGTGCAGAAATTCTAAAATCAGGAGAAATTTTTTTTAATGGCGAAATAAATATTCAATCTAAGAATGGTGTTTTACATGAGATAAATACCGAGTCCCTAATTGTTCTTTCTGATAGTGGTCAAATAATAAGTAATAGTGAGGTTGCTTATTTAGGCGAAAATGCAATCATACATGCACAGGGCATGGAAATGAGTAATAACGATGACACTATGACTTTGGTAGGGGATGTAATAATTGAGCAAGATCTTGGAGGAGTTATTGAGAGCAGAAACTTATTTATCAGTCATGCTGATGGAGAAAAGTATTATCAGAGCAAAGAGAGAACAATATACCGCTCAAAAGATAGTACGATCAATGCAGAGATGGGAGTGGATATAGATATGAATGAGAATCTGATGAAATTACTCGGTAAAGTGGAAGCATTAAACAATTCAGGAAGTACAATGAATAGTTATAATCTTATCGTAGACCAATCAAACGGAGGCGAAGTGTACAAATCGAATGATTCAACTCATTACCAAACAAAAGTCTCTGACATATATGCAAAAAGAATGCATTATGACGCAAAAACAAAAAAAGTTGAACTTACGGGTGGAGTGCTAGCTGTTTATGAATAAATTGATTATTTTATTGATGGTTTTTGTAGCTACTTTGGTTTTTGCGCTTCCAGAGGATTCAAAGCAACCTATTGAAATTGAGGCACAGTCAGTTGTCGTTGACGAGACCACCGGATTTAATGAATTTAGTGGTGATGCGGAAGTTAGGCAGGGTTCTCTGCTTTTGTTGGCTGAACTTATCCAAGTACAAACCGATAATGAAGAGGTGGTTAGTATGATAGCAAAAGGTAGTCTAGAAAAACCTGCGAAATACATTCAAAGTCAAGAAAATCAAGCGCGTTTTATTGAAGCCACTGCAACACTAATTACTTATGATGTAGATGAAGGTATGATTTTTTTAGTTGGTAATGCACATTTGGTGCAAGGTTTTGATTCGTTTAGTGGAGACACACTGAATTATGACATCAATAATGATAAGGTAGTCGTTAAAGGTTCCGAAGACGGCACTGAACGGGTTAAATTTAAAATATCATTGTAATGAATTCTTAGTCAAACAAGATTGCTTTATTCTTACGGTAAAAAATTATTTTCGAAGTGCTTGATTAATAAAGTTTAACTTTCAAGTACGGTATTGATTCTTGTTTTGACTTCATCAAGGCTCCCGACTCCACTGATAGCATGAAACTTTGTCACCGAATCGCTTTCGAGTGCTTCTTCGCTATAGTAATCTACTAATGGTTGCGTTTGTTGGTGATAAATACTTAAACGGTCTCGGACGATTTCTTCATTATCGTCAACGCGTTGAATCAAATCCTCTCCAGTGAGATCATCTTTGTTTTGTACAATTGGTGGATTGAAAACAATATGATAAGTTCTTCCTGAGGATAAATGAACTCGCCGGCCTGACATTCTAACGACTATTTCTTCATCAGGAACTTGGACCTCAACTACATAATCTATCTTAATGTCCTCTAATTTGAGTGAGTCAGCCTGTGCGATTGTTCTAGGAAAGCCGTCAAGTAAGTAGCCGTTTTTGCAGTCTTGTGATTGGATTCTTTCTTTTACTAAAGCAATAATAATATCATCAGAAACAAGACCACCTGCATCTATGATTTTTTTTGCCTGTAGACCTATTGGTGAGCCAGAAACAACTGCAGCACGCAACATATCACCTGTAGATATTTGAGGTATATTAAATTTTTCACAAATGTGAGCGGCTTGTGTACCTTTACCAGCTCCTGGAGGTCCCAATAAAATGACATTCATAATAATTTTCTTTAGTGCTTAAACTTTAAATGGAGGTAGTTTTTGAATAACCTTTGACTTTTTTAATACCACATAATTTGGCAATCCATCATTATACGGTGGATAATTCTCGCCTTCAATAAGCGGCAGTAAATATTCACGACATGAATCGGTAATAGAAAAGCCGTCTGCTGAAATATAATTTTTAGGCATCATCTTTTCGACGTTCGCAACATCTTTTAATTCGCCACAACCAATTTCCCATTTGTAAGGGTTATTTGAGATTCTAACAATAGCCGGCATTACGGAATTTTTTCCTTCTAAAGCCATTTCGACTGCCGCTTGCCCAAGAGCATATGCCTGTTCAACATCAGAATCTGAAGCCAAGTGTCGAGCTGCACGCTGCAAGTAATCTGCCACTGCCCAGTGAAACTTATAACCCAGAGCATTTTTAATTAAATTAGCGACGACTGGAGCTGCGCCACCTAGTTGTGCATGCCCAAAGTCATCACGAGTGCCTTGCTCAGCTAGGAATCTTCCATCTGGCCATTTTGTTCCTTCAGAGACAACAATGGTGCAATAACCAAATTCTTTTACGTTGTTATCAACTTTATCGAGGAAAGCTTTTTTATCAAAATCAACCTCAGGAAATAGAATGACAACTGGTATTGATGAATCCACTAGTCCTCCAGCAGCAGCAATCCATCCTGCGTGTCTTCCCATCACTTCGAGAACAAAAACTTTGGTTGATGTAGCTGCCATTGAGGCAACATCAAAACTCGCCTCCATTGTTGATACGGCTACATATTTTGCTACAGAACCAAAACCTGGGCAATTGTCTGTGACCGGTAAATCGTTATCAACCGTTTTGGGGATGTGGATGGCCTGTATTGGGTACCCCATGCTTTCAGAGAGTTGAGAAACCTTTAAACAAGTGTCGGCTGAGTCACCACCACCATTGTAGAAAAAATAACCAATATTATGTGCCTTAAAAACCTCAATCAAGCGCTCATATTCAGCTTTGTTGGCTTCCAAAGATTTCATTTTATAACGACAGGAACCGAACCCACCTGATGGGGTGTGGTTTAGGGCAGCTATATCTGAATCTGATTCGAGTGAGGTATCTATCAGGTTTTCAGTTAGAGCACCAATAATGCCGTTTTCACCTGCATAAACTTTACCAATCTTATCTGAATGTTTGCACGCCGTTTCAATGACGCCACAGGCAGAAGCATTAATAACTGCAGTCACACCACCAGATTGAGCATAAAAAGCGTTTTTCATGTTTTCCTCTTTTTGATTTAAATTTGAACTTTACTGAGAGACAAAGAATTGCGATTCTGGGTAATAAATAAAATGCGCTAAACCGTCTTTTGGCTCACGATAATTATACCAGTTATCTAGAAATCAGCCCTCAATTATTCAATATTAAGGTGTAATTATTTTAGTAACTCCACAACTTTTTGTTTTTAGATAAATGGTAGTGCTTGGGAAAAATTCTCAATATTGATAAAGCCAGGTACAATTTCTGTTTTTATTTTGGAGCTGGGCTTACTTATCGCAACTACGTGTTTAATGTTAAACTCAAAAGCGGATTGGAGAACATCAGGCGAGTCATCAAAAAAAATGGTTCTGTTTTTATCTAAATTGATTACTTCGCTTAATTTGTGCCAAAAGGCTTGCTCTTGTTTCGCAACACCAAAATCGTGAGAAGAAACAATACCATCAAAATAATCTTGAAGTTGAGTGACAGACATTTTTAGTTTGATGGTTTTTTGATGCGCATTTGTTACTAAATAGATTTTCTTATCTTGCTCCCTAGCTTGTGTCAAAAATATTTTTACATGTGGATGTACTTGAATAAGGTGCGAGATATTATTTTTTAGCTCCATAATATCTAGATTTAATTTTTCCTGCCAAAAATCGATGCAATACCAATTCAGCTTGCCTTTTTCAGCATTTAACATTGGTCGAACAATATCTTGAGCTTGCTGGTGACTGATATTATGTTTTTCTGAATACACTTGGGGTAGATATTCCAACCAAAAATGTAGATCGAAATTTAAATCTAGGAGTGTGCCATCCAGATCAAGCAAAATTGAATCTATTTGAGTCCAATCAGCGAAAGGGCTGAACTTATTTTCTTCGCCAAGTGGTGCCATTTATACTGTCTTCAAGGATAATACCTAGTGCTAAAAGTTCATCACGTATTTGGTCTGAGATAGCAAAATCTTTCGAAGCTCTTGCAGCTTCTCTTTGGCTAATTTTTTCATCAATTTTTGGATCTGAAAGCTCTGTCCCTTTTTTGAGATAATCGTCAGCATCATATTCTATTATGCCAATATGGTTGCCCAATTTTTTCAATAGCTCAGACAAAGCTCCCGCCTGATTTTTATCATTTTCACGTTCAGTATTGGCATGCTTGGCAATTTCAAATAATATACTGAGCGCGATAGGAGTATTGAAGTCGTCATCGAGTGCTTCGTTAAAACGTTTTTCATAGTCAAAATTCATGCTGACTTGATTCATTTCTTTTGCGCTTGCTGAAAGCCCTCTAATTGAGGTATACAGACGTGTCAATGCAGACCTTGCACTTGCAAGATTCTCTTCGCTAAAGTTCAAAGGAGAACGATAATGACTACTGATAAGAAAATAACGAAGAGTTTCTCCATCATATTTCTCCAAGACATCGCGAATGGTAAAGAAATTATTAAGTGATTTGCTCATTTTTTCATCATTTATATTTACAAATCCTACATGCATCCATGTATTTACAAATGAACAATTATTCGCGCCTTCGGATTGTGCAATTTCATTTTCATGGTGAGGGAATGTCAAATCCATGCCACCACCGTGAATATCAAAATGATTACCAAGATGATGGGTTGACATTGCAGAACACTCTATATGCCAGCCGGGTCGACCTTCTCCCCATGGTGATGACCATTTAGGCTCATTTGGTTTTGCCATTTTCCATAGTACAAAATCAAGAGGGTCTTGTTTGCCGCTTTCTACATCGACACGCGCACCAGACTCAAGTTCATCAAGGTTTTTACCTGAAAGTTTTCCATAATTCATAAAATCTCTAACCGAATAATATATGTCACCATTTTTTCCTTGGTAAGCTATTCCTTTAGCTAGCAGTGACTCGATCATTTTAAGCATTTGGTCTATTGAATCAGTGGCACGAGGTTCACCATCAGGCTTGAGAATGTTTAGCGCTCGCTCGTCCTCATGCATTGCATCAATAAAACGGTTTGTTAATGAATAAATATCTTCTTGATTTTCGATAGAGCGATTAATTATCTTGTCATCAATATCAGTGATATTTCTTACATACTTGACTTCAGGGAAATGACGTCTCATATGCCTTGTTATAACGTCAAACATAACCAGTACCCTTGCATGTCCCATATGGCAAAAGTCGTAAACTGTCATGCCACAGACATACACGCCAACATTATTAGGATTAATTGGTTTAAATACCTCTTTTTGGCTCGTTAAGGTGTTGTATATTTTGAGCATAGCGATATTTTATACAGGTTTGATAAATAAGATAGGCACATCAGCCATTTCTATCTCCCTGAAATATTTCATTAAAAATAGAATCTACCTTTTGGGCAAATTCATCTTGATTAAAAACATCTATAAATATTTCTTGAACATTGTTTTTAAACTTCTCGGTTTTTACTTGATGCTGAATTAACTCAACTTGAGCATCTGTCAAGTTTGTTTCTATTTGAGATATTTCCATTGTTTCCTCCTATATATTGTGTATTTAAAGATTCTTTGGGCTGCATATTAATTCTTCACCAATAATTGAGCTAGCTTCTTGATATTTTCATTCTGTGGGTTATTTTTCCGATAAATGACACCAATATCGCGGTTTGCCCTGATAGAATTTTTATCTAGGATAATATTTGGGTAATTGTCAAGAGTGCCGTAATCAATTGCCATCTTGGGTAAAAAGCTGACACCAATATTCATATCTACCATTGCCACTAACGTAGATATACTTGTACATGAAAAATTAGAGATATGTTTATTTGATATCTCATTACTTTGTAAGATATGTGACCTTAAGCAATGCCCCTGATCAAGCATCAACAAAGATCCATCTTCAATTATTTTGTTATTTCTATTTTTGTGTTTAATAAAATAAATTGAATCTCGAAAAACTTGAAAATCTTCAATATAATTAGGCAGTTCATATGGGAAAGCAAAGATTGCGAAATCAATAGTTGCCTTTTCAAGTTGTTTTAATAAGTTATCACTTGTATCTTCTCTAAATGAAGCTTTTAATTTAGGGTGACTCTTTTCTAGGTTTGATAAAAAGTTTGGAAGAATATAAGTAGAAATTGTTGGAATCACGCCAATAGTAACTTCAGATTCAAAAAAATCTAATTTTGCCGTTTCAATTAAAGTCGTCATTTCAGTCATTACAGACATGGCCTGATTAACAATGCGCCTGCCAATTGGCGTAAATGCAACATTTTTGTTATCTCTTTCAACTAGTAGAGTTTCTAAATCTTGCTCTAGTTTTGATATTCCGGCACTAAATGTCGACGGGCTAACGAAACACTCACTCGCTGCCTTAGAAAAATGATTAGTTTTTTTTAGTGCGATTAGATACTGTAAATTTTTTAGCGTAGGTGTCATTTAATATTCGTTTTTTTCGAATATTATATACTATAATATTCAATTTATTTATATATAACATATATGTTATGATATTCATGCATTTAATAATTTGGAGGACATTATGTCTTTAAGTGGAAGCAAAACTGAACAGAGCTTGAAAGATGCATTTGCAGGTGAATCACAGGCGAATAGACGTTATTTATACTTTGCAAATCAGTGCGATGTTTTGGGTGAGCCCGATATGGCTGCTTTATTCAGATCAACAGCTGAAGGGGAAACTGGACATGCACATGGCCATATGGAGCATTTAATTGATGGCGGTGTTGGTGACCCAGGTACAGATATGCCTGCGAAGGAAGTAAGTGAAATGCTTGCGAGTGCAATTCATGGTGAAACTCATGAATATACTGATATGTACCCTGGTATGGCAAAAACCGCAAGAGATGAAGGCTTTGATGAAATCGCAGACTGGTTTGAAACTCTAGCAAAAGCTGAGCGTTCTCATGCTAATCGGTATCAAAAAGCATTAGACAATCTATAAAAAATTTGTTGCCATGAGTTAGTCGTTTATAGTAACAAAAGATTAATTTATTATGAGCAAATACCGAGAAGGTTCTTTGGAGGCGCCTGTTCGTCATCCTTTAAATTGGCAAGATGAGGATTTTTATAACGAACAATCTCTTAATCAGGAGCTTGAGAGAGTTTTTGATATTTGTCAAGGGTGTAGACGTTGTGTAAGTTTGTGCAAATCTTTTCCAACATTATTCGATTTAGTTGACGAATCTGAAACATTTGAAATTGACAGTGTTGATAAAGCAGACTTCAAAAAAGTAGTGGACCAATGTTATTTATGTGATTTATGTTATATGACAAAATGTCCTTACGTCCCCCCACACGAGTGGAATGTTGATTTTCCTCATCTTATGCTTAGAGCTAAGGCGATTCAGTTTAAAAAAGGCGAAACTAAGAAGTCAAACAAGCTCTTAACATC
>CABXJL010000019.1:0-22496 GCA_902512485.1 uncultured Gammaproteobacteria bacterium
ATTCCGTGAAGCACTTCGGTTTTGCCAAACGTTTTCACAAGGCCTTTGATTTCTACTGTAGCCATTTAAGCCCTTTCTTCGTTATTTGTTAATCTGAAATGCTGATATACGTGCATTTTCAGATTGAATTCGATACGTTTCATTTTTAGATGCGCGTCCCTTTTGTCGACTCAGTTCTTTACTATATTCAGCCAACGCAATATCCATTGGCGCTTCTGCAGGCCCACCATATCTGGTGCGAACTGCAATGAAGTTTTCTGGTGATACGGCCAATTTATAATCGTCTTCGGACAAATTCGTGGAACGATCAGTTTGATCTTTAAAAGCAATTCGAAACGCATCATAACCGTTCGCCAGTGGTTCGGCTTTTTGAATCACATCGCGTGAAGTGATTGCCGCAATTTCATGTGCTTGCCTAAATGAAAGACATTCTTTCCGTACTAAAGTATCAGCTAATTCGGTAACAGTAATACAGCTTACGTCGATATTTTCACGCACTTTATCCGAATTTATTGATAGGGCAGGAATAAATGCGCTAAGTAACTTTATTACACGAGAACCACTTTCAAATGCGCTGTACCCAGCTTGCTGCACTTCGCCTTCACTATCGTTCATATCAGTGAAAGGAGTATTATGCATTGTATTAACTACCATGTCACAGCGACCAACAGTCAGAGACGATAACAAGCGTAAGTGTTCGATTGGCACTGGGTTCCGCTTTTGAGGCATTATCGAACTGATTTGCACAAAACTATTTGGCACATACAGTTGCGAAACTTCAAATGAACTCCAAAACTGGAAATCCTGAATAACTCGGCCAAGATGCAAAAACAGCAATTTCATCGCGCTATAAAGGCCAGTCACATAATCGACGGCAGCTATACAAGAATACGAATTTTGTAATGGTGTACTAAACCCCAGCAGTTCTGCTATTCGGTGGCGATCAATCGGGAATCCGGATGTCGTAATCGCGGCTGCACCCATTGGACATTTTTGCAAAGCGGCGCGTGCTGTGTGTAGGCGTTCAATGTCGCGTAATAACACCTCGATAGCTGCTCCCAGATAGTGCCCAAAAGTGCTAGGTTGTGCTGGCTGACCGTGCGTATAAGCCACGATTAACGTTGTTTTTTCGCGTTTTGCCGTTTCTATAAGTGAACTCGCCAAAAGATGTAAATAATCGAGAAAATTGTCCAATTTTTTAGTCAATACAAGTTTGAAAACCGTATGATCCATATCGTTTCGGCTGCGCGCTGTATGCAATGCCCCTGCAAGATCAGCTCCAAGTCGTTTTTTTAGTTCGGATTCTACAAAGAAAAAATAGTCTTCAAACTCGCCGGTGTACTGAAGTGAGCTTACATCGAGGTTTTCATCGATTTCGGTTAAGGCAGATGCAATGCTTGCAGCATCAGTCTTTGAAATAATCTGTGTTTCCCTTAGCATAATCAAATGGGCTTGATTAATCGACCTTACAGCCTCAACAAAATGTGCTTTCGCACCTTCGAATAATGGTGCCAATACAGTTTCTTTATAGACTGAATCAGGAAAGTTCGTTTTATCAATCATCCTTTTAAACCCGTCATTACAACACCACGAATAATATAGCGCTGAAAAACTAGAAACACAATTAGGGTTGGAATTGTTGCAAGCGCAGCGCCCGTCATAATCAACTCCCATTCGACATCTTGCTCCACACTGAAAGTAGTCAGCCCTACTGGAAGCGTGTAGAGAGCTGGATCATTTGTAACAATTAACGGCCAGATAAAAGCAGTCCAATTACCAAGGAAAACAAATATCGCCAAAGCCGAAATCGCGGGCATGACCATAGGCATTGCGACAGTCCACCAAATTTGAAATTCGTTCAACCCATCGATACGAGCAGCCTCAAGAAAATCATCAGGTACACTTTCGAAGAACTGTTTCATAAGGAATACGCCAAAGGCCGTTATAACGCCAGGGAACATTATACCCCAGTAGCTGTTTAACCAACCAAAGTCCCTGGCCATGAGGTACCAAGGAATGACAAGCATTTCTGTCGGTATCATAAGTGTGGAAAGAATTGCAACAAACACAATCATCCGGCCACGAAAGCGGAATTTGCAGAGCGTATACCCGACTAAGGAGTCAAATATCACAGCCGAAATAGTAGTAATTGTTGCGACAATTAGCGAGTTGATAAACCACTTATAAAACCGACCATCCTCAAGAACATATGTGTAGTTCTCGATTGTGGGATCATCTGGAATAATCGTCAGATTATAAATTTCGTGCGGCCATTTAAAGGATGTCGACAGCATAAATACGATGGGCATAACCATGACGACTCCACCAAGGAATAAAATTGTCCACCGGATAACCCGAGCAGGCTCCATCCGTTTATTATAGTTATAGGGCTTAGCTGCGTTTAGTGAAGTAGCTGATGCCTTTATGCCAATATCACTCATCTAGCGCTCCCGCATGATATATAGTTGAAAGAGACTTACAATAAGTAGAATTGTAAACAAAACGACCGTTTGTGCTGCTGCATATCCCATATCAAAACCGTTGAAAGCTGTATCATATATCATTAACACCAATGGTTTAGTCGAGTTTAGCGGGCCGCCAGGGTCGTTTGTGGTCATGTTGAAAACTTGGTCGAATATTCGCAGAAATCCGATTGACGAAAACACGACCAAAAAGACAATAGTGGGTTTAAGTAGTGGTAAGGTGATTTCTCTCAATATGGTCCATGAACCAACGCCATCAATCTGTGCAGCTTCATAGTAGGATTGCGGAATCGAACGAAGACCAGCCATGAAAATAATGATCTGAAAACCAAGTCCCGCCCAAACTGCAGGCGCCAACACCGAGGGCAATGCAGAGAACGTTGAGTTCAAAAACGGGAATTGTGAGATTCCCAAACTCGACAGAATGTTATTAAAGAGTCCTATAGGCACTGGCTGGTAGAACCACCTCCACAACCAAGCCATCGCCACTGCAGACGTCATGAACGGTAGAAAATACATCGCTCGTATGGTTACATGGAGGAAATTAACTTTGTCCAGATTGTATGCTATCATAAAGGAAATAACCAAACTGATAGGGGTTCCTAGCAGCAAATAAATAAACGTATTGGTAAACACTTTCCAGAATACTGGGTCAGAAATTAATCTTTGATAATTCTCAAGTCCGGCCCATGTTTTCGAGCCCAGTAAGTTCCAATCTTGGAACGAAAGCAGTACGGCACCAAAAGTTGGATAAAAGCGGATGACGGTAAAAAATAGCACCGGTATGGAGAGAAAAGTCCATGCCCATACAACCTGCTTTTGTTTTATTGAAAGTATATGATACCAATGCATAGCCTGGCTTCAAAAAAGTAATGATAGCGGCACATATGTACCGCTATCGAGTTCTAGTTACTTGTAGTATCTATCAAGAATTGCCTGATCTTTTTCGGCAGCAACTCCAATTGCATTTTCAGCTGTTTCGCCTTCAAGAAGGATACTTTGCATCGCGTCAACTAATACCTGACGTTGAGCTGACTCGTTTGCAAAAATTGTCGTATTTGCGTAGGCAAGTCCTTTTATAAAGGGTCCAAATACTGGATCAGCCCGATTTGCATCAGTCAAACCTGCAGATGGTTTTGCGGGTAATTCACCAACCGTATCCAACCAAATTTGCATGGCTGCATCCGACGTGATGAAAGCAAGGAATTTCAGCGCAGCGGCTTCTTTTTCCCCTTCAGCCTTAGTTGTTATCGCATTTACCCAGTAGCTTGAATAGTTGGACTGGATACCATCTGGACCAGCTGGAAGCTCTGCAACTGCCCACTCCAAGCCACGTATTTTATTAAGAGAACCAATACGGAACGATCCATCAATATGCATTCCCGCACGGCCTGCCTTAAAGGCTGCTTGTGGTTGATCCATAAATCCAGACTGCGTTACACCGTGTTTGGTTTGAAGATCGGAATACCACTGCAAAGCTGCTGCACCGGCCTCATCATCATAGGTAACGGTTTGATAATCACTGGTGTATGGCTCTCCGCCAAACTGACGAATTAGAACTTCACGGACCCAATGATGGTCCTGAGCAGTCATGCCTGTTGTGATACCAACTTGAGTAATGTTACCAGCTGCATCTTTTTTGGTCAGCGCTTTAGCTGTTTCAACCAACTCGTCGAGAGTTTTAGGTGGGCCGTCAATACCGGCTTCTTCAAACAACTGAGTGTTATAGAACAAAGCCAATGATCGAACAGCTGTCGGTAGCGCCATGTATTGGCCGTCTCTTTCCATGGCCTTAACCATAGGGAAGAATTCCTCGCTGATTTTCTCTGGCGAGAACGCGTTAACGGGCAACGGCGAAATCAAATCTGCTTCGACATAGTCATTTAACCATCCATAAAACAGTTGAACTAAATCCGGGCCTTCACCAGCTGGAATTGCTGCTGCAACTTTTGTGCGATAATCCGCATACGGGAAATTAGTTTGTTTTACGGTGATGCCTGGGTTTTCAGCTTCGAACTGTTCGATAAGAGTATCAATTGCAGTTACGCGAGTCTGATAGAAGTACTGCCAATAATCGATTTCGACTGCTTGGCTAGCACCAGAACTAAGAGCGATTGTTGCTCCAGTTATTAATCCTAACAATGTTTTCTTCAACGATTTCATCTTTTAAATCCTCCTGTTATGTAATATGTCCGATAAGATGTTTCTTATCGATCTATAAGACCCACCATATTCCTCATGCAGAAACATTTCAGTGGATCTGTGATTCTAAGTATAGACTAACTTAGAAAAATAAGTCTATAATTAATTCAACTTGAATTACCTAAAGGTTCACTCGCCAACCGCAACGATCGGGCTTTTTGCGCGTGTTCTGCGCGGTTCTTCAGGTCGTTTTACGGCGGCAATGATAGTTCATAAAACAACAACGCCTTCTATGGCATTATTTAGTTGAGTAAAAGCAATGATTCTAACTGACATCGACCGGCTAACCAAACAAAACGCAAACCCTCGTTCAATTAAAATGTGGAAAGCACTGCAGCCTCTTCGCTCTTGCTTATCGTTTATGAATACGGGTGCTCATCCGGACGATGAAACAACTACCATGCTTGCTGCTCTAGGATTGCGTGATGGCATCAGGCTGTCTCAAGCTTGTGCAAACCGTGGTGAAGGTGGCCAAAATGCCATTGGAAGCGAGATTACACGTGACTTAGGGGTCATTCGAACATGCGAAATGGAGCGTGCGGCTGAAGTCATCAATATGAGCCATTATTGGTTATCTGAAACACCCGAAGATACGATTTTCGACTTTGGGTTTTCCAAATCTGGAAGTGAAACACTGGAAAAATGGGGAGAACAACGGACGCTTGAACGCTTTGTTTTGATTATTCGCCGTGAACGCCCTGATATAGTTTGTCCTACGTTTTTGGATATATCAGGCCAGCATGGTCACCACCAAGCAATGACCCGGAGCGCATTCAAAGCCGTACTTCTGGCAGCCGACCCAGCCGCATTTCCCGAACAGAACTTGCCAATTTGGCAAGTAAAAAAAGTGTACCTGCCAGCCTGGTCTGGTGCCGGTGATGCGTATGACGACGATGCCCCACCACCACCAGAAACTGTTTGTGTCAATTCCACCGGTGCTGACCCTATACTTGGAATAGATTATGCTCAGATAGCGCAGTATTCCCGCAGCTTTCATCGAACCCAAGGAATGGGAAAATGGATTGAACCAGGGCTACCAAGCGTCTGGCCTTTGAATTTGGCGTGGTCATGCGATGGCATCGAAACACATGAAAAATCGATTTATGATCACCTACCAAAGACACTGTTTGAATTGTCGGAATACGCGAAGTGTGCTGAATTGGATACCACGTTATGTAAGGCACAGACAGCATTGAATCAAGCAATTTCAGCCTGGCCGGATTATACTTCAATACATAAATATTTGATTACCGCATTGCAGAACATCACGGTTGCAATAACCAATTGCCCAGATGCTTCTTCGGCAGAGGTTTTGCATCGTCTATCGGATAAACAACGACAAATATCGAACGCCCTCGCAATAGCAAAAAATATCAACTATCGCGTTACCTTGTCGCAATATGAAGCACGTCCTGGAGAGAGTTTGGAGCTAACGACGGACCTTAATTCACCTGATTGCAATGTTACCGCGCATGTGAAGCTACCAGACCGTTGGACCGTCGAGAAATCAGAAAATAATACCCATAAGATTTCGATCCCTTCTGATGAAAAACCAAGCGATCCTTATCCAGACACATGGTACCCTGACCGCGCTAATGCACCACTGAATGTGGTTTTGGAATGGTACGAAGGCGACCATTTAGTTTCGATTTCGATTGACCCTGAGGAACGTCTACACATTCTCCCCACATTTTCTGCAGCATTATCCCAAACGGATGCCGTATTAAACTTGGCCAATCCAGTTAATATCAAAGTCAGCCTTACACAAATATATCCAAAAGATTCGAACTGCGAATTGTCAAGCATGCAGGGTTGGGAAATCTCTCAAAACGATAATCATTTTAAGCTTCAACCTTCAACTGGTTTGACTGAAGGAATGTACACCTTCAATTTGCTGCTCGATAAGAATCCAACGGAATCTATTAATCGGATGAATTACTCCCATATTGGCACAGCAAACAGATGTGTTTCTTCTGGTGTTAACGTTCAAGTGGTTAATGTAGTGCTACCACAGGGTCGAATAGCCTATATCGGCGGTGGGAACGACCGCACGGATTTTTGGTTGCGAAAGCTTGGGGTAGATGTTGAAAGCCTAACAAGTGAAATGGTGCAGAATACTGAATTGTCTAAATATGACTCAATCCTTATTGGAGTTTTTGCGTTTAAAACTTGCCCTACGCTTAACTCACGTTTGAAAGACTTGCATGACTGGGTCTTGGCGGGAGGAAACCTCGTTACACTTTATCATAGACCTTGGGATAATTGGGACCCAGAAGCGACTGCGCTTGCCTATCTAAAGA
This sequence comes from uncultured Gammaproteobacteria bacterium, assembly GCA_902512485.1. GTDB lineage: Bacteria > Pseudomonadota > Gammaproteobacteria > PS1 > Pseudothioglobaceae > Pseudothioglobus. The sequence continues at coordinate 6,986 of CABXJL010000019.1, forward strand.
TAGGTAAACCATCCTTGCGCTGGCGTGTGACCGACGAGAGTGCCGACGTATTGCATCTGGAACCTAACAATCAGCTGTTAAACACTCCCAATAAAATAACCAAGAGCGACTGGGATAACTGGGATAAAGAGCGCGGACTCTATTTTGCGGAAAGATGGGACGAGACCTATACGCCAATTCTAGAGATTTCCGATACAAATGAGAGCCCGCTTCGTGGTGCATTACTAACTGGCAAATTCGGCAAAGGACGCCATACGCACACGAGTTTAATATTGCACCATCAAGTGGAAAAACTGGTACCGGGTGGCTTCCGAATATTGGCAAACCTTCTACACAACCCTGTTTGAAATCATTTTGATCATAAAGCATTGAGAGAGTATAGAGGATTATGCGAATCCCATTCCCTCCACCATATTTAGTTCTTACTTCTTTACATATTAAGTGTATATAATAAATATAAGTTTATAATATAAATATTTATTTATATGAAGATAACTAATAGGGAAAGGGAAATATTAAGATTAATAAATTCCAATCCCATGATAAGCCAAGAGCAGCTTGCTGAAAAATTAGATATTACTCGTTCATCTGTTGGAGTTCATATATCTAATATGGTGAAAAAAAACCTAATTAAAGGTAGAGGTTATGTAACACAATCAGAGCCACATGTTTCTGTAATAGGTGGTTCAAATATTGATCTTCAAGGTTCTGCTGATAGTTCTCTTCTTCTAAATGATTCAAATCCAGGTGGAATTTCTATGTCTGCAGGAGGTGTTGGAAGAAATATTGCAGAAAACTTATCTCGTATTTCTATAGCTACAAAAATGTTTTCCTATGTTGGTGCAGATGCTTTAGGGGAATTTTTAATTGAAAAAACGCAAAGTGCTAATGTTGATACTTCATTTATTAAAAAACATAATACATTGCCAACAAGTCAATACTTATCAGTACTCGATGACAATAATGATATGTTGGTATCGATATCTGATATGAGAATTATTAATGAAATGAGTATCGAAGACATCAAAAGTTGTAGTAATACTCTCAATCAAAGCTCTGTTATTGTAATTGACACAAATATTCCTACCAAGGTAATCCAATATATTACGGATGAATACAGCCATATACCATTATTTTTAGATCCAGTATCTATCGCTAAAACGTCAAAAATAATTAATATTATTGGAAAATTTCATACAGTTAAACCTAATAGACTAGAGGCTGAACTTATTACAGGAATCAAAATTACTAACAAGAAAAGCATGCTTAAGGCTGCACAAAACATATTTAATAGGGGGTGTAAGCAAATATTTATTACATTAGGCAAAGAGGGTGTCTTTTATTACGACGGAGTAGAGTATGGTCACTATTATCAACAAAGTATTGAAGTGAATAGTGGAAATGGAGCTGGAGATGCTTTTGTAGCTGGAATAGTGTATGGGTTTTTAAAATTAAATAGCATTAAAAAAACTGCAAAATATGCCTCAGCAGCTGCAGCAATAGCGTTAAAAAGTAAAAATACTATTAGTGATGATATTTCACCAAGAAATATTGAACTTATATTAAAGGAATGCAAAGATGAAACTAAATAGCTACTTAGATGTCCATCCTGAAGTGGAAAATGCACTAAACAGCAAACTGCCAATCGTTGCCCTTGAGTCTACTATTATCTCTCATGGTATGCCTTACCCTGAAAATATAGAAACCGCTCTAATGGTTGAGGATACAGTGCGTGCTAATAAAGCAATTCCAGCAACTATTGCAATAATTAAAGGACGCTTAAAAGTAGGTCTTACCAATGCAGAAATTGAATTTTTAGCAACGAATGATGAAGTCAGAAAAATTTCAAGGCGGGACCTTGCTATTGCTGTTTCACAAAAATTATCCGGTTCTACAACAGTAGCTTCAACTATGATTATTTCTAATTTAGCAAAAATAGCTATATTTGCTACTGGCGGAATAGGTGGCGTACACAGAGGTGCAGAAAAAACATTTGATATCTCTGCAGACCTTGAGGAACTTTCAAAGACCAATGTATGCGTTGTTTGTGCTGGTGCAAAAGCTATACTTGATATTGGACTAACTCTTGAGTATCTTGAAACCAAAGGCGTAACAGTTATCGGTTATAAAACTTCAGAATTACCAGCTTTTTACTCTTCCAAGTCAGGATTTAAAGTTGACTATAGAGTTGATTCAGCATCCGATATTGCGGAAATATTAAAGACAAAGTGGAATCTTTCAATTGAAGGAGGTTTGCTCGTAACAAACCCTATACCAAAAACATTTGAACTAGAGTTTGCTATGATGAATGAAGCTATAAATGAAGCAATTATTGAAGCTGACAAAGAGAAAATCAAAGGCAAAGAAATAACACCATATTTGTTATCAAAAGTAAATGAAATAACTCAAGGCAAAAGTCTAAATGCAAATATCAAATTAATACAAAATAATGCAGCCTTAGCAGCAAAAATTGCGATACATTATATGAAATGAAGTTCGTAAATCTTTTCTTGGTGATTAGTGATTTTTTGTTGTCAGAAGTTACGTAACCAAGATATTGAATATCCACTAAAATCAAGAGCAACACCTTCAATAGCATTTGTTGAAGCCGGAGTTACATAGTCAAAAGCAAGTGAAGTATTCTTGCTTATTTCATAAGACAATCCTAGACCAATATAGGGGTCGCTACCGTCAACCTGTAAAAACGTTTTTGAATTGTATGTTTTGCCATTGTAGGTAAGTGTTCCACTGCCGCTAACAATGAAATCAACATCCCAAAACATTAAGCCTGCTTTACCGTAAACGCTTAGTGTGCCAGTTGTAGAAGGTTCATATTTAACACCAAATAAATAGCTATTATCAGTTTTAGTTGTTATAGTTAGAGCGCCACTTGTTGAGTAAGATTTAGTACCATGCCAGGTGCCTGAGGCACCACTAGGCAAACTAGCTGAAACCTCGTGACCAGAAATAACTCCTCCTTCAAAGGATAGACTTGGTGAAACATGGTAATCTACTGTAAAGTAAGCGGCAATATCATTATCATCAATCGTAACACCAGTTCCTGCTAGATCATCAAGTGCCTTATCGTTTATTAGCGAGACGCCAATAGTAAAAGAAGGTTTTGGTATTTCGTGAGCTGTTGACGCGTATGGAGTAATCATTAAAAAAATTACAACTAAAGTAGAAATTAATTTTCTATTCATTTTCAATCGACTGTTAGGCATAAAAAAAACAAACTATTATGGTTTAAAATTAATGCTACTCTTTTCAAACATTTCTGTCAAATTAATGATTTATTTTTTTTATTAACATCATTCTAGTGCTGACAGAATAAAGTTTTTAGGTGTTAAATGATAATAGAAAATACAGTAAAAGACCTATCTGACATTCTATATGTAATCAATGATGCTGCGATAAAGTACAAGGGCGTTATTCCGGCTGATTGTTGGCATGAACCATACATGCTAGAGGAAGGGTTAGTCAACGAATTTGATAGTGGTGTTCGCATGTTTGGGTATAACAAAGATAATAAATTATTGGGTGTAATGGGCATTCAGGAACTAAAAGATGTCACTCTTATAAGGCATGCATATACATTGACTAATTATCAAGGAATGGGGATTGGAAAATCATTGCTGCAGTACTTATTTAAACTTAATAAAAGCTCATATTTATTAGTTGGCACATGGCAAGATGCCGCTTGGGCAATCCAGTTTTATGAGAAATTTGGCTTTATTCGTCAGAATAAAAAACAAACGGCTCAATTGCTTAATAAATATTGGGAAATTTCATCAAAACAAATTGAAAATTCTGTAGTATTAGAGAAATATTCTCCACTCTAATAGACATTTAAAATATAGTTTTTAGATTCTATTTAATGGTCAAAATTCATACCTATGAAGAACCTTTTAACTGAAAAAGAAATCAATCAATTTCAAAAAAATGGCGCTATCTTCATCAAAGGGAAATTTGATCTTAACTGGATAGAAAAGTTAAAAATTGGAATTGAAAAAGATATAAAAAATCCAAGCCCTAGATTTAAATCTCATACAAATCAAAATGATCTCCCTGCTTATTTAGAAGATTATTGGACGTGGAATTTAGTGCCCGAATTTACGGACTTTGTATTTAATTCACCTTATTCAGAAATAGCTTCTGAGTTGATGTCTGCTGACAAAATAAATCTTGTGATGGACAATTGGTTTTTAAGAGAGGCTGGATCTAAATCTGCAACACCTTTTCATCATGATATAAGTTATTTTGATATTGAAGGTGCTATGTGTGTTCTTTGGTTGCCGTTACAACCTTTAAAAATAAATGAAGGAATTGCATGGGTTAAGGGTTCACATCTATGGAATAAACGCTTTTTAAGGGTTCTTTTTAAGGATGGACATGAAGTAGAGGGTAATGAACACACTATAAATGGAATTAAGTATGAAAAGCCTCCAGATATTATAGGAAATAAAGATAAATATGAATTCTTACAATGGGATTTTGAATTAGGGGATTGTGTTATATTTGACATCAGAACTCTTCATGGAGTTCTAAGTTCTTCTATACCCAAAAAAACATTAAGTCGTTACACATTAAGGGTAGCTAAAGAAGATGCTAAGATTAGTTATGCTGAAGATTTGACTAATTTTACATATACACAAGAAATGAAAAATGCTGGTTATAAGAATGGTGATATATTAGCAGGAAAAATGTTTCCTCAACTCTGGCCTAAGGCAGACTGAGAAAACAACTTAGTTCAATAAGAGTGTTTAATATTTTTTATGCAAAATCTATTAAGTAAAAAAGAAATCAATCAATTTCAAAAAGATGGTGCTGTATTCATTAAAGGTAAGTTTGATAAGAGTTGGATTGAAAAATTAAGAAATGGGATTGATATTGATATTAATAATCCCAGTCCAAGATTTGTAAATCATACAAAAGATAGTAATTTGCCTGGTTACTATGAAGACTTTTGGACGTGGAATTTATACCCCGATTTTAAAGACTTTGTATTTAATTCTCCTACATCAAAAATGGCCTCTGAACTTTTGGGTGCTTCAAGAATTAATTTGGTAATGGATAATTGGTTTTATAGGGAAGCAGGTTCTAAATCTAGCGCGCCATTTCATCACGATATTACTTACTTTGATTTTGAGGGTTCCATGTGTGTTCTCTGGTTACCTCTTGAGCCTGTCTCAAAAGAAGAGGGTATTGCTTGGATTAAAGGCTCTCACCTCTGGAACAAGTTGTTTGTAAGAACAAGATTCAATGACGGCCATTTAGTTGATGGTGAAGCTGGTGTTGTTAATGGCAAAAAATATGAAACTACCCCTAACATACTTCAAAACAAAGATGATTATGAATTTTTGCAGTGGGAATTCGAATTGGGTGACTGTGTGTTTTTTGATATGAGAACATTGCACGGAAATTTGAATGAAATTACTCCAAAAAATGACATTCACAGGTACACCTTAAGAATGGCTAAAGAAGGCTCTAAAATAAAGTATAGAGGTGACTGGGCAAAAGAGGAAAGAGCGATAATGGTGGAAAATGGTTATCAAAATGGCGATGATTTAGATGGAAAAATGTTTCCAACTCTTTATAAGGAGAGCTAATTGTGAATAACCTAGAGAACTTATTTAAATCTTTTTTAAAGCATTAATAAGATTATCAACATCTTCGTGGGTGTTGTAATGAACCATGCTTGTTCTTACAACACCATCATCCACATCGATACCTAGAGCCATTAAACAACGCCAAGCATAAAAGTTATCATTTCTTGTAGCTATGCCACTCTTGACTAGTTCGCTACTAACATCTTTAGATGATTTATTTTTAACAGTAAAAGCAATCGTTGGCGCTCTATCCTTGTTTTCTATCTTGCTTTTGCCAATCAGTTTAATGTCATCACGAGAATCGATATAGTCCAGGAGTGGATTTGCTATCTCTTGTTCATGTCTTGCAATTAGGTCATTAACTTTTTCAATTTTGTCTCTTGTTGTTGTTTGGCTTCCTGGGAAGTGGTGTTCATGTAGGTTATTAAAATACTCATATATACCCACTAAGCAAGACAACTCTTCATGGTTGGGTCCACCAGGATTAAGAGTATAGGGCACATCACCCTCCAAAAATTCATGATTTTGATTAGGTAGTTTATTGAGAATCTCTTTTTTCCCATAAAGAAGTCCTAAGTGGGGGCCATAGGTCTTATAGAGACTAAATGCGTAAAAATCAACGTCAAGATCCTTTACATCTGGAAAACCGTGTGGTGCATAAGAGACGCCATCTCCAACTATATAGGCGTCATATTCATGGACCAATTTTGCTATTGATTTAAGGTCATTAATCGAGCCAACTATGTTGGAACAATGGGTGACCGCAACAATTTTAGTTTTATCAGATAAAAGAGCTTTCAAATCATCAATTTCAAGTTCTGCAGAAGCTGGATTTATTTTCCACTCTTTAATTGTTATTCCATGTTCAGCAAGTCGTCGCCATGCGCTAACATTAGCTTCATGATCTTGATTCGTAACAATGACTTCATCGCCAGGATTTAAAAGACTTCTCATTGCATTAGAGAGAACATACATGTTAATAGATGTAGAACCACCAATAATGATTTCATCATTTTCAGCGTTAATCATTTCAGCAAATAAGCTCGTTGCCTGGTCCATATTATCTCCGGCAATGGCTGACGTATCAAACTCCGCATAGGGTTGAACTTTTGTTGACGTCATAAAATGATTTAGGCGTTCAATAACATTAATTGGGACATAACTTCCACCAGCATTTTCAAAAAAAGACCATTTGGAACTTAATGGGTCTTTAAAAGCAGGAAATTGAGCTCTTACATAGTCTATATCCAATGAGATATTATTAATTGACATTTTTCTTCCTTATTGCTGAGCATGTTTTAATTTCATTGACTTATTTTTTATAATCAGGCTCTTCTTTGTCGAGTATTGCCTTTAGAGCATTAAAATGAAGATCTGAAGCATCATATTTTTCCCATTGCCGGGCAGTTTTTGTTGCTACTTCGTGACTGGCTAAATGCAACTTTTTACCTGTTTGATAGGCTCCAATTAGAGTCTCACAGGACTTTTCAAAATGATAGAGATAGTCAAATGCTAGTGCTACAGAATTAGCAGCTGTCAATACTCCATGATTTCCCATTAATAAAACTGAATTATCACCCAAAATGGTGCATAATCTTTCAGCTTCATCTCCAACTCCCATACCATCATAATCATAATCAATTGACACTTTTTCATAAAAGCGCATTGTATTCTGGTCAATGGGTTTCATGACTTTGTCTTCTAGACAAGCAAGAATAGTGGCATATTTTGAATGAACATGAAGGATGCAACGAGCCTGAGGATTGTTTCTATGCATTGCGCCATGGATAGCCCAAGCTGTGGCATCAGGGGCGTTAGGCTGAGACATTGTTTCGGTATTATTCGAGTCTATTAAAAGTAGGTCGCTTGCACAAATCTGTGAAAAGTTCATTCCAATAGGATTTAACAAGAATTGAGAGCCGTCATCTGAAACTGCTAAACTAAAATGATTAGCAACAGCTTCGTGCATGTTTAGTCGAGCAGCCCATCTAAATGCTGCAGCGAGATCGACACGTTCTTGATTGAAATTTTCTTTCATATAAATATTATAATCCTGCTATATAATTTCATCTTTGTTTTAATGAAATAATTCATAGAAATGAGATTATTAAGATATGGATAAACAATTTGATTACATTATTGTGGGTGCAGGATCAGCGGGTTGTGTTTTAGCTAATCGTTTGACAAAATCTGGCGAGAATGAAGTTCTTCTTCTAGAAACCGGTGGAAATGATAACAATATCTTAATCCAAATGCCGACAGCGTTATCTTATCCAATGAACACTGAAAAGTTTTGTTGGCAGTTTTATTCTGAACCAGAACCTTATCTTAATAATCGTAAAATGCACTGCCCTCAAGGAAAGGTAATGGGTGGTTCTTCTTCGATAAATGGGATGGTGTATGTTCGTGGTCATGCACGTGATTATGATCAATGGGAAGAACAAGGAGTAGCGGGTTGGTCTTATAAAGATTGTCTGCCTTACTTTAAGCGCTCTGAAAGTTGGCAGGGTGGAGAAGACGACTATCGTGGCGGAAAGGGTCCTGTAGTAACCTGTGGTGGTAACAATATGAAATTAAATCCACTTTACCAAGCTTTTATAGAAGCAGGTCATGAAGCGGGATATCCAAAAACTGATGACTATAACGCTAAACAGCAAGAAGGTTTTGGTGCTATGCATATGACGATTAATCAAGGTGTTCGTGCATCAGCTTCCAATGCCTATATTAATCAAGCAAAAAACAGACCAAACCTGACGATAGTTCAAAGTGTCTTGGTTCAAAAAGTTTTACTTAAAGGTAAAACTGCAATAGGTGTTGAGTACAAAATAAATAATCAAATTAAAACAGTTAATGCCAATAAAGAGGTAATTTTGAGTGCTGGATCTGTAGGCTCACCACAATTACTCCAATTATCTGGGATTGGACCTGCAGATGTATTAAAAAGCGCTGGTGTTGAGTTGCTACATGAACTGTCGGGTGTTGGTGAAAACCTACAAGATCATCTGGAAGTATATTTTCAATATCATTGTAAAAAACCAATCACCCTAAACAGTAAGTTAAATTATTTAAGTATGGCGCTTATTGGTGCACGTTGGCTACTATTTAAATCAGGTTTGGGTGCCACCAACCACTTTGAATCGTGTGGCTTCATTCGTTCTAGAAAGGGTATTGAATGGCCTAATATTCAGTACCATTTCCTTCCAGCAGCGATGCGTTATGACGGTAAAGCATCTATGGACGGTCACGGTTACCAGGTTCATGCTGGTGTCAACAGGCCAAGAAGTCGAGGAAGTATAAAAATTAACAGTCCCGACCCAGAAGCAAAACCAACCATCTTGTTTAATTATTTACAAAGTGAACAAGACCGACAAGACTGGCGGGATTGTATTAGGTTGACAAGGGAAATACTAAATCAACCAGCTCTTGACGATTTTCGAGGTGATGAGGAAAATCCAGGATCAGAAGTCAATACCGATGATGAAATAGATGCCTGGGTTAGGGCCAATGTTGAGAGTGCTTACCATCCATCTTGTACCTGCAAAATGGGCTCTGAGAGCGACCCAATGACAGTTGTAAATAATAAGGGTCAAGTAAATGGTATTGATAAATTGAGGGTGGTAGACTCTTCCATCTTTCCTACTATAACTAACGGCAATCTGAATGGGCCTACCATTATGGCAGCCGAAAAAATGGCTGATTCAATATTGGGTATTCAACCACTTTCGATTAGTAATATTAATGTTTGGATTGATTCGGATTGGCAAAATTCTCAACGCCAAAGAGAAGTCAAAAGACCATTAAAAAGTTCTTGATTGTCTATTGAAAGATTATTTGCATGTTTAGTGTAAGAAGTATAAAAATAACATCTATATTTATTAATCTAATATTTTTTTCGATAATTAAATGCAGGTTAACAAACTAACTACTCATATTGTCACTACTCCTGAGCCGCATTTGGGTGGTATGTATTGGATTTTTCTATGTTTGGAAACTAAGTGCGGTATAGAAGGTGTTGGTGAAGTCTACTCTGCATCTTTTCACCCAGAAGTCGTAGTTAAAGCAATTAAAGATGTTTTTGAAAGATATTTAAAGGGGCAAGATCCACACCATATTGAGCGTCTTTATCGAGAGTGTTATTCGAGCGGATTTACTCAGCGTCCTGATTTGACGATGATGGGTGTTTTGAGTGGTCTTGAGATGGCTTGTTGGGATATTGTTGGAAAATCGGCAAATAAGCCCATTTATGAGCTAATTGGAGGTAAGATTCATGAAAAGTTACGTTCATATACTTACCTATACCCGGTAGATAAAAATAGCCAGCATAATTATGAGGATCCAGGTCTGGGTGCAGAGTGCGCCATTAAGTACAAAGAAAAAGGTTTCACTGCTATCAAGTTTGATCCAGCAGGGCCATATTCAAGCTATTCTGGACATCAAATATCATTGAATCGGCTAGAACACAGTGAAAACTATTGTAGAAAGATTAGAGATGCCGTCGGAGATAGTTGTGATATATTAATTGGTACTCATGGTCAGATGACTCCATCCTCAGCAATTCGCTTAGCAAAACGATTAGAACAGTTTGACCCATTGTGGTTTGAGGAGCCAGTTCCACCAGGTCAGTCGAGCGCTATGGCAGAAGTTGCAAAGAAAACCAGTATTCCTATTGCGACTGGAGAAAGGTTGACTTCAAAATATGAATTCTATGATATTCTAAAGAATAATTCAGCATCAATTATCCAAATGAATTTAGGCAGGGTAGGTGGCATTTTAGAGGGTAAAAAAATTGCCAGCCTTGCCGAAGTCTATTATGCTCAAATTGCACCGCATGTCTATAACGGTCCAGTTGGAGCTGCTGCAAGCATTCAGCTTGCAACAGCTACCCCTAACTTTTTGATTCAAGAAAGCATTAAAACCTGGGATGGTTTTTATCAAGAGGTTTTACAGGAACCGATAAAGTGGGTTCATGGTCACATTATTCCTTCAACAAAGCCAGGTCTAGGTATAGAACTCAATCATGATATTGTAAAAGCGAATTCACCTTACAAGGGACAAAAACTTCACCTTTCAATGAACCCCAGGCCTTATTCAGTTAGTGACGATTTAAGTGACTTATAAAAGGAGTTTGAAATGAAAATAGGATTTATTGGACTTGGTAATGTAGGAGGGAAACTTGCCGGTAGTTTATTACGTAACGGTTATGATCTAACTGTTAGGGACTTGAACGAGGAATTTGTGAGTCATTTGGTTTCGCGTGGTGCAAAAAGTGCACATTCTCCTAAAGAAATAGCTGTGCTTTGCGATGTGATTATTACCTGTTTGCCATCCCCTAAAGCCTGCTCCCGAGTGATGGAAGCTGATGATGGTGTGCTTGCAGGAATTAGTAGAGGTAAAATATGGTTGGAAATGAGCACCACCGATGAAGCTGAAGTTCGACGTATTGGGACCTTGGTCGAAGCTACTGGCGCTTTGCCAGTTGATTGTCCTGTATCAGGAGGTTGTCACAGGGCTGATACGGGAAATATATCAATTTTTGCAGGTTGTTCCCGTAAAACCTTTGAGTTAGTCTTACCAATATTAACAACCATGGGTTGTCGCATCTTACATACTGGAGACTTAGGTTCTGCATCTATCCTTAAAGTGATGACGAATTATTTAGCTACAGTGAACCTAGCATCAATCGCTGAGGCATTAACAACAATGAAGTTAATCGGTATGGATATGAACGTCACTTATGAAGCGATTAAGGCCTCTTCTGGCAACTCTTTTGTTCACGAGACAGAGTCACAAGTTATTCTGAATGGGAGTCGTGATATTAGCTTTACGATGGACCTTGTCTCAAAGGATATTGGAATTTTTAATGAATTGGCAAAGCGTAAAGGACTTGATTTAGAAATCGCCCCTCTTATTGTAGACATCTTTAAGGATGGTGAGGAACGTTACGGTTCGCGAGAGCTTTCACCTAATATTATTAAAAGACTAGAAGAGTCAGCTGATGTAGACGTATTGGGTCGAGGTTTCCCAGTAGAAATAATTGATGATGAGCCAGAAGAGTCTGGCTATGAGGTAGTGATTAAAGGTAGACAAGATTACTAATAAACTGGGTAAAATGTGTTCGATACAACAGAGGTTTGAATGTAAATGATTAAATTTTTCTTAGGTGTGATTATAGCTTTAGCCCTCATTGGCGGTGCTATTAAGTTTGCGTCAGATGAACACAGCTGGCAACTCATCATTCATAAGCAAGAGGCTCTTCATAGCGTTACAAATGGTGCCATTCGTATCTATAAAATTGTAGACGAACTAATTTCAGGTTCCGATATCTCGGATACATCATCGATTGTTATAGAAGAAAGCTAGGTTAACTTAGATATTACGATAGAACCATTGGTGCCACCAAAGCCAAACGAGTTTGAGATGGCATGATTGATGCTAATTTCTTTTGCCTCATTTGCAGCATAATCTAAATCACACTGTGGATCTTGATTAAATATATTGATTGTTGGCGGAGCTACCTGATCTTTGATTGAAAGGGTAGAAAAAATTGCCTCAATACCGCCTGCAGCACCTAATAGATGACCTGTCATTGATTTTGTTGAACTCATCACTATATTATTTGAATGTGAGCCTAAAGCTAACTTAGCTGCATCGGTTTCAGCGACATCACCAGCTGGTGTTGAAGTTCCATGGGCATTGATATAGTCAACTTCATTTGGGTTAATTCCGGCATTATTAATGCAGTTTATCATGCATCTTGCGGCACCTTCGCCACCTTCTGAAGGTAAGGTCATGTGATAGGCATCACTACTCATACCGTAACCAGAGAGTTCTGCATAAATATTAGCGCCACGCTTTTTAGCATGCTCGTACTCTTCAAGCACTATTACACCAGCACCATCGCCAAGAACAAAACCATCTCTATCAATGTCCCAAGGTCTAGAGGCTGTTATTGGATCATCGTTTCGTGTAGAAAGTGCACGAGCTGCGGCAAAGCCACCAAGACCGCAGTTAGTTGTCGACATTTCAGTTCCACCAGCAATCATCACATCGGCGTCACCATATTCGATAATTCTTGAAGCATCGCCGATATTGTGAGTTCCTGTGGTGCAGGCAGTAACAATTGCAAAGTTAGGCCCTCTAAGGCCGTACTTAATTGATAGATTGCCAGAAACCATGTTAATGATAGAAGAGGGTACAAAGAACGGTGAAATTCTCTTAGGGCCTTTTTCTCGGAAAAGATCTGCTGTTTTTTCAATGGTTGTTAGGCCTCCAATACCTGCGCCAATAGCAACACCAATTCTGTCGGCATTAGATTCAGTAACCTCGATTCCGCTATCTTCGATAGCTTGAATGCCTGCCGCCATACCGTAATGAATGAAGATGTCCATTTTTTTAGCTTCTTTAGGGCTAAGGTACTTAGAGACGTCAAAGTTTTTAACTGAGCCTCCAAAAGTTACAGCCTGACCTTCGGTGTCAATATTTTCAAGTGTAGCGATACCAGAAATACCGTTTAAGATATTACGCCAAGCTTCATCTATCGTGTTACCTACAGGGCAAACTATTCCTATACCTGTTATGACAACTCTTCTCTTTTTCATATAATGCTAGTTTATTTGGCGAATTTAGCCAAAAAGTTTTTTATTGATGGCTGATTTGATTTCTATATTATATAAAAAAGGCGCCTTATACAATTAAATGAAAGCGCCTTTTTGGATTATTTTGAAGTTGTTACGTGTTTGCGTTAATATAGTCAATTGCCTGCTGAATGGTTGTAATATTTTCTGCCTCTTCATCTGCAATCTCACAGTCAAATTCTTCTTCGAGTGACATAACTAGTTCAACAGTATCTAACGAATCAGCACCTAAATCATCAATAAAAGAGGCATTATTGTCAATATCACCACTTACATCCAACTGCTCACTTACAACTTTACGCACCCTGTCTTCAATACTCATTTTGAGATTAATCCTTTAATAGTCTAAAAGACTACATTTTATCGTCAAAAAACAATCTGATAATACTAAATTCTAAATATTTCATTGATACTTTGTAGGGTCAGTTACACCTGATTGAGCGAAGCCATTTTTTCGAAGAATGCATGCGTCACATTCACCACAAGCTTCGCCATTATCGTTGGCCTGGTAGCAACTAATAGTTTGAGAATAATCAACTCCTAAGCTTTGCCCTTGGTTGATAATCTGTGCTTTCGTTTGGTCGATTAAAGGAGTATGAATTGTTAATCTATGACCATCGATAGATTGCTTGGTAGCTAGGTTTGCCATTTCTTCATAGGCTTTTATGTATTCTGGTCTACAATCTGGATAACCTGAATAATCTAGAGCATTGACACCAATAAAGATTGACTGACAATCAATCACCTCAGCCCAAGCAAGCGCGAAAGACAAAAATATAGTGTTTCGTGCAGGTACATAGGTTATTGGAATTTCATTACTTTCTTTATATTTTGGTACTTTAAGGTTAACGTCAGTGAGTGCTGATCCACCAATATCTGCTAAGGAAATTGTCATAATTCGATGTTCAGTAACACCGAACTCATGGGCGATGGATTTTGCTGAGATAAGTTCAGATCGTTGCTTTTGGCCATAATCAAAACTCAACGCATAACAATCAAAGCTTTGTGACAATGCTATTGCCAGAGTTGTGGTTGAGTCCAGTCCACCGGAAAGAAGGACAACTGCCTTAGACATTAGCCAAATTTCCTTTACTTTCGAGCCAGGATTTTCGATCAGACGCTCTCTTTTTTGAAAGCAACATATCCATTGTTTCAGAAACCTGCAAAGTGTTACTGAGAGTTAGTTGTATTAAACGTCTGGTGTCTGGCTGCATGGTGGTTTCCCTGAGTTGTTTGGGATTCATTTCTCCTAGCCCTTTGAATCTTTGTACCTGAACTTTTTGTCGCTTATTTTCTTTTAATAGTTTTGCAGAAATAGCATCTCTTTCTTTATCGTCCAGAGCGTAAAAAACTTGTTTTCCCGCATCAATTCTATAAAGTGGAGGCATTGCAACATATACATGGCCCTCTCTGACAAGTTTGGGGAAGTGTTTAACAAATAGTGCGCAGATCAGAGTGGCAATGTGAGCACCATCAGAATCTGCATCAGCAAGTATACAAATTTTTCCATAGCGCAAACCAGAAAGATCATTGTTATCTGGCTCTAAACCTATTGCAACACTGATATCATGAATTTCGTTAGACGCAAGGACTTGGGTTGAGTCCACCTCCCAAGTGTTAAGAATTTTGCCTCTCAACGGTAATATTGCCTGATAATCTTTGTCTCTAGCTTGTTTTGCCGACCCTCCAGCTGAGTCACCTTCAACCAAAAAAACTTCAGTTTGGTCAAGGTCACTGCTTGTACAGTCTGAAAGCTTTCCTGGTAGGGCAGGGCCACTAACAATTTTTTTACGAACCACCTTTTTAGCAGTTTTAAGTCTAGACTGGGCATTAAGAATGGCTATCTCCGCAATTTTTTCAGCTATATCGGTATGTTGGTTGAGCCAAAGACTGAAAGAATCCTTAACAACACCCGAAACAAATGAAGCACACTCTCTTGATGAAAGCCTTTCCTTTGTTTGGCCTGTGAATTGAGGGTCTAGTATTTTAATCGACAAGACGAAAGCTATTCTCTGCCATACATCATCAGGAGTCAATTTCAGGTTTTTTGGAAGTAGGCTTCTGAATTCACAAAATTCCTTTAGAGCTTCCGTGAGTCCCGATCGAAGACCATTAACGTGAGTACCACCTCCGATTGTTGGAATCAAATTAACAAAGCTTTCAGCTGTCGCATTGTTTGTGTCTTCAGTCCAAGTAAGCGCACAATCGAGTTGCTCTTCCTTAGTTTTAAATGAAATAACGAAGGGGGAAGGAGGTAGGCAATCAAGC